>JAGGVH010000045.1 GCA_021158105.1 Microcaldota archaeon
AAATCTCAGAAGATAAACTGGAAAAACTTGCAAAGTTAGAAGAAATGATCGAAAAGGGAAAAGTAAAGATTGTTGTTGAATCTGGTGAAAACAACAAAAACAAAACTGAAAACAAAACTAAAAAAGTTATATCTAAAAACAGAAAAGTATTATTCAATGATAAAATGGATGCAACTGTACTGACACCAGTCCTGATCATAGGAATCACTGCAGGTATACTTACAGGTATTCCATTATTAGGTGTGATATCAATAATCCTACTCCCAATATTTGGAGTAGTTATGATGAAATTATTTCCTATATTTTTAGGGATAAGAGGGGGTATCAAGAAAGCACTGTTATCATCAATCCTTTCAGGCATTTTTGCATCAGGAATTTCAATCATCTTATTACTTATATTAGAAATATTTACTGCAGGATATGTTTATGATAATGTATATTCATATTTGAGTTTTATGAGCCCCACATTAATCAATACCTTATTGGGAATAACAGGATTTGATAAAACACTTTCATTCTCAGGATTGTTCGCACGTTTTATCATTACAATTATTGTATATCCCATACTACTATTTGTTGGTGCAGTGATTCATGTTAAATTTAGAAAATGAATGGTGAGTTATGTGAACAAAGCAAACAAGTTAAGTTTTAATTTTAGGACAACTGCTGAAATACCAGTTCCAAAAAGTTTGATTGACCAGATTATCGGCCAAGATTATGCAGTAAACATTATAAAGAAGGCAGCAAGGCAGCGCAGGCATGCATTGTTGATAGGTCTTCCTGGAACTGGAAAGTCTATGCTTGCACAAGCAATGGCAGAACTTATGCCTGCTACATCTTTAGAAGACATTTTGGTTTATCCAAATCCTACTGATGAAAACAATCCTAAGGTTCGCATTGTAAAGACATACCCGTCTAGTTCTGAGATTGAAAAAGATATTGAACTTAAACGCATATCACAAATGGACCATTCGGCTGACGGCATGGGAAGAAAGATAATCAAAAATTATAATAAAATCCAAGGAACTATGGGGATAACTGAATTTAAAAAGATTAATCCTTTAATGACTGCATTGTTGGTTGCAATCTTAGGTATAATAGTAATATTCTTTTTGCCTTTCTCTGATATGACAAAATGGATGTCATTGGCAATAATAGGCGGTTCATTCTTATTATACGGATTGTTTACATACTTGTACAATATCGGAACACGGTTAGGGATCAATCCAAACTTTTCATCAAAACCAAAATTGATAGTTGACAACACAGGCCGTAAGACTGCACCGTTTATTGATGCCACAGGTACTAAAGCTGGAGCATTGTTGGGTGATGTCAGGCATGACCCATTACAATCAGGAGGGCTTGGCACGCCTGCACATCTGAGAGTTGAAGCAGGTGCGATTCACAAGGCCAACAAAGGAGTATTATTTATTGACGAGATTGTTTCTTTAACATCACACTTCCAACAGGAACTTCTAACCGCAATGCAGGAAAAGAAATATCCGATAACCGGCCAGAGTGAACACTCATCAGGTGCAATCGTCAAGACTGAACCTGTCCCGTGCGATTTTGTACTGGTCGCAGCTGGCAATTTTGAGGACATTCCAAAGATGCATCCCGCTTTAAGGTCAAGGATTAGGGGCGCAGGATATGAAATCAAAGTCAATGATAACATGCCGGACACTAAAGAGAACAGACTAAAGATCGTTCAGTTTGTAGCACAAGAAGTTAAAAAGGATGGCAGGATACCGCATTTTACTAAAGATGCAGTATTAGAAATAATTGAAGAAGCTAAGAAGAGGGCAACACGTAAACATTCATTAACCTTAAACCTTAGAGGATTGGGCGGACTCATACGCGCAGCAGGCGATGTTGCAATCGATAAAGGTGCACCTTATGTTACAGTGGAGCATATCAACAAAGCATTAATCCTTTCAAGAACACTTGAAGAACAGGTTGCTCATGAATTTGTTACATTAAAAAAGGATTACAGTGTTGTACAATCATTAGGTTATGCGATAGGAAAGGTTAACGGCTTGGCAGTTTTCGGTGACAGGAGGACTGGGATAGTGCTCCCAATCGAAGCAGAGGTTACCCCTGCTGCATCAAAGGAGGAAGGCAAGATCATTGCTACAGGTAAACTGGGCGAGATTGCAAAAGAAGCAGTAATGAATGTCTCTGCAATAGTCAAAAAGTATGCCGGAAAGACCATATCAAACAAAGATGTTCATATCCAATTTTTGCAATCATATGAAGGTGTTGAGGGCGATTCTGCTTCAATATCAATCGCAGTTGCAATGATATCTGCAATGGAAAACATTCCTGTTGATCAGAGTGTTGCAATGACAGGCTCGTTATCAATCCGTGGTGAAGTTATGCCAGTTGGCGGATTGACAGGCAAGGTTGAAGCTGCGATTGACGCGGGATGTAAAACAGTCATCGTCCCAATCAGTAATAAGGATGATGTTTACCTGTCAGATTATGACAAAAATAAAATCAAGATCGTCCCAGTTTACACAATTGTTGACGTATTAAAGATTGCATTAAAGGATTCGCCTAAGAAGGTTAAACTTCTTAAGGTATTGTCGGGAATAACTGAAGAAATATTATCATCAAAAATGTATGAAATTGAAAAAACTAAAACAACGAAAAAGAAAACAACTAAAATTACATCACGAAAAAAACAAAAAACAACAAGCTCTAAAACTAATAAACCTACCACTAAAAAGAAAAAGAACAATAAAGTCCGTAGAAAAAGGACAAAGAAAAACAGTAAAAAAACAAAGAAATAACTAGAGAGTAAAGAATTGAATAAAATTTTAGTTTTAGTTATTGACTAAATATTAGATTTAGCAACTGGTGATCACATGGATTTATGGAAATTTAAAACTTACACAATTAAAATAACAATCCAAAACGGCGAAGTTAACATTGTCAATGATGTATACAACGGTGTAAGTGCAAGGGCGTTTGACAAATCAATAGGGTTTGCATCATCCAACAGGTTATCTGATGAGAGATTGGTCATTGAAAAAGCTAAGAAGTTGTCGAAAATTAAAACTGGCAATGAAGATTATAGATTTAAGCATAAACCCGTTGAAAAATATAACAATTCAAAAAAAGAATTTCCGGAATATGACATTGAAAACATTGTTAATGAACTGAAAAAGCTTGACAAATTGTTTACGCCGAAATTGGAATCGCGAAGTTTGAAATTAATAATCAACCACACAATTCGTAGTTATGAGAGTGATGATTCTTCAATCACTCATGATGACATATGGGGTTATTTTAGTTCATACGGTGTTGCACGGTCCGGTAGTGTAATGGAATCGTGGAGTGAACGTAAAGGATGGCTTGGACAGGGTGACATCGACATAAATTCATTCTCCGGACTGGTTGAAAAGACTGGGAGCAAAGCTGTTGGTTTACTTTCAGCAGAACATGCCAAGAAAGGAAAATATACAGTTGTTCTTGACCCAGACATGACAGGTGTGTTTACCCATGAGGCTGTCGGGCACGCATGTGAAGCCGATGCTGTCATAAACAAGTCTTCAGTACTCAACAGGTTAGGAGAAAAGGTTGGCAATGGACTTATAAAGATCACAGACTACTCATCATACCCGGACGGGTTTGGCAATATTATGTTTGATGATGAAGGTGTTCGTTCAGTCCCGGTTGTCCTCATTAACCATGGCACATTGAAAAATTATATGCACAATACATACACTGCAGGCATGATGAATTTTAACCTGACGGGCAATGCACGAATGGAAGATTATGATTCCCCACCCATTATAAGAATGAGAAATACAATTCTTGAACCCGCAAATGTTAAAGATACATATTCTGACGACGACATAATAAGCAACATCTCCAAAGGTATTTTTTTACATGGCATGAATGGCGGTTCTGTTGACCCGTTAACAGGTTCATTCATGTTCGGCGCAAAAGAAGCATACATGATTGAGAAAGGTGAACTGAAGACTCATCTAAGAGATGTTACAATGATAGGCAACATCAAAGAAACATTACACAACATTGCAGCCGTCGGGAGGCATGTTAACATAGGACCTGGGTTCTGTGGTAAAGACGGACAACTTATCAGAGTAAGCGACGGCGGGCCGATGATACGGGTTGATGATGTTATAATTGGATAAGTCATCATGATAAATAAGGTGGCAGTATGATTGAAAAATATGAAAAGATATTAAAAGAGAAAATGAAGAAGAATCAAATCCAAGGATATGAAATATATTATGAAGAAACAAAATCGATTAACATAATCTCAAAACTTAATAAGATCAAACGAAGTGAATGGGATTATGATTCAGGGATAGGGATAAGAGTTATTGTTGATGGGCATGTCGGCTTTTCATCAGGTCAAAGGACAGAAGATGCTGAAAAAGTTATACACAACGCAATATCAACAAGCAAATTCAATCCCGTGATCAACACATTTTCATTTGCTCCAAAAAGTAAACCTCATAACATAAATTATGATTCTGTGGATTATGATGATGAAGACGGCATAATAAGCAAACTCAAAGAATACATCATGACATGCTTGTCGGTTGACGGACATATCGAATCATACTCCTCAGTATCTTTTGGTAAACATGAGATAATTAATTCTGAAGGAGTAAACATTGTTGAAGATTGGGACAGTGAAGTCTCGTTGTCAACAGTTATCAAACAAGGCGACATGTCAGTGTCTGAATCATTGTCACTCCCAACATTTAATGATAGGTTTTATGACATTCCAAACATTGCCAAGAGAAATGCTGAGATTAAACAGAATGGTAAACGTATGAAGTTCGACGGGACTGTAGTTCTTGATTCTGATGCATTGTATTCACTTCTATCATTTTATTTATCATCATTTACAGGCATCAGAAGACATTATAAAACTGTGAAGTATGATGTTGGGGACTATGTTGCATGTGACAGATTGACCGTCATTGATGATCCTTTAAACATACAAGGCACAGAAAGGAGCAGGCATGACATGGAAGGAGTGCCATCTGAAAAAAGAGAGATTGTTAAAAATGGAATGCTTAGAATGTTCGCATATAATAGGGAATATGCAGCTCTTGACAATGTTAACATTAATGAATACCAAGGGTTTTGTGCGCGCAGCAGTTATTCTAACAAGCCAACAATAGGATTTTCTAATATTATCATTCCATCCGGTAACGACAAAATTGATGAACTTGATAATGTTGCAATCATCAGAAGTGTTTTTGGACTTCACACTGCCAACCCGATAAGTGGACGTTTTGGGTTACCTATTGACAACGGGTATGTTCTAAGAAATGGTGAAAAGATAGGCTTGAAAGATGTAATGTTATCTGGAAACATATTTGAAGGGTTTAATAATGTTGTAGCAATAGGAAATAAACAAGATGTTAACGGTCCTTATATCGTGCCATGGCTGGCTATTGACGGATGGACTATACTTTAATCTCATGTTCAGTATTGTCCTCCAATTCTTCACGATATAATGATAATATAGGACGTACAACTTCCCTAAGAAAATTATCTACCTGGTCAACTGCCAACCCATAACCGATTTTTGCTTCTTCCATAAACTCCTGCAATTCTTTTTGTGATATGTCAATATATTTATCATTCAAGACCAAGGCTGCGAACGGGTTTGAACCGGTCTTGTGAATCTGTTCAATTGCAGTCATAGCATGGCGTCGTAATCGTTCGTGAGTCTCCTGTCTATCCTTACCCTTCTCAACTGACAACATCAATATCTTTTCAATCGCCATAAACGGTAGATACCTTTCCATCTCGCTTGTAAATGTGTCCTTATAAACAACCAACCCTTTTGCAGTATTTATTGAAAGAAGAAGGCATGCATCCGTTAACATAAACTGCTGAGCCATTATTATCCTGCGTACTGATGAGTCGTCAAGTGTCCTTTCCAACCACTGTTCTGAAGCAGTTTCAAGCATTGTAACAACATTGCCAAAAGATATCCTTGCAAGACCTGTCAACCTCTCATTCTTCATAGGATTGCGCTTGTGCGGCATTGCAGATGACCCTTTTTGCTTTTTACCGAACGGTTCGCATATCATCTCCATGCCCTGCATTAATCTCTCATCAGTTGCCATTTTCTTAAGTACAACGTTAACATTAGCTAACGATTCAATCATCATAACATCTAATATCCTTGGATATGTCTGGCCGACAGTTAAATAATGACCATCAAACCCAATCTTTGAAACGAACAGATAGTTTAATTCATTTACTTTGTTTTTATCGCCGCGGCACAACTCTAAGAATGACGCCTGCGTTCCAACAGCACCTTTCAATCCCTTGGCAGTTATCAAATAGTTCTGTAAAAATTCTATGTTTTCTAATGTCATGATCAACGGCTCAAGCCACATAGTAATACGTTTCCCTAATGTGGTGGGCTGGGCAGGCACGAAATGTGTACGACCTATTATCGTCAACTTTTTATATTCTTCTGCAAGGTCTGCCCATAACGAGATCGCTTTGACTAACCTTTTCTTGATGATTTTTAATGCGTTGTTGTAAATGAGCAAATCGGCATTGTCTGTAATGTCACAGCTTGTCGCACCAAGATGTATTATACCTTTTGCATTGGGGCATTGGTCGCCGAACGCCAGCACATGGGCCATGACATCATGCTTGATCTCATGCTCATACTTCTGTGCAGTTTCATAATTAATCTTATCAACAAACTGTTTTAATTCGTCAACCTGCTCCTTTGTTACGAGCAGTTCACCTTTTTTGTTTTTTAATCCCAGTTCATAAGTACTCTCAGCAAGGGCAACCCACATCTTTCTCCACATTGTAAACTTGGTTTTCTGCGAGAACAACTCAATCATTTCCTTTGATGCATATCTTGAAGTTAAAGGATCAATATAACCTCCAAAATATTCATCATCAGTTAAAATGTGCACTCCTTCTTCATTAAAAAACTGTAATACATTATTAGTATCAGAAGTTGTCCCCCTATCAACATTCGCAGAATTGAGTATCCTTAATATCAAATTTTTAATCTTCTTACCATTATTTCCATCCTTACCCATAAAACCACCTCAGCCGATACAAATTTATGGTTATGTAAACTTAAAACACAATAAACTGTTACAAATAGTCATTATATAATATTGTTGCAAAATGTTTAAAAATGAATGTTTTGATTAATTTGTGTAAATATGAATACAAAAGATCTAAACATAAACTTCTCGTTCTATCCTTATCCCATAAGTTTTAAAATACACTGCAGGTTCAAGAGCAAAAACCATGCCTTTCTTTATCTTCAAATTATACTTCTTATTTCTCTTCAAAACAGGAAACTCATGGACATCCATACCAATAGAATGGCCAAGAGCATGGACCATTGTCTTATGTCCAAGGTAATAACTCCTTATTATTTCATCTGCTTTCAATACTATATCATAAGTATGTTTGCCCGGCTTGATTATCTTTTTTATTTCTTTCCATGCATTGCTCATCTTCTCAATCTCAGTTGAATACTTTGAAGATAAAGGTATCATGACAGTAACATCTGAACAATATCCATTCTTTTTACCACCAAAATCTATTAATGCCAATCGCCTGCATCTCTTGTTTGTCATTGTATGATGGGGCTGTGAACTATTCTCGTCATATGCTACGATCGGTTCAAAACTGATATCATCCAACATATCAATCAACTGTGTTTTTATGTATTTACCCATTTCTTTCTCAGTTTTATTCTTTATTATATCTTCAAAGTTTTCTGACAGTTCAATGCAAACCTTTTCAGCGGTTCTTATCATTTTCATTTCATTTAAACTCTTAACCATCCTAATATTCCATATCTCTTTTTCACAATCTTTAATTCTGCCTTTAAACTGTGTAATTAATGAGTGCGACACATCAAATGGGATTCTTATCTCTTTAGTTCTCTTGTTGATTTTATCAATGCCGCCTTCTTCAACATCACCATTCCACAACTTTTTAACCCTGTTAAGTTCCATTTTACATGATATGATCTTACCGTTATCTTTCCAGTCTTCTTTTATCAAGTAACACCCTGCTGCATCAAACTTTGTGAAATATTTAAAATGCTTAGACTCTGATGGTATTACTATCATAACATCACTCAAACTTAACATGCATAATCTTAACAATCTCTTCAGCTTTCTTCTTACCAATACCTTTAACTTTCATCAGATCGTCAACAGTAGCATTTGCAATATTATCAATACTGCCGAAATGCTTTAACAGCGTGATGGCAAGTTGCGGTCCAATCTTTGGCAGTGATTCTATGACTGCCCTTTGATGTTCTGATAATGTAAACCGTTTTCTCTTACCTATAATGTTTAATGGATACCGCTTTGCAAACTGTTCGTGTTTTGCGATTGCATATATCATCTCAGCAGTTCCTATCTTGTTTCTTGTGAAAAATAATGAGCAATGGAAGTCTGTTATGATTGAAGCATATGCACCAAGTATTGCATCACGGTGCAGGCGAAGGTATGGTTCAGTTCCTTCAACAATTATTATCACATTCTCATACCATTCATTAAGGTTGTTCATCTGGCGAAATAATCTCTGGTCAATGATTGACTGTTCAAAGTCATGCTTGCTTTTCCGCTCGATAACTGTCCGTTCAGAAGTTAAATAATCACCAAGCTCGATCTGTTTAACAATAACATCTGCACTTAGATTCCTAAGTTCATTAATAATTTCGTCAGGTTCCCTATGATCAGCGATAATTGTAACATTTTCCACAAGGTATTCTTTGTTAGAATATTTTTAAACATTTGCACAATAAACATAACCATGGGAAACATTCATCTTCTGCCAACCAACATAATATCAAAAATTGCAGCGGGGGAGGTAATCGAACGGCCTGCATCAGTAATAAAAGAACTGGTTGAAAATTCTTTGGACTCTGGCGCTACAAACATTAAGATTATAACCAAAAAAGGTGGCAAAACACTAATAAAAGTCATTGACAACGGTTCAGGAATGACTAAGGATGACCTGGTCATGTGCGCTACCCGGCACGCAACTAGCAAGATATATGATGAGAAAGACCTCTACCGTATTATCTCTTTTGGGTTTAGAGGGGAGGCATTGTTTAGCATGGCAGCAGTAGGTAACCTGACGATCTCATCAAAAACAAGCCAAGATGAGATTGGATGGGAGGCCAAGTTTGATCACCTTGGCAAATGTTCAAAACTTTCGCAAAAAAGCATGGAAACTGGCACGATTGTATCATTATCATCATTATTCTCAGAACTCCCAGTCAGGTTAAAACTCCTTAAGTCAGATGAGGTTGAAGATAATTATAACCTTAAAACATTATACAGATTCATCCTTTCAAACCCAAACGTTAAATTTGAATTTCAGTCGGGCAGAGGTAATATCATATTCCCGCCAGGTGAACTGATCGATAGAATCACAATGGTGTTCGGCAAAGATGTTTCTGAAAACATGTTTTCAGTAAACTATTCCAGTCAGCATATGAACTGGTTGAAAGTAGTAGGATATGTCACAAAACCCACATATACCCGAAAGACTAAAGATTTCCAATACATTTTTGTTAATGGAAGGTATGTTAAGTCAAAATATATCACAGATTTGGTTTACAATGGGTATAACATGTTTGGCAAACTGTTTCTCGATCGTCATCCTGCATTTGTTCTTAATATTATTATCCCACCAGAACTGATTGATGTCAACGTCCACCCAGCCAAGCTTGAGATTAAATTTGTTAAAGATGTTTCTTATGACATTTCAAACGCGATATATAACGTAATAAAATCTATGGATAACATCTTGATAGCAGACACGTCACACGGTTCAAACATGAGAACTAACATTTATACTGAACATGGCAAACAGACAACACTAACCATGCAAAACATAAAAACATCAGCAGGCACTACAAAACAAAATTATGAGATTAAACTTTTAGAATCATCTGACGGATGGAATAAACTGTTGCCGATTAATGTTTATGGCATTGCAAACAGAACATATATAGTAGGAGAAGATAAGTTGGGATTAATATTGATTGACCAGCATGCATCAGAAGAGAGAGTTAACTTTGAAAAACTTATGAAGCAGTTTAAAAAGCAAAATATTCAGAAGCAGAACTTGTTAGTTCCTATAACCATAATAACCTCTCCACAGGAGTATGAGATAATCGAAGCTAACATTAGAAAGTATAATGATGCGGGGTTTACAATTGAACCTTACGGACAAAACACATTCATCCTACGTTCTGTCCCAACATTACTGTCAAATGCATCATCAGATGAACTTTCTACTCTTATTCTTGATATGGCGCACAAGATAAACTTGCCGTATGAGAAATTTTATCATTACATTGCAACAAAAGCATGCAGAATGTCAATAAAAGGCGGGGATTTGATTTCAAACGAGTATGCATACAATTTGATAAAAGAACTCGACAAGTGCGACAACCCATACATGTGTCCACACGGGCGTCCCACAATCATACGGTTTACATGGAGCGATCTGGAAAAGAAGTTTAAAAGAAAAGAATAGGGAAACTTAAACTAAAATTAAACTGTAGTTTAAGAATAGTATTACTAAAATTAAACTGTAGTTTAAGAATAGTAAGATTTAAAAAACATTTGTTGCATAAGTAAACCATGATGAATGATGAAAAATATGTACATAGAGAAATCAAAAGAATATTTGAAAAATTGATAAACCATTATAATATAATAGCATTAGTTGGTGCAAGGCAATCAGGAAAAACTACTTTTTTAAAAAGAGAAATGAAAAGTTTTAATTCATCATATATTCTCTTTGATGACCCTGATGCTAGGGATATTTTTAATGAGGACATAAAAAAATTTAAGGATCAATATTTAAAGGGCTTTGATGTGGTTATCTTGGATGAAATTCAAAATTGCGATAATCCTGGCCAAAAATTAAAATATCTTGCAGATACTGGTGAAAGACTATGGATAACTTCATCTTCAGAAATAATATTAAGTAAAGAGGTGTTTTCATATTTAGTAGGAAGAGTTGCAATATTAAAATTGTATCCGTTTTCAATAAAGGAATTTTTAAATTCAAAAAAACAACGCGTGATTAATGAAAAGATATTGGAAAGAATGGTTTGGGAGCATATAACTTATGGTGGCTATCCAAAAGTAGTGACAACTGATGACATTGAAGTAAAAAAAGTGATTTTAAAAAATATCTATGACACAATGATACTTAAAGATATTGCAAGAGTTTGGTCTATTGAAGATTTAAAGCCGTTAGAAAAACTTGTAAGATATTTATCAATCAATACAGGTTCTGTGTTATCTTATCAAAATGTTTCTAATAAGATTAATGTTTCCTTCCAGACAGTAAAAAAATACTTGGCAGCACTTGAAAAGAGTTATCTTATAATAAGAGTGAATCCATTTTATACAAATAAAACAAATGAAATAGTTAAACAGTCAAAGATATATTTTCTTGATACTGGATTAAGAAATATAATCGCAAAACAATTTGATATTGAATTAAACGGATTGCTTTTTGAGAATTATGTTTTAAGCGAATTGATAAAATTAAATAAAGATGTCAAATTCTGGAGGACTAAAAATCATCAAGAAGTAGATTTTGTGGTTGAGGAAGGTAAAAAGATAACTGCCATTGAAGTGAAGTTGCAAAGCAAAAATAATAAACTCAGCAGGAGTTTGCATTCATTTATAAAGAAATATCATCCTAACAAGGTAATTGTTGTGTTTTATAAGGGAAACAAAGATAAGAAAAAAATAAACAATACTAATGTTATATTCACAGATATTTTAGGTATGATAAATGAAATGAATAAAATGAAATGACAAATAATGATACAAAAAATATATGGATACAATTTTTTATGGAAAATGGGTCTCCAAAGATTTAAAAAGGAAATGAAAGAAATAAACAATGGGAGAAAAAGATGAAGAAAAATTAAAAAAGAAACTGAACCAGTTGCCTGATGATGATTTTGGATTATTAATTTGCTTAAATCGTGGATTAGGTATTAATTTTCTACCAGAAGGGCTAAAAATTTACCTAGTAATAAAGCCCTACTTAATTTGTATTATATAGATTATGGAGAAGGTAGTCTACTTGAAAGTCGCTTATATTGCAATAAAAGTTTTAAGTATTTAGAATTGACAAAAAAGATATATTCTGATTTGAAGACCAAAAGTTGCTATAGTGTTCATTTGAAATGAACAAAAGTGTTCATTGAGAAAGAAAACCTTGAAAGAATAATCAAGGAACAAAAGAGTATCCTAAAAAAACAAGAAACAGGCATATCTATAAGAATTAACAAACGAAAAATTAGTAAAACAGATTGGAATATTTTTGATTACAAATATAGGAAAAACATAAATTGAAAGAACACTCTAAATTGATATAAGTAAGAAATAAGTTTAAAAGATTATTGAAATATTAAAATTACTTTTGGACAAAATCAATAGTCACTTTATGTATTTTTTCGTAACGTTGTAAAATATCTTCTAATGTTTTATTTGGACCCTGTTTAGTTTCAGGAAAATATTTTAACAATTCAATACAATAGTACAATAATTGAAAAACATGTTGTTTAGAACCTACTGTTTCAGGAAAATATTTTGCAAAAAAGTTTGTTTTCTCAGAATTTTTTATTAATTTGTATATTGTAGCCATAAGTCTCTGAGTAGGTTCTTCAAGCAATCTCTTATTTATTATCTTATCATATCTATTGTGTACATATATTTTTCTGATTTCATTTACTTTTTGCAACAACTCATACTCCTTAGAATTTTTTGGGATAATTTTTTTATCACTTAAAAGATTTTTTATCTGTCCCAAAGTGAGCTCCCTTATTTGTCTTTTATCACCTCTCTTGTTTAGATACGTTTCACCCAACCTTTTTATAAGAATTTCTCTAAGTGTAAATTCTAACGAAAAAAGAATTTCTCTACATGCGACACTATATTTCATTCTTGCCATTAACCATAATGGTTTTTGGAAAAAAACTAAAATATACTTTAAATTTTCTTCCGAATAAAGTTCATCAGGAGAATAACACGGAGAAATCCATACAAACTTATAATTTATTTCTCTCTCTTCTAAATTAATAATTCTTTTGATAGCATTTTCATTCATTTAACCACCTTTTATTTGTGTGAAATATTTAGAATATTATATATCACAATTCATTATTATAAATAATTATGTTTTCAGTTTAAAGATACAAAACTAAAAAATATGTACTTATTTGATAGGGATATACTTAATTCTCCTTTTATATCTTCTCAAATATTTACTGATATATTATCTATCTTCATTCCAATTACATCACCATGTAAAAAACCTTCTCTTATCTTGCCTTAAACTGTTGCCGTAAGATTATTTTACATAATCTTGATTTTCGTTAAATAAGTAAAAAAAGCTTAATTTAATCCGGAAAAACACTCTTCAGAAGCGTTTAAAAAGCTTAATTTGTATTAACTACTATGGCAATTTCTAAAGAAGAAGCTAAGAAGATAATTGCTGGATTGGTAGAACAATTCAAGAAAGACTTAGAGTCAGGTAAAGCTAACAAATATAAAGAAGAGGAAACTAAAACACGTTACATCCAACCTCTTTTTGAAGCATTGGGCTGGGATTTTTCAGCAAAGGCTGATGAAGTTTCAATGGAAGAAAAAATATCCGGTAAGAGAGTAGATTATGGTTTTAGGATTAATGGTGTTCCAAAATTTTATGTTGAAGCAAAAGCAGTGAAAAAAGATTTAGAAAGAAAAGAATTTGCAGAACAAGCAATCAATTATTCATGGCATAAGGGTTGTCCATGGGCAGTTTTAACGGATTTTGAAGGATTAAAAATATTCAATGCTGAATGGAAATACATTGATAATCCCTATCGTAATTTATTTAAGGATTTAAAATATTATGAATATGTTGAAAAATTTGATGATCTGTGGTTATTATCAAAGGAAAGTATGAAAAAAGGAGAACTTAATACAGTTGCTGAAAAATATGGGAAAAAGATTAAGAAAAAACCTGTTGATAAGCAGTTGTTTTCAGACCTTATTGAATGGAGAAGAAAACTCAGCAAAAACATTGTTAAAAATAATCCCCCCAGACGAAATTTTGAACTTACTGATATGGATATTGATGAAGCAGTACAAAGATTACTTGATAGGTTGATTTTTATAAGAACAGTAGAAGACAGGGGGATTTATATAGGTAAAAAACTTATTGAAATTGCAAGAGAATATGAACAGAAAAAGCGAGGCAAGATTATCCCTGAATTAAACAGGTTATTTATATTATATGATAACCAGTTTAATAGTAAATTGTTTAAATTTGGACACATTTCAGAACAGTTGAACATTGATAATGATGTTATGATTGAAATCTTAAAAGGTCTTGACCATACTAAAGATCATTCTATATATTATAATTTTGCCTATATAAATGCTGACGTTTTAGGTAATATGTATGAACAATATCTTGGTTATATTCTAAAAAAGACAGCTAAAAGGGCTAAGTTAGAGAAAAAACATGCTCACAGGAAAGAGATGGGAATTTATTATACTCCTACTTACATCGTTGATTACATTGTAAAAAATACAGTTGGTGAATATATTAAAACTCATAAACCTGATGAAATTAAGAATATTAAAATACTTGATCCCGCATGCGGTTCTGGGTCTTTTTTGATTCGTGCTTTCAAAGAACTTGACGATTATTGGAAAACAAAAGATAAAAATTATAAACAAACCAAATTAAATGTTGAATCTGAAACACCAATATCTACTAAAATTGAAATTCTCAAGAATAACATTTATGGTGTTGACTTAGACCCAAAAGCTGTTGAAATAGCACAGTTAAACCTTCTGTTGCGCGCAGCAGAAAAGAAACATCTTCTTCCTACTTTAGATAAAAATATTAAATGCGGAAACTCTTTAATTGATGACCTGGAAGTTGCGGGCAATCGCGCATTCAAATGGGAAGATGAATTTGAAGACATAATGAAAGAAGGAGGGTTTGATGTCATAATTGGGAATCCTCCTTATGTTGATATTAAACAACTTGATCCAAAAATAGTGAGATATTTATTTGATAAATATCCTTCTGTTGAAAATAGGATGAACCTTTATTCTACTTTTGTTGAGAAAGGTTTAAGTTTATTAAAAGATAATGGATATTTTGGTTTCATTATCCCAAATTCGATTTTATATAATAAATCCTATTCAAAAATTAGATCTATTTTATTAAAAAAAACGCGTTTGAAAAAAATAATACGGTTACCAGACAATATTTTTGAAGGAGTTAAAATTGAAACAATCATTTTAGTATACCAAAAAGGCCACAAAAATAATAACAAAGTTGAAGTATATCTTTATCCAAGAAATGTGAAAATCACCACCATACAAAAGAACAATAAGCACAAAATAATAAATTATAATCAAAAAAATTGGGAAGGGACCAATCCAATCATTAATATTGGAGTTAATTCTGAATCAAAGACTATTTTGAATAAAATTGAAAGTGATGCAACACCTATGATAAAAATATGTGATTTTTCTTTGGGTCTGACACCGTATGATAAATACAAGGGACATACGCCCCAACAGATCAAAAACAAAGTTTTTCATTCTTCAACCAAAAAAAACAGTAGCTTTAAACCACTCCTATCTGGTAAGAATATTATACGATATGGTGTTTTTTGGGATAAAAAAGAATATATAAGTTATGGAAATTGGTTGGGTGCCCCGAGGGAAAAAAGGTTTTTTACCTCTCCCAGAATTGTTGTACGACAAATTATTAGTGGTAAACCTCCAAGGATATATGCGGGATACACCAAAGAAGAGTTGTATAATACTCAGATTGCATTTAATATTTTATCAAAGGACGATAGAAAGATTAGAATAAAATATATTTTAGCTATTCTTAATTCTAAGCTTATGAATTATTATCATAAAGAAAAATATCTTGATCCCACAAAGAATTTATTCCAGAAAATACTAATTGCAAATGCAAAGAAATTCCCAATGAAAATAATTCCAATAAATGAACAAAACAAAATAATTACTTACGTTGATAAAATGCTTTCCCTTAACAAGCGCCTAAATGAATTAGGGGATAAAAACACCGATGAAAAGAGAATACTTGAACAAGAGATTGAAAAGACAGATAAACAAATTGACCAACTAGTTTACAAACTCTATGGATTGACAAAGAAAGAGATTGAAATTGTTGAGAAAGAGGTAGGATGAATCATGACAATAAATCCAGAAAGTATTAATAGTTATGAAAAAGGTTTTAATAATCCTAATAACTGGCCAGATAAATTAAACCCATCTGAACATGAAATTAAAGCATTTTTGTCTAAATTAGGTAATGTAGAAAGAATTCTTGAAGAAGACAAAAAAACACCTGATTTTGAAGTAGATGGGATCTTCGTTGAGGTTAAATCAATAAATACAGTTTTATTAGATAAAGTTGATATTCATGGGAACCCCCTATTTAATCACAAAGATGAAAATGAATGGATTAAGAAAATAAACTGTACTCTTTGTGATATTGCGGAAAAAAGAGGAAGTGTTTCTGAAAATAGTTTATATTTAGGGGTGATTTATATTGATGTAGTCCAAGCGATGGGTTTAGGTAAGAACATTTTTAATTACAAATTTATGAATGTGTTTATTGATAAAACTATGTTTGACATTATGAATTTGGATGCTATTTTATTTTACCCGATGCCAGTTAGTGGCAAGGTAACAAATTCAAAACCATTATTGATTTCAAAGAATAGTAAGTTAACAGCAAAATTTAAAGAGGCATATGATAAAGAGATTGAAATTGTTGAGAAAGAGGTTGGATAAATGGACAAAGAAATTTTAATAAAAAGTATTAATGAAAATTACTCTAAATATCAAGAGTATAATGAATTATTTGAACAAGCTATAACTCTTTATAATAATATTACACAATACATTTTTATAAGTACCAAAAACAAGGGTAAAAAACTTGAGAATGTTGAAGCTTTATTTCACATTTATCTATCTAAATCAAAATTCTATTTTGAAGGTTCTCGTTTATTAGTTTTGGCCAATTTAAATAATCCATCACTTGCACTTATGAGAAATATCTATGAGTCGATTTTATTAGAATATTATATTCATGCATTTCCAGAAAAAGGTAAAGAAATTTACTTAGATATAATAAATAAAACACATAACCACAAATTAACCAAACCTTCTAAAATAAGAGAGGCACTATACACTCCAGCAAAAGAAAAACAAATTAATAAAGTATATGAGAGTCTTTGCGAACAAGCTCATCCTAATATTACAGGATTATTCTCAGATTTTGAAGATCATGAAAGATTCAATGAAACCAAAGAAGAGAGGTTTAAACTATTGTTAGGTCTTTTAAATGCTGAATTTATTGTCATGGTTGAACATTACTATGATATTTTGACTGATAAACAAAAAAAGGACGTGGATGATTTATTAACTAAAATAGCGATTAAATTAGGGAGCATTGTGGATTTAGTACCTGATAAACCAGAAATAAAAGGTAAATTAAAATTAACTATGGACAAAATAATCCAAAAAATCAATGAGTGCTATTTATTCCCCCTTACCTTTGAGCTATATCACTTTTTTATTTATCCTTACTAATCTCTTGCTACCAAATCATTTTACTCCTTCATACCCCCACAATCACACAAAACAATAGCTTTTTATACTTTGTGGGGGTAAATAATAACATGGTCACATTAGTAAAAAAGAAAATAGGTAAGAAAACATTTTACTATCTCAGGCACAACGTTAGAGTTAAAGGCAAATGTAAAACTGTCGAGAGATACTTGGGAGATAAACTGTCTAAAAATATTGAATACATTATGCTTGAATTTTTTAGGGAGATTCACAAAAAGGAATACGACTACTTGGAAAAACTGGTTAAACAACAGAAAAAAGGAAACAAAAAACTCCCAAAGTCAATACTGGAAAAGAATCTGAAAGATTTTGGAATACGCTTTACCTATAACACAAACAGGATAGAAGGAAGCACATTGTCACTAAAGGATACCCTGAACTTAATACAAGAAGGCATAACTCCTTCTAACAGACCGTTGTCGGATGTCAAAGAGGCAGAAAACCACTACAAAGTTTTCATGGAAGCCATAAATGAAAAGAGAATAAACTTAAACACTGTTTTATATTGGCATTATAAAATATTCAAAGACACAAAACCTGACATTGCAGGTAAGATAAGAACTTATCAAGTACAAATATCAGGTTCAAGATTCATACCACCTTCCCCTGTTGAATTAAACCCGCTCCTCAAAGATTTTTTCAGGTGGTTTAATAAAAATATTAACAAGTATCACCCAGTGGAACTGGCGGGCATAGCACATTTCAAATTTGTTTCAATACACCCGTTTGGAGACGGCAATGGCAGGATATCAAGGCTGATCATGAACTGGATACTAAATCAAAGTAATTATCCTATGTATATCATTCCATATAACAAAAGAAGCAGGTATTATTCAGCGCTTGAACGGGGGCATATAAAAAACAACCCGCTTATTTTTCAGACATGGTTTCTTAAGAATTATATTAAAACCTTATGGCATAAATAAGTGATTTTATCCATAACATCTCTAAAAATATCAATAGGTGGGGATAAAAATGGAAAAATGGCTACTTTAATAGCCATATTTCTGAATTATGGCTAATGCGTTAGCCAAAATTCCATAAAGTTTATAAATAAATGTGCTTAATATATTACTATGAACGAACAAAAGATACTTGATATAAGACTGATGAATCAGTTCTTGTCGAGAGGTATCAATGTCGTTGAAAGACCAGTATTTAAAGAGATTAAAAAATCAGCCAAAGGTGGGATGATAGTAGTATTAAAAGGTCTGAGAAGAACCGGCAAATCTACTCTTATGAAATATTATTTATTGTCTAAAAAAAAGAATGCATTTTATTATTCCTTTGATGAAGAAGATTACCCTGACAGGAAGGATTTGAATGATATCATAATATATGCATTATCCATGAATAAAAAAATA
Organism: Microcaldota archaeon; assembly: GCA_021158105.1. Classification (GTDB taxonomy): domain Archaea; phylum Micrarchaeota; class Micrarchaeia; order Anstonellales; family JAGGVH01; genus JAGGVH01. The sequence goes on from JAGGVH010000045.1 coordinate 19,082, forward strand.
ATTGGTTTGGACGAAGTTCAAAAGGTTAAAGGTTGGGCGGGCACAATAAAAAAATACTATGACCATGCAGGTGTTCAATTTATTCTGTCGGGGTCATCATCACTTGATGTAACTGCCGGTTCTGAAAGTTTAGCTGGCAGAAGAATAGACATTAAACTAAATCCACTCACGTTTAATGAATATACATTGTTTAGGAAGTTTCCATATCTAAATGAATATCTTGAAACTGGATTTCCTGAAATGCTTGTTAAAGATGTTGATGTCCGCTCCTACCTGTTAAGTATAATAAACAAAGTAGTCAATAAAGACATCCCTAAAATGTTCAATGTTAAAAAACCTCAATTGTTTGATGATATGATAAAAATTTTGGCAGAAAGAAATACACAACAAATAGACTATCGCGACATTGCTTCTGATTTAGAGGTATCAAAAGAA
>JAGGVH010000004.1 GCA_021158105.1 Microcaldota archaeon
ATAAATTGTTTAGGATGTCATAATGATAAAGTACTGTGGAAGCATTGTAGAGAATGTGAAATACGAAAGTGTGCATTATCAAAAAAACTTAGTTCGTGTGCTTATTGTCCATATTATCCATGCAATAATTTGAGAAAATGGTTTGATGAAGTGCCAGAAGCAAAGGAAAACCTTAACAAGTCAAGAAATAAAAAAGAAAATGAAAAGTAAAACAAAAAAATGAATGAATAAGAAAAAATAAAGGATGATATAATGAAATGTAAATGGTTTAATGTATGCCCATTACGATGGCTTGAAAGGGAAGGTAAGATAACTGACAAATGGAGAAAACAGTATTGCGAAAAGGATTTTGAAAAATGTAAGAGATACCAATTAGAAGAACAAGGCATACTGCATTCTGATTATCTGTTGCCTAACGGAGAAATACTAAGAGAATGAGGTGGTAATATGAAAATCACAATCGTTTATGATAATGAAACCATTCGTGATGAGTTAAAGAATGACTGGGGATTTTCGTGTTATATAGATACAAGCACTGATGATAACAATGGTAATAAAATCTTGTTTGACACTGGTGCAAATGGAGATATACTCTTAAGTAACCTAGAGAAACTTAATATTGATCCTAAGGATATTGATACAGTTTTTATTTCGCATAACCACTGGGACCACACAGGCGGGCTTGCGAGAATTTTGGACAACATGGATAATAAAAAACTCAATACGATTATTTATATTCTCCCGTCATTCTCACAAGATATCAAACAAACAATAAAAAGTAAAGGATTCTTATATTCAGAAATCATAGATTTCTCAGAAATCAGGGATGATGTTTATTCAACCGGCCCGTTACACTCAGGTGATGGGAAGTATAAAGGAATAGAAGAACAGTCAATGGTGATAAGGACTGACAAGGGATTAGTAATAATAGGCGGATGTTCGCATCCGGGCATTGAAAACATCGTCAGACACGTTCATACCTGGCTTCCAAAAGAGAATATTTATATGGTATTGGGCGGGTTTCACATGTTAGATTATTCAGATGACGAAATAATGAATGTCATCAAACTGTTTAAGGAATTGGGTGTTGAAAAAGTAATGCCGTGCCACTGCACAGGCGACCGAGCAAAATCAATATTTGCCCGCGAGTTCGGTAACAACTGTTTAGTTTGCGGGGCAGGAAAAGTTATAGATGTATAAGGTTTATTCCTGACAAAATATATAAGGTTTATATTTGTTCGTTTTCTTTTAATCATTGGTGATAATATGAAATGGAAGTTTTTGTTCATAATAATGATCATGATCGGATGGACCATGGCAACCGCTACAATGACTATCGGAAACGGTTATGCCACAGTTAACGAGGATAGAACAGTCAACCTGAACACAGGTGTGCAAACATTATCTTTAGACTTTTATAATAATGTCATCCCTGGGAGTATAGTGATATCATCACCATGCCTAAATGTGCTCTCGCAAAGGTATAAAGATGCCACACAAACACTGAACGGCAGAACTATAACTGTGACAACCACTAACGGAAATGTATACACTGGTAAAGTGATATCAATGGGCAACAACATAATGATAACCACGTCCACACAAACAATAATCATTCCAATGGACAACGTTGACAATATTGTATATTCAGGTTCATCATTACCAAAATTAACATTGACAGTGGATTCACAATGCAATGATAATAGTAATCTTAACCTTTTATACATGGTAAACGGGATATCATGGTCTGCTGAGTACACAGCAGTATTTGAGAACAATCAACTGAAACTGAACGGGATCGCACACATAACCAATACTGCTGGTGATTATGACGATGTTGATGTTACATTGGTAGCTGGCAACATCAACAGGGTACAGCCTACTAACTATTATCGTTGGTATAATAAAATGATGTATGCTGAAGAAACAGCAATGCCCACTGACAGTTATCAACAGACCGAACAATCACAAGCTTATGAATATCATACTTATCACGTTCCAATGCTTGTTAATTTAAAGAAAAATGAAACAACTGTCGTTTCCATAGTTAGCATGAACGTCCCAGCAGAAAAGAAATATACATATACTATCCCATACTGGTTTTACAGTGAAAAAGAAAATGAGCCTGTTGACGTCTCTATAGAGTTTGCCAACACAAAAGAAAACAACGGTGCTGCACTGCCATCTGGAACAGTCAAAGTTTACACTGACAATGGTTTTAATGGTTACATGTTAGCGGGCGAGGATACGATCGATAATACTCCACTGGGCGAAGATGTAACAATTAATACTGGCAAAGCGTTTGACATATTAGCATCAGTTAAAAACACCAATCATAAAAAATACAGTTCAAGAGTCGAAGAAGACAGTTATGAAATCACATTAACAAACAGGAAAAATGAAAGTGTAACTGTAGAAGTAACAGGTGAGATGCCAAGATGGGAGAACTGGGAGATTACACAGTCCAGTTTATCATACACAAAAGAATCTGCAACCAAAGTTAAATGGCACGTTGAGATTCCAAAGAATAGTGAGACAACATTCACATACTCTGTCAAAAGATGGTGGTGACATGAAAAATAACAAAAAATTGTTTCTTTTTCTTCTTTTTACCATCTCGGTCTTCCTTTTTGGGTGTTCAGATGTCAAAATCAAACCCATTACAAGCACACCAAATATTAATTATAGCAACAACATGATATTGATTGATACAGAAGTTACCACATCCACTCCCTTTTCTACTAAGGATAACACAAAATATCACATTGACGGCAATACCATAACTATTAACGACACTGTTAGCTATGTTGCATGTGCAAACATCATCGTTGAGCATAACCTTTCAAATGACACATTATACTTAACAGAAGTCAACAATGGCAGCATGTGTAAATGTTTGGGATGTTATAATGTATTGATACATGCAACAATCTATCCATTGCCAAAGAGGGTCATACTTTACGGTGTTAAGTATGATGACAACGACAATAATATTCATATTGAACCAAAGGTAAGGTTGAATGTTAGTTTAGAGTGATAGCATGTGCAGAGTACTCCGTGGCAGTGAAATTAAAAGATACATTAACCAGATTGAACATAGGTACGGGTCATGCCTATTTTCCAAGAAAGATAACGTTGAACTGTGTGAAAACAAGAAAGGAACAAAATTTCTTAAAGTCAACGGCACAGCAAAATTTATACTTGCAGATGATATAATTATTCCAACATTAAACGCAATCATTAATGACAACTTCACGCTACCAAAAGTTGTTGTTGACATGGGCACAATCCCATACCTGACAAAAGGTGCAGATGTGATGCGCCCGGGAATAGTCAAATGGGACAGTTTCAATAAAAATGATTATGTATTAATTACTGATGAAAACCATGACAAACCGTTAGCAATCGGATATGCAATGTTTGATTCTAAAGAGTTTAATACGATTGATAAAGGTAAAGTGATAAAAACAATTCATTATGTGGGTGATGACATCTGGCAACTTACCCCCACCAAGTAACTTACCAGTGGTAAGTTAAAAATTATCTTTTAAAAACTGATATCATCACAGGGTCAGCTATCATATATTTTCTATCCTTTTTTACAATAAATCCATAGTCTATCAGGTTATCAAGATATTTTGTGATTTGCTTATCATTAATTCTTTTCTTTTCTTTTCTCTCTAAATATTCTTTAATTTCGCTCCATAAAGCGGGTTCTTGACTAATTATTTTCATAACCAAAGTATATCTTTTTTTTGCTTGATATCGGTTTGATAAGAATGTTTCAAACTCTTTTTTGACAAGTTTACCACCCTCTATGAGCACATTATTTGTTGCACGATCAACAGTATTTTTTTTGCTTACAAACCATCCAAACATTGTTAGCCATCCTATGATACCATCTAATCTATAAACAACTTCTTTTAATTTCTCCTTTTCAAACTTTCTGCCAATCTCTTTAAACCCCCTCTCTAAAAACTCAACAGACTTCTCTTCTGTTAATGGATGAAGATGAATGATGTCAATCGCACGACCATACAATGCTGTTTTAGAACTTTCCCTACCTAAAAATTTGTCTAACAACCCAATCTCTGACCCACTAAGAATGAACTTAACATTTGGAAGGTTATCATATACATAAGATATAAAATTGTCAAATCCAATAGATTTAAGTTTTTGCACTTCATCTATGAAAATAGTGATTTCTCCTGCTTGAGAGAGTACATCTAACAATCTTTTTTCATTTTTTGTAAGTTCTATTTTTAATGACACTGGAAAATGAGATATCTCAACAGCACTTATTCTGCCAAGGATTCTTGACAAGTAATCATCTTTAGTTAGTTCTATTAAAATATTTCTTGACACTTCATTCATGTTTTTACCTAATTCTCTAGCATCCAAATATATTTTTTTTGTTCTTGTTTGATTGTATGCAACTTTCATAAGACTGGTTTTACCTGTCCTTCTTAATCCAGTTATCACTGTAATTGGTGTTTTCTTATCTTTGATGTTTTTAATCAAATGATTATATTCCTGAGTATAATTAAACAAATCTTTTCTTTTTTCTTTAGGTACAACACTAAAAAGCATGATAATATATAAAAAATAAGGTTTAAATAACTTACCCCCACCAAGTAACTTACCAGTGGTAAGTTATTATTTCAATTTTTCTCTAAGTTTTTCCAACATGTTTTTTTATCATTTTTCAAATGATAATCTGGCTTAACATTGTTCCTCTCTTGCAAAACAAGTATATTTTTGTTTTTAATAGCCTCATAACATATTGGGCACAACTGCTCCAATGACTTCATTTGAAGTTTCTTTTTTGAATATAATATGACCACCTTTCTGGCGTACAACTGAAAACTCAAACTTATTTTCAATCACCTCTTCTTACCGAATATTCGCACCCGCAATAAGTCTGCCTGTAAAGATTAAGTTGCTTGCTCAGTTCAATCCCGCGCGGGTAACCGCCTTTCTTCCTCCAGTTCTCTTCAATAAATTTAACATTTTCCTGTTCACCAATCTCCCTCCCGATATAATTAATAATACTAATCGGTTTCATCGGTCCCATACCTAAAGTGGTTGCAAAAAAGTCATAACCACGGTCGTTTGCATACTTTGCAGTCGCACGCAACCTATATCCATAACACACTGCACACCGCGGACCGCCTTCTGGCTGATCTTCCAACCCTTTAACCTTTATTTTCCATTTGTCATGTTCTTGCTTCCATTTATCAGGAGGAATGGGATTAATAAATTCTACATTGAAATACTTTGCAACCTTTTCTGCACTTTCTAACCTTTTAACATACTCATCTAATGGCCAAGTATTAGGATTATAATAAAACATTGAAACCTCGGTATTTTGTTTGACCAGACGTTCAACAACAGCAACTGCACACGGGCCGCAACATACATGGAGCAATACCTTCATAATACCTTGTAGATTTATAGTAATAAATATAACTCTTACTTTTTTGATTCATAAACATATTATTTGAACGTTCGGCAAAATCCTAACAATAAACCACCTTTTTAAAAGAATATCTTATCAAATTCTTAATAACAAAGATATAAAGCATAAGAGGTGGTGATATGAGATATGTTATGATAACATTTTCAATATTATCAGTATTATTACTTATGGGTTGTGTTGAACCGCCAGTGCCACATGGTCCAGGTAACCCGAGCAGGCTTGACGATACAGGTGCAACATTAGAGGATGTTAACGCAGTGGTTGATGCTAACAATAGGTTCGCGATAGACCTTTACAAGAGGTACAGTATGAATAATGAAAATGTATTCTTCTCGCCGTACAGCATATCATCTGCGATGGCTATGGTGTATGAAGGTGCAAATGGCCAGACTGCTGACGAGATAAAAACAGTGTTTTATTATCCTGACAACTCAACATCTATGAGGTTGGGATATGCAAAAATCTATAACACTTTAAACAAACCAAGCAACAATTATGAACTGTCCACTGCTAACGCGTTATGGATACAGAAAAATTATCACATCGAACAAAACTATCTCAATGTAATAAACAAGTATTATGGTGGGAAAGTTACAAATTTAGATTTTAAGAGTGACACTGAAGGCTCCCGTAAAACCATCAATTCATGGGTGGAGGAACAGACGAATGATAAGATCAAAAACCTTCTACCTACTGGAAGCATCACGCCAGCCACACGATTAGTGCTAACAAATGCAATCTATTTTAAGGGAAAATGGGTTAAACAGTTTGATCCAAAGGATACACAGAAAAAAGACTTTTTTGTTTCACCCAGCAAAACTGTTGACGTTGATATGATGAGTTTGACAGGTGAACAGTTTAATTACACAGAAGACAACGATGTTCAGGTCTTAGAATTACCTTATGACAGTGATATGAATAACAATAAACTTTCAATGCTCATAATACTTCCAAAGAACAAAAGCGGATTATCATCAGTAGAACAGTCGTTGACTCTAAACAAAATTAATCAATGGAGAAGTGGACTGAGTAAAACAAAGGTTGACGTATCCTTCCCAAAGTTTAAGATGGAAACAGAATATACATTGAATAACGACCTGGCAGACATGGGCATGCCCACAGCATTCATTCCAGGTGCAGCGGACTTCTCAGGAATGACTGGTAACAAGGACTTGTTTATAAGCAAGGTGGTTCATAAAGCCTTCGTAGAAGTTAATGAAGAAGGAACAGAGGCTGCAGCTGCAACAGGGGTTGGAATGCTGATGACGGTAGCTGTACCAGAAGTAAAAATTTTCAATGCAAACCACCCGTTCATCTTCATCATACAAGATGACAATGGCGAAATATTATTCATGGGAAGGGTTAGTAATCCGGCTTAATTTCCATATATTACGTTTTTAGTTTACATTTTTTCCAATTTTATTATTCCACAGATGTCCATTGCAGTGCCCAAGACATTAACCATCTTTTCAACAATACGCAGGCGCACAGGGTTAACCTGTCCTTCATCAATTATCCTGCATGAATCATAAAACCTGTTAAACACCGGCACAATGTTAAGCATGTATGAAATGATATTATTAAGTTTTAAATCTTCAGCAGAATCATTCAACACCTTTTCAAAACGCATGAGATTGTTCAGTATGAGTATCTCATCATCATTAAAATGATAATCATCAAGCAAGTTTGACACTTCTTTATTTTTCACATTGTTTAGTATGCCTAAACACCTAACATACGCATACTGAATATAAGGTGCAGAATCGCCTTCAAACGTTAATGCGTTATCCCAATCAAAATCAAAATCCTTTTGAGGGGAATACTTTAACATTGCAAACCTGACCGCACTGACCGCCATTGCCTTAGCAGTCGCATCATCACCGCGATAATTATACCTTTTAAGCACATCCTTGGCTCTTTCAATGCCTTCATCTAACACATCATCAACCGCATACCCTTTCCATGTTCCTTTCCTCCCTGAGAACTTAGAACCGCTCAACCTAACCAGACCGTACGACATGTGATAATATCTCTTTTTTATAGTATCATCGCCCAAAACTTTTGATAATGCATAACACACTACCTTCTGTTCAAGGTCCTGCTCCCTTCCAATCACATTTATAACCCTATCACATTTTGGACATGTGAACGAACCGTCATCCTTTGAATACATTAAAAATTTATCATTTGGTTGCACATACCACTTTGCAATAGGGATATCATTATCCAATGCGCCAAGTTTCCATAAGTGAAATATTACATCTTTGCCCGCATATGTCAACGTCCCATTACTGCGTATCAGTACCTTCTCAGTATTTAGAAGGTTCTTAAATTCATCATCCTTTAGTTTTATCACATAGCACCCTTTTAATTCACCATCCTCAACCATGTACACGTCTGCATTGCTTTTTATTTTGTCCATTCCTTCTTCAAAAAGGTTATGGACTATATCACTTTCAAACACGTCATAATCATGGTAAACATTAAACCTAAACATTGTCTGGTGATGTCTTAAAACGCATAACTCAGTCATCTCCCTGCCAGCTTGAGAAACGTTATTGTTGCCCTCCTCTAACTTTTTTAATATTTCTCCAACCTCTGCCTTAACTTTTGGGTCGTCAACCGACTTAGAAATTTCAACATACCTCTCACCAAGATAATAATCAATCCGTTTTTTATCATCCTCTGACGGTTGATTCTTTAGATAATCCCATAACAATTGCGCAACCTGCAATCCCATGTCATTAATATAATTCACCCGGACAACATTATATCCTAAATGTTCATACAAGTTAGATGCTGTATCACCCAATATCATGTTTCTGAGGTGGCCCAAGTGCAACGGCTTGTTAGGGTTTGCTGAGGGATATTCAACCATAACAGTTTCAGATATTTGGCCTGCTTCCCGAGTCGTCTCATCAGACATATTAAGAAAACCCATATAAAAACTGTCATCCATCCATATGTTAACATAAGGACCTAAAACCTCAACCTTTCTTACATTATCATTCTGTTGCAACTCGTTCTTGATCTTCTCAGCATTATCTTTGGGATTGCCGCCCATCGCAAAAGCCGTCCTAAGCGAAATGTGACCATGAGCAAAATCTTTTACATTAATGACTACTGTGTCGCGCGGGTATGGCAAAACTGATGATAAATAATCATTCATGTTTTTGTTATAATAACTAAGTTTTTAAAACATTATACTTGTTTATCATCTTATCTGGATCAACCACAAACAAACATTTAAATAAACTTCATTATATAAAAAATCTCAATACGGCTATTAGGATTAGGATATAGGATATGGGGAGATATAAAATGCTAAATCTTTTGAAAGTACCGCTAATGACTATTCTTATTCTAACCACATTCATTACAATAAGTCATGCATGTGTGGACATTAACAACCCTGCAACATGGAACGGTGCAATCCAGCATAATCACCCCTGGGAATATAAAATTGTCAAAGATGTGGTACTATGCAATGATGATTATTTTTTGTATGCACCTTACTACTACTCTGCAATTATCGTTGAGAATGCCACATTAGACTGTAATAATGCACACATCCACAGTGTAATGGACATCGCAGGATGGCGTGGGACAGGCATTACAGTATATAACGGCATCATTAAAAATTGCAAGGTATCAAAATATTTTACTGGCATTTACAGTAACAATTCAATAATCGAAAATACAATCATTAATGAAACTGTAAGCGGACTGTATGCAACCGATTCGTATCTCCATGATAATCACATATCATTATCAAATTATGGGTTAACATGTAATGGATGTGAAATATCAAACAATACCATACAACCATACAGGTCATATGGCATGATAATTTACAATGATTGTGCCATTAGAGACAACACAATCAATGGGGCATACAGTAATAACATTCATGGCGGGGGTGTCGACGTCCGCGGGAATGACAACTTTTTTGAAGATAACACTGTCATGTACACAGCATCAGGAAGCAAGGTTAACGGTATTAATAACAATTTTAAAAATGACATGTTCTGTTTTAGTAGGGGACGCAGAGGACTGGTTGATGATATCACAACAGTAGATAACAATGTTTGGAATAATGTAACATGCTCACGTGGCAACGCGCCATGTTCACAAGAATGTTATCATGGTTGTGCCCGGTTTTCAGACATGTTTACATGGGAAGGCATACGACAAGTAGGCACTGTATACCACATCATTCACAACATAACACTGTGTCCAAATGACGTGTGGATAGGGCATCCCCGCCCGTTCCATGATGAAGGAGTGTTCAACATAATCAATAAAAACATAACTATTGACTGTCAAAACAGTGTCATCAACGGGTCACGTGCATGGAACCCTGTACTATATGTTGAAGATTCTAACGTGATTTTAAAAAATTGTAAGATTGAAGACGGCAACATTGGAATCACACTCCACAATAGTATTCTTTCATTGCAAGATTCTTCTATCAAATCCAATGCAAGGTCAGGGATTGAATCGTTTAGCTCAAAAATCATATTAACAAACCTTGACATCACCCAACATGGGAAGTTTGGCGTCATGTGCAGAAATTCACAATGCAACATGTCACACGTCAACCTTGATAATGCTCGAGATTATGCAATATATTCAAAAGATTCCATAATATCATTTGACACAGTAAACGCCAACAATTCAGGTTATGGGATATATACAGAAAATTCCAATGTTACTGGCAATGATTTTAACATCTATGACAGCCGGTATGGTGGTATTGTGGCAGTGGACAGTATACTTGACCTTAACAATTGTTATGTTTCACAATGCCCGTTGTGGGCTGTCAAATCTTCAAACTCTAACGGTGAGATTACTAATTCATTGTTTATGGGATCAAAGTATAGATGGACAGTATGGATTGAAAATGGAATGATGAACTTTATCAATGACACTGTAGTAAACGGATTAAAGGGCGGTGTCCGCGCCATCGGCAAGCATAACATTACAGGTGTGTACTGCAACAATAACGTTGATATGGAAGTTGAGAACATTACATTTGTCAATGCAACCTGTGACACGTCAATCCCTGGAGGGTTGTGCATTCAACATTGCACAGATGTTCCCACTATACTGCACGGTAAAGTTGTTGATGAGGGATACAATCCAATACAAAACGCAGAGGTTGATGTTATAACCACTGGCGATACATATTATACAAATTCATCAGGAGAATTCGTCATCAATTTTAGTGAGAAGGGTGAATATAAATTACTCATATCATATGATGGGTATTACAGTGAAGAAGTAACTGTTCCAATGTATTCAGAAAGTTATAAAACATTCGTCCTTCACAAACCACAGTTCGGGTTTGGCAACATACGAGTTAACGGACCGTCAAACAGAGAATTTCATGTTGTGAATAACAACATAGTAAACTTTACAGATATTATACCTATTGAAGGATACGTTGATTATGAAAACATTCCAACTGGAAACTATACAATAACATGGCAGACTGGTTCTACATCTTTTGAACTATTTAATGGTGAAAATAAAATAATTAATATTTCATAATTATAACTCAAACTATGTACGTTCTGCCCCCATTTAGTTTTACACTAATGTTAACAGAAATGTTAACAATAGTGTTATAAACCTTTTTATGAATATAATATTATGCAATTGTCAAAAATTATAAAAAATATAAATAAACCTGTGTTCAATTTTAATGAACTTTTACTTTTTACAAATATCCATGAAAACAGTTTACGTGTGGAATTAAGCAGATATGTCAAAAATAAACAATTATTTAGAATCGAGAAAGGAAAATATACAACAATGCATGA
>JAGGVH010000006.1 GCA_021158105.1 Microcaldota archaeon
GAATAAGTTTAAGGTTATAAGTTTTGAATATTCAAAAACTGCCCTTGACAAGATTAAATCTGCTGGGTGTGAAAGTTATAGGTTGTCAGATGTTGTTGATGATAATGGTAAGATAAAAGTTAATGGGGAGTTTGTCATTGTGAGGTGAAACGTATGAAGGTTTATGACGGTGACGGTTATATATTGGGAAGGTTATCATCAGTGATAGCAAAGGATTTATTGAACGGTGAAAATGTTATATTGCTTAACGCAGAAAAACTTTTTATAACCGGAAGTAAGAAAGACATATTTAACAAATATTTGAAACGGAGGCAGATAAAATCACATCAAAATCCTGAGCATAGCCCGAAGTGGCCAAGGAAACCTGACCTGTTAGTCAGAAGGATTATAAGAGGGATGTTGCCATACAAAAAACCTAGGGGTAAGATTGCATTCAGAAAATTAAAGGTATACATCGGCGTTCCTGAAAAGCTTAAACAGTTTAGTGAAAAAAGTGTAACTGTCGAAAGGGCGAGAGTGAAAGATGGCCAGAAAGGTATTGATATAGGTAAACTGTGCCAGATGTTTGGTTATCAGATAAACAATCCAATACAGAATAAATAGGTGGTTGTATGAGTGATGATAAAAAGGTTAAGAAGGTTGAGAAAGAAGAAAAAGAAAAAAAGAAAAGTGACACTAAAAACGATGTGAAAAAAGAACCGGTAAAGAAAGATGATAAAGCAGAGGAAACTAAAGTTAAAGTTAAGGTTTCAACAGGAGAAGAAAAGAAAACCAAGAAAGGTAGTAAAAGCAAGTCTGTTAAACCTAAAAAGCGGTCAAGGAAAACCAAAGCAAAAAAACCTAAGAAGAAGGTTGTTCTTGTGAGAGGTAAACGAAAAAAGGCAATCGCGCGGGCGGTTGTGAAAGAAGGTAATGGCAATTTCAGGGTTAATCATGTTAATATTACTGCAGTACACAATTCATACTTAAAAGAGATAATGTATGAGCCGTTGGCAATGTTGCCAGATATACTGCCAAAGATTGACATTTCTGTTACAGTCAGGGGTGGCGGTCCTGTTGGGCAGGCTCAGGCGGTGCGTTCGGCAGTTGCAAGGGCAATATATGCGTTCACAGGCGATGAAAAAATTAAAGATTTATTCATACAACGGGACAGGTTTATGTTTGTAGAAGATTCAAGACGTGTTGAACCTAAAAAGTATATGGGTCCAAAGGCAAGGGCGAGAAAACAGAAGTCATACAGGTAAATGAAGGTTGAATATAAGGTGGTGATGTAATGGAGTTTCCAATCAGATGTTTCACATGTGGTCGTCCGATTGCACAGCATTATGATGAATACAAAAGATTAATCAGGGAAGGTAAGACGCCCGGTGAAGCACTTGACCAGTTGGGTGTAAAGAGGTATTGTTGCAGACGAATGTTTATATCATACGTTGATTTGACGAACATTGTATCAAAGTATAAAAGAGTATGAGAACATAACAACTAAAGTTGAAGGTAAAGGGGCCGTAGTGTAACCTGGTCATCATGCCAGCTTGGGGTGCTGGTAATTCGGGAGATGGACAATATGAATTGTTCGTCCGAAAATTCAAAATCAGATAATATTCTGATGAGCATCCCGGCGGCCCCATACACACATAAAGGGGTTGGAGTATGAAAACTTCCTGCCATACTCCAGCGACTCGAAAATGAGTTTCTAAATGATTGGCAAAGAGGTGGAAATATGAGTGATGAAAAGAATGAAGAGAACAAAAAGGCATTGAAAAATGTTGGACAATATGATAAGGATAAAAGTAAGGAAAGTAAGGATAATGATAAAGGGAAAGGATTATTGGTCCCTCAAGAAAAATATCTTGAGGCCGGGTGCCATATCGGTACAAAGTTCAAGACAGGCAGTATGAGGGATTTTATTTATAGGAGGAGAAAGGATAGATTGTTTGTTATGGACATATCAAAGATTGATAAACAAATCAGGAAGGCTGCTGAACTAATGGCAAAATATGACCCGCAGGATATAACCATAACTGCGGTGAGAATGTATGCAGGTGCAGCCGGTGCAAAAATGAGTTTAATCCTCGGGACAAGATTGATAGCCAAAAGGTTTGTCCCTGGTACGTTTACAAATCCTAATATAAAATATTTTAGAGAACCTAAGTTATTGCTTGTTTGCGACCCGCGTGCAGAAGGCGAGGCTGTCAGAGAAGCTAAGATGATGAAAATACCAGTCATAGGACTTTGTGATACTGAGAATGAGACAAAGAATATTGATGTTGTTGTACCGTGCAATAATAAGGGTAAACGGTCATTGGCATTAATATTCTATATTCTTACAAGGGAATACATGATGAAAAAGGGAATGATATCATCATACTCAGAATTTAAATATCGTCCGCGAGACTTTGAAAACTTAGATTCGTTGAATGAATATAAAAAGCATGAGGAGGAAATTGAACACATTAATGCTGAGGTTGATCAGTCAAGCCAAGTGCCCATACAAAAGGAACAACAAGAGCAACAAGGACCACAGGAGCAAACACCGACTGAAAAGACTGAAAATGAAAAGAATAAAGTTGTGGTCGCTGGCAATTCTGAGGAAGGCAAAGAATCTAGTGGGCAATCCTCTAACGAACAGGAACAGGATAAAGATGAAGATAAAAATAAAAAGGATTAGTTAGGCAAACATATCTTTACTTCTTTTTTTATGTTCTCCAACTTCAAACTTTTTTGCATTGATTGCGTTTTGTTTTCGTTCATACGCTGATTTTAACAACGGGTCAAGTTCTATCGCCTTGTCATACATTTCTATTGCTTTATCCATCTTATGCAGATGTGATAGGATGTCCCCCTTCCGTATATAATTGTGTGGGTTGTATGGTTGAACTTTTATTGCTTTGTTAATCTGTTTAAGTGCATCATTATTTTTCCGTTCAATCATTAAGTAAAACGACAGATCATAATAATACTGGGGCTTATCGTCAAGTTTTAATGCTTGTCTGCATAGTTTGATTGCTTCTTTCTTTTTGTTAAGTGCGTTTGAGAATTTTGCTTTAACCCATAGATATTCTGCTTTTTTCTTTTTATCATCGCATAGTTTGATTGCATTATCAATTACTTTATACCCCTTTTCATAATCTTCAATCTCCCAATAACACCGCGCCATCATCCCATAAACTTCATCTGTTTGTTTATAATTTTTTGTTCTGTCAAGAATGTCCAATGCAATCCGCGGCTCCTTATCCTTCATATATTTTGATGCTGCATCGATCAATGATTTATAAGGGTCAATAACAATTTTCGATAAATCAACAACTTCCTTTTTCTTTTTTATGATCATAGGATGCCCTGGAAATATTGCAGATGCTTTGTCTAATATGTTTAAAGCTTCTTTAAACATGTTCATTGAAACATAAATGTTTGATAACAGGTCATACAGTTTTACTTCGTTAGGCGAGATGCTGATTGCTTTTTCAACATCATTGAGTGCATCTTTCTGCCTGCCCAATCTCAACATTGCAAATGCGCGGTTTGAATAGAAGAAATGGGGCACGTTACCCTTCTTTTTAGCCATATTGATTGCTTTTGAATACATCTTCTCAGCTGTTTTTGGGTCGTCAAGGTTCATATAGATAATGCCTTTCATGTTGAATATCTCTGGCGCTTCAACCCCGCTGTTCTCTAAAAATTTCATTGCCTTGTCAAATTCCTTTTTTTCAATATAAGAATTAACCTGTTTTAGAACATCTTTAACTTCCATAATATCCCCTCTCCTATTAAATTAAGTTGAAATCTTATCTACTGATTGTTTAAACCTGTTTTTAAACCTATTGAAATTTGTTATAACATTCCTTAATATTGTTTTCTGATGAAAGTTTATCACAATATGACTTGTCATTCTCCTGCTCTGCTAATTTCATAAAACATTCTTCTCTCCATGAATATGCTGGAACATCATCACAATCTGTTGTGTCAAGTTTTTCAGAAAGGTGAAGGACATTGTTGTAACACCAATCTCTTTGTTGTGCGTCGATGTATTTGCAATAAGACATCCTCCCAAACTTTAATGCAGGTTCATAGTAACATGAATATGTGTTAACATTTTTAAGGAAGATTTTGTCACATACTGATATGTCGCCTGTGGCAGTTGAATATTTTATATAGCACTCATCCTTGTCTCCCGAAACTAAGTTGTTACAATATCTATAATCCTTTTTCAGCACTGCAGCAAACGAATAGCATTTGGTCTTATAACTGTCTGAAACCTTGATTTCATTGCAGTAATACACATCACCTGTATGGTTAACATACAACCAATAGCATTGGTCAGCAGTCCTTTGAAATTCTGCTTTGCTGCATATGTCTGCTTGATTATTGATTATGGCGTTGCATGCTAATGATTCTGCAATAAGTGGCAGGGCATTGCACCCGTTAGTATCATTGAACACATCAACATACTTTAATATACAGTCAAAACTGTTACAATAACTAACATTTTTCTTATTCAACATCATACATTCATTGTATTCCTCGCCTGTAAGGTTTTCACATGGATTGACAACTGTTGCATTAGTTTCGTTGACTGTAATGTTTGTTTCATTCAACACATGAACTGTTTCATTCTCACTAATCTGGGAAATGTTGGTTGTATTGTTAGTTATATTTTTAGTATTGTTAAGCAATACTGGCTTAGGAGTTAATTCTTTTGAAAAGATGTATCCTATAATTAGTAAACCAACTAAAAACAATATTGTTATTAATAATATCCCTCCAATGATAACAGGTTTTTTTCCCACATTATATTTAACCCTTTCTATCATCTTATCTTTGTGCATAAAAAAATCACGACAGCAAAGTTTAAAAAAGTATCATGTATTTGTTTACATGTTTGTTGAAATTAAATTAATGAAACATATCGTGAGGTGATGTTATGGATATAGGAGAAGCGATCAACAGGTCAACAAAAGATATAGTGAAAAGCCTTGTTCTATGGGTTGGAATATTCATACCAATAGTCAATTTCTGGGCGATTGGTTATTTCCTTGATGTAATAAAGACAACTAAGAAGAAGACAATACCTGAGTTTGATTGGGTCAACCAGTTCATTGAAGGTATTAAGGGCTTTGTAATCATAGCAATCTATATGTTTGTTGCAGTAATCTTAGCCATTGTCTTGATGATGGTAGGTGCAATGTTAAACTCTGGTATTATTGTAATGCTTGCTAGTGTGCTTTCCATGTTAATCTATTTAGTGTTCGGATTGTATGGATTTGCAGGATTGTTAAAGTTTGCGGTTACAAGAAATATCATGGACGGGTTTGCGTTCGGTGCATTAACAAAAAGAGTGTTGTCAGTCGATTATTACATTACAATCATCGGGGCTGCCATTTTAGGATGGGTGCCTGTGATTGGGCCTATGTATAGTGCAACAATCTATGGTCAGCTTGATTAAACTCTGGCCAACTAATCTTTTTTTCTTTTATTTTGGTTTTATGTTTTTATGGTTTTAGTTTTGATTACAGGAAAATGGGTTTCCATACATTTTTAAACAACTCTTTTTTCCAATGATTATGCACACTAACACCAACATTCACAAGGCAGTTGACCTTCCATTGCACTATGGTTCTGCACCGCGATGGTTATTCAGAAGGATGGTTGACTTATCTGAAGTCATAATTGAATATATCATTGATGAAAAGGGTAGTAAAGAAGTTCTTAAACGGTTATCAAACCCTGACTGGTTTCAGGCATTGGGTTGTGTTTTGGGGTTTGACTGGCACAGTTCAGGGCTGACTACGACCACCACTGGAGCGTTAAAAGAGGCACTGAAAAGGATTAATCTGCGTTCAAACC
The DNA here is from genome assembly GCA_021158105.1 of Microcaldota archaeon. Lineage (GTDB taxonomy): Archaea > Micrarchaeota > Micrarchaeia > Anstonellales > JAGGVH01 > JAGGVH01. Next base: position 5,845 of record JAGGVH010000006.1, read on the forward strand.
CGAGGTTGTGGGTGGCGGGCGGCAAAGGCAAAACCTCACTGAAAACTCCTGATGAGATCAGAATGATCATTAACAATGAAAACATGAATGTTGATCCTGAGAAGTTAATAAATGCGAGCAGGTTAACAGCTAAGATTGACAATTCTTGTATTCAGGACGGGTTTGAATTGTACCACCATACTTTTTTCTTTGATGAGAACGGGAATTTCACAGTTGTCCAGCAGGGAATGAATAACAAGTGGGCGCGTAGATATCACTGGTACAATCCAAATGAATGGTTTAACCAGCAAGAAGACATAGTGTCTGATAAATCTGTTGATAAGGTATTAAACCTGGTATCAAAAAAGAGTGAAAATGTTAGAGAGATAAGTCTGGATATTGTGAGAGAATATCCTGAACACCATAATATTTTAAATAATTTTTTGAGTAACCATGAAAAAAAGGTGTTAAAGGATCTTTATGAACTCCAACCCGAACATTATGAAGAGCTTTTAATGTTTAAGGGGTTCGGTCCTAAGAAAATCAGGGCACTGGCACTTACATCAAACATAATATTTGGTTCAGAAATTGACTGGCAAGATCCTGTTAAATATTCATTTGCCCATGGTGGCAAGGATGGCACCCCGTTTCCTGTTGATAAAAAGTTGTATGATGAAGACATTGAGATAATACGTAACGCACTCAAGAATAAAAAGCGAAAATATTCATTTATTGATACTGCACTGAAGAGGCTTAGTAATTTTCAATGATTTCAGTGAATATGTGTGAATTTTACGCCATAGTGACAAATATTGTGTAAAAAGGTTTATAAACATGTTTATACATAAATATATACATCAAAGTTGAAAATAAAGATAAGTATGAACTAAAGGAGGTAGATGTCTATGAAGATAAAAAGAATCTATAATCATCATATGTTACATACTCCACATCGTTCGATAGACAACCCTATTAAGATAAAGTATGGGCCTATGGCAGAAGATTATATGGAATTTGAAAGAAAGACTATAGAGACAATGAGATGGTTAGTAAGAAACATGCATAAAATGGCAAAGTATCACAATGAAACTTCAGAGGTGTCAAAAACAACAAAATTAGATGAAAATGTGCAAAATATATTAAACACCCTTGTTGGTGAGTTTGAAGAATATGTTAAATTAAACTTTCGTAAACAGATGAATTCTGAAAGAGAAAAGATGAGACAGATCATAACATTGTCGATAAATGCATTATACGATGAACGTGCAAGGATATGGAGAAAGGATGCGATATATGAGTTTATTGTTCCGTTTTTTGGGAAAACAGGAAAAGTTCCTTATCCTTACAATACACTATTTCCAATACCTGAAATAAAACATCACATAATAAGTTTTATAGACATTGACTACTTAAAAAAGGTTAATGACCAAAAAGGCCATATCTATGCTGATATGGTATTAAGACAGATCTGCGGCATTATTAATGAAACTGCAATGAAATATGGTGGTATGGCATTCAGGTATGGTGGAGACGAAGTAGTAGTTTGGTTTCCAGTTTCATTGGATATGGCTAAAAAAGCAATAATTGAGATGAGAAAAAAGATTGCAGAGATTCAGATTGAAAGGTATCAAATAAGTAACAATAGAACAAGGGAGTGGATGACAATATCTGTGGGATTGACAGAGATTAATGGTACATTTGAAAAGACATTGGACTTTGCAGATGAATTGTGTTATATATCAAAAAATGGTGATAAAGATACCAGTCCAAGGGATAATATTACAATCAATCCTGTAAAAATTAGCAAGCTTACTGATTATGATATGGAGCAATGGAGGCCTGTAAGCTTCAGAGAATTTATAGATTTTAAATCTATTGATAAGAAGTGGAAGATTGAAATGAGGAAAGGTGTTGCAGTCTTGATAGATAAAAAGACAGGCGAGATTGTTGATGAATTAACACCAAGCAAAACTAATCACAATGGTAATAGTGATTAGATTTATTTAGGTTTACCGGCAGAATATGATGAATAAACTTTTTCCATATTGCTAAAGATTCTGTTAAGTTTGTTTAGTATTTTTCGTTTTAGTGATTCAATAGGTTTATCAGTCAAATCTTCCTTAACCCATGAATAGTTTCTCTTTTTACGTTCAATCAGGCCCATCTTAATGAGTCTTGTCAAATGATATCGTACAGCCTTGTCAACCTTCTTTTTTTCACCGTCATCCTTGACTTTTTTCATACTACACACTTCTTCAACAATCTGGTCAGAATTAAAAGGCATATCAATTTTGTTTAATATTGCTTCAAACACATCCAACATCAATGTTCGTGATTCGCCAGGAGAGATCAAGCCTAAACTTAATGCCAACCATCTTATCTGTTTTTTCTTTGAAAGTTTAACGTCAGGAGAAAGTACTAAGTCCCGCAATACAATCTCGCTTTTAACTAGTTCTGATTCTGGTATCATGTTTACCTGTTCAGAAAGAACATTTAAATTCTTTGCGGAGTTATTACGGTGAAAAATCTTTGATAGCTGAGACAAGGGCAGAGTAAAATAGATATGCCATAGCAATATCCTTTTCATTTACATGTTTATGGACCAATTTAACATTCCCATAATCATCAAAAATGTAGCCTTTTACTGGGTCAAATCTATGGGGCCATGATTCGAGTATGTTAATTAATTTATCATAATTCTTATTATTAAATAGAGTTTTTAAGTAAGGGTATGGTGAAAAATCTAAAGGTTGAACAATTGTTTCAAACAATGACGGGATAAAATCATTGAGAGAATGAAGCATGACTATGTCAGCAGAAACATCTAACGTCTTCTGCAAAATCCTCTGTGTAAACAAGCTCACAGTTCCTCTATAACCTGTGTCAAAAACCAGTATCTTGTGCTTGCCCAACCCCGCCATTCTGCAATATCTGGCAAATGCACTGTGCCTTTTGTCAAGTTTAACATAGAATGGGTTTTTAGTTAATGTTATGTAATCATCTGTCAGACCATCGTCATACAAGTAACTTAATATTCCTGTATATGTTTTCGTTCCCAACGGGTCTTTTGCAGTCACCATATAACGTGAGATGTGGAGCAATACAGACTTTTCATCAAACATATTGTGCCAGACAATAAACATTGGCCATGTGTCTCTGCCTATAAAGACAACATCCCTATTGTGAAAGTATTCAGAGTAGTATCTATGAAGTGCAAATGTCAAATTTATGAAGACTTGTGATAAATAATATGCATCACCGAACTTTGTTAAAACATAATCGTTAAAATCATTATCAACCAATGGATTAATATTGGTTAATTCGTTAAACTTTCTTTTTAATCTGTTTTTAAATTTGTGGGGTAATTTTAATTTGTCTTTTAGGGGGTCATATATATTGTAATGGATATGTGCCATAAGTTATATATGTGTCTAAATGTTTAAAAATATATTTCTAACATCAATCATTTTAGAACTTTGCCCGTTTCTATGTACCATAAATAAAGGCCCGTATTCCTAAGGAAATGACTGGCTTCTTTATAACCTAATCCTTTAACGTTTTTCACCAGCCAATCGCGCAACTCATAACCTTTAAGTTTTCTTAGTGAGTTTATAATCTCCTTCTTATGTTTTCTATCGTTAATCATATAGTTTGCACGGGTGTTCGGGAACCTGTGGCCCAATTCTTTTAGTTTGTGTGCAAGTTGTTTTTTAGTCATGGTCAGGAAACCGTTTCCGATTTCATTTTGTATTCTTATGCCACCCTCAGCAGTGTAGTTGGCAGTTAATATACAAAAACAAAGTTCATTGAATATCTTGTCCCCTGATGACTTTCCCAACCTGTCAAATTGGTGCATGCGAGCATCAACTAACTGCTTAATTTTGCTTCTCTTTAATCTGCGGACAACTGTTATAAGTTTATTTTTGTCCTTGCCATAGTTCATGGACATTACAGTATGCCCGTGCTTTAATGTTTTCTGTGTTGACAATAAAAGTCACCTCAGGTTTATCGCCATGGTTTAAGAATTTTCTATAATCATTTACTTAATTCTTCTTTAACCTCGCCTGTCACCTCAAACGTAATTTTAATATTCTTCACATTCAAGTTGGAAATAATTCTTTGAATGGTAACACGATGGGCACTTCTCGGGCGGCTCTTCACCGTAATGAACATAACCGCATTTCCTGCAAACCCAATACTTCTTCTCATTTTTCTTAAACACAGTGCCTGTTTTGACAATCTCTAATATTTTTTTAAACCTCTCCCTATGATGCTCTTCAGCCTTTGCAACAGCGCGCAACCTAACTGCAATTTTGTGATACCCTTCCTCGTCAGCAATGTCTGCAAACTTGGGGTACATCGTAGTGGTTTCATAATCCTCGCCTTCAACAGCAGAATTAAGATTTTCTTCAGTGGTCCCCAACTTGATAGGCGCGTTCGCATCAGTATTGATTTCCAAGTCGGTCACATTCTCTTTATCTTTAAGCTCCTGAATATTCTTAAAATGCCATTCTGCATGTTCAAATTCGTTGTCAGCAGTCAACAGAAAGATTTCTGCAATCTGTTCATACCCCTCTTTCCGCGCAACACTGGCGAACAATGTATACCTGTTCCTCGCCATGCTCTCGCCAATAAAGGCCTTTACTAAATTTTCTAATGTTTTGCTCACAATATCACCCCCTCTTATACATCATCTCTATAATCAATAAAGAGTAGTTTTTTAAGTTTAATCATTTTGAATATACATAATGGGTACAAAAGAAGACATAATCAATGTGGCTAGACCAATTGCTTCGCTCATTGCAGGTGGCATAATGGGTTATATGTGGTGGATGGAGCAGGAAACTGACGACATGGTCATTCCGTTAGTTTTGGGATTGTTTACTGCAATAGTTGTTTATGTGATGACAACTGAGAAAAAGGCCAATACTGACATTATAAGTACTGTAAGAATAATAATAGGCATTATTTTTGGGTTAGCAGTTGCATATGGTGTTTATGTTTACATAGATGATTTAACGTATGGGGTTATTGCTGCAGTGGTGGCGATTCCAATTTCGGTATTCTTAATGTCCAACCTTGAGAAGGGTGGAGAATAAAAAGATAGGTTAAATTTTATATTTCATTTTTCGTATTGTATGATGAGTATTTTTGACAACCTTCTTAGGCAAACTTTTTGATTGTTTTATCATGTGTGTAACAGTGTCCTCATTAACTTTAAACACCACTGCTGCAATCTGTAGCAACCCATACAATACTACTGCAACACCAAAAAGCACATACACAACTGCAAACATCTTTGTGAGGACTGAAGGCGTCTTTGTTGTGTCTCCAATAGTAACAATGTTCATCACTGCCCAGTACAACGAATCAATCCATGACCATCCCTCTAAGAAGTGGACAGTGATTGCTCCAATACTTATCAATAATACTATGGTGAACATTGTAAATATCATATGAAACATTGTATGGTTATCATTTATTCTACTCATAATTGGTAAAATGAATGAAAAGATTATAAATATATCTCTAAAATTTATGTATATTTTTTGAATACTTATAGCATAAAAATCATACACATTTATGTAAAAATTCCAACAGATATGTTTATAAACATTTTTGTTCTTAAACTATAACTATACCTAAACAATTATATGGTGGTTGATATGGAAGATGATGAAAATAAAAGTAAAGAAATAGAAGAAGATGAAAAGATTAAAGAGATATTGGATAAGAGATTTACTAATGATAATAATAATGAATCAGTGCTTTTGCTTGCGGGTGCAGTTGTGGGCGTAGTTGTTCTTTTGATATTCGGTGCACTGCTTGCAGGAGGCGCCATTGGCGATATCATGAACATGCTGACTGGTGCAAACAACACCTCAGGTGCTGAAAATATAACAGTATCAATTGAACAGCCGACAGACAATGAATTGGAAAATGTTACATCAGTATCAGATAATGAGACAATGCTTGAGCCCGAACCTGCTCCTGAAAACCAGTCGGGTGAAGTGGAAGAAGCAGTTTCAAACGAAACAGTTGAAGTAATTGAAACCTCTGAAACAACCAGTGAAAGTAATCATCACCATAATAATGACCATCATCATAATGAAAATGTGTTGCCGGTCGTATATTCATTATCAATAGGTTCAAATGGTTATGTGAATACAAGAGAAGTGTTTGTCAGTTATGATGTTTACAACGTAAACAGGATTGAAGTCATAACTGACATAATCGGTTCGTCAGAAAAAATGCATTGTGAAAACCAGAGATGCCATGGCGAGATACATACATTGCTCGGTCGTGAAGACGGTGCAAAAACTATAACTGTCAAATTAATAAATTCCCATGGTTCAATCACAAAAAAACTTTCAGTTATTCTTGACACACACAGCCCTGCCAGGATAATGGACGTTCGTGCAGTTCAATTAGGGTCTTTACAACCTAAAGTAAAGGTAACCTGGGGGCCATCAGATGAAGAATGTACGTTTACATTGTTCAGGTCACAGTTGTTCAGTTTACCTTGGCATGGTGAGATGCAGACAATACCCAAAATTATTGCAGAAGGCGTAACAGAAATGGAATACGTTGATACAAATGTTAGTTTTGGTAAAACATATGTATACTATGTGTTGCCCGTTGATTTGGCGCACAACCCAGGAACGTTCAGTCCACCTGCCCAGATTACAGTTATTAATCCTAACCCACATCCAGAACCTGACCCTGACATGACTACCGCTCCGATACATAATGAGGCATAGGCGGGCTGGCATAAACCATTTAAACCTTTTTTTCTTTTTTATGTTTATGAAAAAGATTATTGTCCTAAACTTTAAGACTTATTCTTCTGATGTTAAGTCAGTTGAAGATGCTAAAGGATATGATAATGTTTTTATTGCACCTCCGTTGCCTTTATTGTCTGAATCTGTTAAGATTCATGATAATGTATTATCACAGCATGCAGACCCTGTAACGTATGGCAGGTATACTGGGCACGTCCCGCCTGTGATGTTAAAGGATTTGGGCGTTAAAGGAGTATTATTGAACCATTCCGAAGATAGGATTGCTTTTAATATTCTTAAGGAAACTGTTGATATGTGCAAACAGAATAAGCTGTTGACAATAGTATGTGCACAGTCCCCTGATGAAGTTAAGGAGATAAGCGGACTTCACCCTGATTATATCGCAATCGAGCCTCCGGAATTGATAGGTACTGGTATTGCAGTATCAGAAGCCGAGCCGGACATAATAATAAAAAGCATAAGACAATCTAATGTCCCAATATTGTGCGGTGCAGGGATATCATCATCTGAAGACGTTAAAAAGGCGCTTGAACTCGGAGCATACGGAGTATTGATAGCGAGTGCATACATAAAGAATAAAAAAAGAAAAGAATGGCTTGAGGATATTGTTTCATTGTTTTAGTTTCATTTTTATATTTATTTTTGTGGTTTTATCAATAAGTTGTGTGTTATGTCATGCAATGTTTGTAAAACGTTATCTTTGTCCCCGCGAAGACTGATGTATATGTATGTTTCACCATAATCATGGCACCTGTCTACCTGACACGGCGTTGCAAAGAATGCAACTTCTACTCCTGACCAGTTACTGTTGTGCATTAGGTATGCATCATACCCATTAATTGTAAGATGTTTAACATCTGCACGGTTTAGTTTGCCTGAAGCGCATTCAGGTAGTCTGCATATTGTTGAAGCAAAATATGCAGTAAACTTAGTAGTGTCATCATATCCACCACCATACCCTTCTGGCCAATTGTTAACCATATACATTAGTTCAACACCAGTCATGTTATTTTTGAATTGATATATCCCTCTTGAAGCGTTGTGTGATACATACTGCCAGTCATCATTGCCGTCCGGAGATTCTTTCAGTCCCAATGATAAAAAGTATACTTCACCTTTCTTGGCGTTACCGCAAGTGTCATAATCCCTTTCCCATATTCCATAAGTTTTGTCTTTAAGTTTTTCATACCTTAGCAATGTATCGTCTGCACATTCATAATTTCTTTTCTCACTATCATTTACTCTTTCGTTTGGCCACACAGCTGGTGAACTTAACCATTCCAATATCTCATCATCTGTCATTGTATGTTCAGTTTCATTTTGTATTTGTTCAACTGTTGCATTATTCTCAGTCTCGTTAATAATGTTTGTTTGGTTTAGTGGGATTTGTTCAGGTCCGGGTTCAGTTTTGTTATCTGATACATTTGTAATGTTATGGGGATATTGGTTTTGTTCTTGAACTGTTTGTGTTTGGTTCAGGGGGTTTTGGGTGTTATGAATAAGATGTTTTAAGTTGTCAATACATCCAGCCATCACCAGCATGAAAACTGTTGCAGCTGCAAACAAAATTACTAATCTTTGTGTTGACATATTACCACCCTTATTTTTGTTTTTATCCTTTAGTCTGATTGTTCAGTCAGATTAGCATCCACTTCTGCATCAGCTCCAACATTGATCATAGGTATCCAGTTCAATGTTGCAGTGACATTCTTTGTTGTGCACCATTTCTCTACGACATCAGGATGCTCAGCATTAATCTCCTTAACAATAACTTTACCGCCGCCGATTATGACTTGGTCGCCCTCACTGACAAGTTTTGATACATGATCATAATCAGTGTTTATAGTAATATGTGCAGACTTATTGATAAGGTTACAGTCTAACCCTTCAAGGTCTGTGTCCATTGATATGTTGTCAATTTTTATGTTAAATATTCCAACAGTTTTTTCGTCACCCTTGAAAATGTTAAACTCTTCAATGTTAGGTGATTTGACTTCAAACGTTGCACTCTTATCCTTTGCTTCACATTTTGTGTTTAATTCATAAGAAAAACCAATAAGTTCAATATCACTCTCGCCGACACTAAACTCTTCATTCTTGTCCAAGTTCTCAACCTCATCACCTATTTTCACTTTAACCTTTTCAGAATTCACATGACAGTAACCGTCATGGGAAACTGAAACTGAAACCTTTTCATTTGATACAGTGCATGAGCCATTGTTAAGTTCCACATCAGCAGTGATATTGTCAATGTTTATGTCTACACCCAATAATGTTAAACTGTTGGTTGCCCAGCCATTATCACTTTCATCAAACCTGTCAACAGTAAACTTTGCCTTTTTAGATGTGATCTCACATGCATATGTAGGTGGCGAGAATGTAAATGTTACATTACTACTTTGGACTTCACAGTTTCCAGAGTAGTCAGGCTTTGAAAGTTCAATGTTTACAGAATCAATGCTCAGTATTAAGTCAGAAGTCAGGTGATACTCTTCACCTTCGTCAAGTGTTACTGTCTCCTCAGTAGTGTTTGGGTATGTCACAGTAAACTCTGCACCTTTATCATACACACTACAGCTCGGTCCTACTTTTGTAAACCTAATCTCAACATTTTTCGAATCCACTTCACACACATGGGTTTCATTTGTGCAGTTTGATATAACATCAATATTAATGTTTTGAATTCTTAATTGCAGATTATCAGAAACGTTTAGTATATCTCCCTGATTTAATGTATATGTGGAGTATGACGATGCACCGTACGGTTTCACGTTCAGAGTAACGTTTGACATGTTAACTGTGCAGTTTAATGTGCAATTGTTTAGGATTACATTTATATTTTGAACTTTAACCTTTGACCCGTCAGGTGCAGTGAACTCATCAGTCTCCTCCATTGTTTCAGTGTCAATGTTGACTGATGCCGGGTCAACATGATAGTTTATATCATCAACCTTAACAGAATAATCACCTTCAAACACGGCCTGCATACCTTCCTCACGGGTAACATTTTGCCCGCCAACTCTAATCTTTTGGGTGTTGATTTGGACGTCAGACAATTTTAAGGTATAATCGTTATTGCCCAATTCTTCATTGTCGCCCTTGTTCATCGTGAATGTGCCATCAAACGGGTCGACAGAATCTGTTGACACTACAACATCATCCAATTTGAATTCCCCTCCATTGACAGAATAACTCTCGCCTTCATCAAGTTCAATCTCATCAGTCTCATCCTCGTCCTGATAAACCTTTAATGCCACATACGGGTCAGTATAATCGCACGGTTCAAGGTGAATATCAATGTTGTAATCATAGTCTTCTAATGTAAGGTTGCCCTTGATATAACTGTTGTTATACAATCCACTAAGCATGACTGACTTTGTGAAGTTATATGATTCTGTTTCGTTTGTTTCATTCTCAGTAGTTTGTTTGATTTTGTTGATGATAACAGACAACCCTTGTTCGTTACAGTCAGAAGAAAGGATAGGATTTAATACAACATTATACTTGTCGCCGAACAATTGAATTGTTGACCCGTTCTGGACATTAAATGTCTGGTTATGCGTCATGTCCATAATACAACTGCAATCCTCAGATAATGTATAGCCATACGGACAGATCTTACCACCGCATACGTTTTCCTCTTTGTTTTGTTCAGCACATCCAAACATAAACATAAGTATAAAACTTATAAGTAGAAGAGAAACCATAATTAACGGGCCTTTCCTCATTACACCACCTCACAAATTCACACGATATATTGCTGTTTAAAACAACCTTTTGTTTTTTAAACCTGTCGTCTCAAGTAAAATTGCCTGTGATGATGTGAACAACCTCTGAAGGATCTTGGCATTAACCGCTAAGGTTTATATGATGAGGCCAACAGCGTCTGAGGCAACTTATATAAACATTACTTGTGAGTTATTCCTAATCAGTTTTGTTGCCGAGGTGGTATTGTGCCGTCATATGAAATTAAAAAAGAAATGAGTGATGAGGAAAAACTCCTCCAGGAGCATTTATTGGAAAAGTATAAAGGTAAAATGGTTAAGAAGTTACCAGAAGGGTTTGCTGAAACTCTTGAAGAACTGCCGTGGGAGTCAATACTAGAACTTGCAGAGGATTACAAAAAAAGAATGAAAGAAAGGACCAGTGAAATTAAAGATCTTCAGCAAAAACTTGCGTTTGCATTGTTAATCATTGAGGAGCATTTAAGGCAACATAAGGCTGGGAGGATAGGGTTTGACATAAAATTTGTCAAATCTCTGTTGCGATTGATGAGCAAGTCATACAAGCTTTCAATACAGTATGAAGTTGACCTAGATGAGTTTATGTTGTTATTGACGATAATCATTGAAAAGATGAAGAAGGAGAAGGTTAGTCCGTATAGTAAACAGAGAACTAATGAGCCGACAAAGTTTGAGAAGATTGACACACAGATAGATATGTCCAATCCTGATGATAATAATCCTGATGATAATGATGAAAATGACAAAGAGTAAGACATTAGAAGGTATACTTTTTATATTTTTAAGTATTATAATAATATTGATATTGTACAATTTGAGGTATGAGATTAAAAATTATGAGAATTTGGGCTATGCCGGTGCGTTTATCATTTCAATAATCTCAAGCGGCACATTACTTTTGCCCGCACCAGGATGGGCGGTTGTATTAGGATTGGCTACTTCTCTAAATCCTCTTATTCTAGGGATCGTGGCAGGGATAGGCAGTGCACTGGGCGAACTCACAGGTTACTTTGCAGGGCTTGGTGGTAATTATATATTTGATAACAGGTTTAAACAGTTTGATGATTTGATGAAAAAGTATGGTGTACCAACTCTTTTTGTTTTGGCATTAATCCCTAACCCGTTTTTTGACATTGCAGGAGTGTTGGCAGGTGCATCAAAGATGAGATGGCAGGATTTTTTAATACCTGTAACACTCGGGAAGGTTATAAGGTTTATTATTTTGTGCTATTTGGCTGTGTTTGGGGTTAACCTGATTGGAATGAGTTTATAAATCAAGTGGTCATTAATTATTAACAACCATCAACTGCGCCAACAATGCTTCCAACTGTATCCTTTCGTTAGCACCTTCAACCAGTCTAAAATTATATTCCCCAATCTTATCAACAATCTTAACTTTTATCCTGTCATCAATGTCCATGTTGATTACTTCCTTATACATCTGGAGAAGAACGTCTTCACCGCTCATGCCATACTCTATCATTAGAGTGTCCAACATTTTCCGTGCCTTCTCAAATTTATTGGACAATGCTAACTTTATCATTTCCTGAACCTCTTTAGGTTTTGCCCTGCTGCTTATAGAATATATAATCTTTTCAGTTATGTGGCTTGTCTGCATTGCCGCCCCTTGCAATACATTAATGGCTTTCCTAAGGTCACCATCTGACACATAAGTTATTGCTTCAAGTGCATCGTCATCAACTTTGAGTTGTTCTTTGTGAATGATATGCTTTAACATCTTTTTAATGTCATGTTCTGATATCGGTCCAAACCTGAATACTGAAGTCCTGGACTGCAAAGGTTCAATGATCTTAGAAGAATAATTGCAACTCAATATAAACCGGGTGATGTCAGCATACTTTTCCATTGTCCTGCGCAGTGCATTCTGTGCATCAGGAGTCAACGCGTCAGCCTCGTCAAGAAAAATGATCTTAAACGGTGCATTGTGAAGTGCAACAGTGCGTGCAAATTCCTTAATTTTTCCCCTCACAATGCCTATGCCCCTGTCATCGCTTGCGTTAAGTTCTAATACATAATCTTTATAATCTTCACCGTACAGTTCTCTGGCAAGCGCTAATGTGCACGTGGTCTTGCCCACGCCGGGCGGTCCGGCAAATAATAAGTTTGGCATGTTCCTGCGTTTTACAAACGCTTTCAATACTGCAACGACGTTTTCTTGTCCTGCAACCTCATCAAGTTTTTTTGGTCTATATTTTTCAGTCCATGGCAATGTGTCAATCTTCACAATATCACCTTTTTTGATTTTTTAAACTTCCATCAGTAAAGCATATAAAAGTTACTTTATAATAGTTGTTTATGGAGATTGTATGGGATGACATTTTAAATAATGTTCCATGGGACATACGCAAGATGTTTAAGGATTATGAAGACAAAATCAGTTTTGAAACTAAATATCACTTGGCTATTGCGTTGCCGTTTGCTGAAGAAAATAAGTTATACATGAACGCATTGATTTATTCGTTAAAGATTGCAAAAAGTATGAGAGGCATGGACAAATTGTTATTATACCGGAGAGCTATCCGGGATGCAGAGAAATTAAAAAATTCCACTTCTTTATACACTGTGGCATATGGTTATATTGTAGATTCATTAAGAAAGGATGGATTGATCAATACTGAGATTTACCAGTCGTCAAAAGAGAAATTGAATAAGATATTAAAAGGTATTAAGAGAGATGCGTACAGAGGGGGTAGTAATGAACAATATGATGCATAAGATTAGAGAACTTCAAAGGATGGAAGATGACAACCTAACGAACAAAGCTAACAGTGTAGGTTATAAAATATTAAACATAGATAAAACTCTCTCGCCTGCTCAACAATTTATTACGTTCAGGGCTAGGAAGTACACAACCAATCAATTATACCTGGCATTGAAAGCGTTTAACATGGCAAACAACAAAAATATATTAACTGCCGGATGTTCTTTTGTGCTGGGCGTCATGACAGGTGATTATAGTTTGCTCAAGTCTGCTAAGGACATCGTACAGAAGGATAATACTATTCCGATTGACCTTAAAAAATCTTTTTTAGAGGAAATAACACTAACAACTGATTCTATCAATCAAAGGGCCGCGGCCGAGATTTGAACTCGGGCTAAGGGATTACTGTAACTTTCTAACCTTCTTTGAAAAGGGAAAGTTTCCACAGTCCCTTGTGCTACCAACTACACCACCGCAGCCATTGCAATAATGGTAAGTAGTCCAATGAATATGATAAATATTGGGCATGCACTGTTTTCCTCAACAGTTAATGGTTTAAACGTGAAAGGTTTTTCATACTGGTTCTGGTTAGCATTGCCTTTATTTGCATTGTTATTTGTATTACTGTTTGGATTTGAGTTACTTATTGAATTGTTTACTTCATTTCCTTCATTACTTTCATTACTACCAGAATTTCCCACATTGGTTTCTGTGCCAGTGGATGAATCGTTTGCTTGGTTTTCATTGGCATTATCATTATTCTGAGTACCTTCATTATCTCCTTGGTTATTTTCATTGTTTTCTCCTATGAGTTCACACCGTCCCATCTGTGATGTTGAATCAACCACCATCTGGTAACCTTCTGGGCAAGGACAATGTTTTGCATAATCTTGAAGGACTGGGTTGCCTGATGAGTCGCCAGTACAGTATTTTCCCGGGTGTGTTTCTGAACAGTGGTACATCTCTGTTCCGTCGTCACATGTATCAGTAGCATGAACAGATGTTATAGACATTATAAAGAATATTAATACCATCATAATAATATAATGCTTCATACAACCACCTACTAAAATATCATCCGACAACTTTTTAAATGTTGAACATATTATTTTTTGCATGACAGATGAGATTGAGGACAACCTTGTTTCACGGACGACTGAATTGATTAAGAGTGACCATGACAAGGAGGCATTGGAAACTGCAGACAGTCTTGAGAAGTATAAAGCTGAAGATGCAATCGTCATGTACACTAAGGGAATTGCATTGTATGAGAACAAGGATTTTGACAATGCATTGCGTTATTTGTCAGAAGCTGCAACGATTAATAAGAGGGAAAAAAGGATATGGTATGCGATGGGATATACTCTAATAGCACTGAATAGGATAAGCGAAGCTAAAGATGCATTAAAATATGTTGTCGGGGTGGACCATTCCCATGTAGGCGCGCATGTTGGGCTGTTCATAATAGGAGTATTAGAAAATGATAAGGATGTTGCATACTATCATCTCCAGAAGGCATTAGAGAGTGACAGAAAAGCTACAAAAGAGCTGTTGAATAAGATGTATGATAATTTGATTTATACTGCAAACATTGATGACAATGTCAAGTCGTCAATAAAAAATGAAATTAATAGGATTTGATTATTTGAGAAGTTTAAAGGGGTTGGTTATGCAGAAAATCAAACAAAAATTAAAAGGTGGAAAGGTGTATTATCCAGACGACTGGTTGTTTAATGAATATTTATCTTTTTTTAAGATGTATATCGGGCGCGCGTCCCAAGAGTTTAATATTGAAGAAATAAAAAGGATTAAAGTGGTTAAGAAAGGTGATGAATATCTGTTGTTGGGCAGGGACGGAAAGGAATATTTGATTGAAATTAACAAAGATTCCACTCATGTTCAGGTATATGATAAGAAAAACTTAGTATATGATGAAAACATTAATTTATGAGCATCTTACCTTATTCTTTCCACCTGTGTTGGCCCTTCATTTTCCTTGTCCCTTTTGAACAGGTATACTCTGTTGTATTCATGGTTCAGTAATGATTCATCATGTGTTATGACAAATGTCTGGTTGACGATTGACGGTATTTTTTCTTCTAACATGTGCGACATCAGGTCCACTGCTTCAGTGTCTAAGTTATGAGTAGGTTCATCAAGCACTAACCAGCTGAGTTCGGGCGTCAGAACTATCGCGAGTGCTATACGAAAAACTAATGCTGCACACATTCGTTCACCGCCAGAAACTATTTGTTCCATGCCGACCCACTCGTTATTTTTAACATGTATCATAAAATTATAATCCTTTTCTGTTGCGACGATCTGGATACCGTCATAATCTTTATATGGATAGACATGCGGCCATAACTCTTCAACTGCCACGTTCAGTGCATTGATGATATGATTTCTGAGTTCAACTACTGTGTCATTCATTGCATTCCTAAACTTTTTAAGTTCCATAATCTTTTCATTATACTCCTTGGCTATCTGTTCCATCTTGTTTAATAAGGCATATTCTGAATTGTACGTTTTTAATAGGTTATTCTTTTCGTTTAACACGTCTCTTAAACCTTTCAATTCAATCATTATCTTTTCAATTTCATTGTTGAATGATTTAATCTTTTCATACCATTCCATGTATTCAGTTTCGTTATAATTGAGGATGCTAATTTCCTGTTTAATCTTTTCATACTCATTTTTCTCTTTGTTTAATGATTCAGTAATCTTTTTACCATAATCAAAATCTTTGAGTTGTGACAACAATTCTTTTTCACGATTTTCATTTTCTGTTATTTCATTTTCGAGTTGTGTTACCTTTTTTGAAACTGTTTCATATTCATTTTCAAGCTCAGCAACATATTCATGTTTAACCTGTAAACTACTTATTTCTTTATTGATGTTTTTTATGATTGCATTCTCCTGTTCAACTGTTGCCTTTTTCTTTTTTAAATCGTTCAAAGTATTAACTGCTTTTGCGAGTTCAACATTAATATTTTCAATGTCCTTGTTAAGTTTTTTAATCTCGTCATTGCGTTCAGTTGTGAGTTTTTTAATATGAGCATCGTTAAGTTCTGAACCGCACAACGGACATTTTGCCATGCCCGGCTTGAGTTCTGCCATCATCTTCTTAAGTTCTTTAATCTTTTCATTCTTATTGAACATATCACTTTTCATGTCTTGGATACGTTTTTCAAAAGATGCAATTTCTTTGTTAATCTCGTCGATTGTTTTCCCATTGGTCAGTTGGAATATATGCTCTTCAAGTTTTTGTTTTTCATTCTTAACACTTTCTAATCTTTTAATCTTCTCTTTAAATTCTGAGATTCTGCCAAATTTTTCCTTTTGTGTCTTGACATGGTTTGTATGTTCACCTTTAAGTTTACTAATCGTTTTCTTTAATTTTTCATAATCACTTTTTAGTTTCTCATACATTACCGGGTCAAACTTAATCCTTTCAACTTGAGAAGTTAAATTTTCAATCTTGCCCTGGACAACTGACAACCTATTTTTTAAGTTTTCAAACTTTTTCTTTTTATCTTCAATCTGTTTAAACGTTTCCATGTCACTTTTTATTTTAACATTCATCTTTTCTTTTTCTTCCTCCAACTTGCCAATCTTATCTTTAATGGTTTGTATTTCTCCGTTGACCTGTGCCATGTTTGATTTAAGCTGTTTCATGTCATCCTTAGAATACCTGAGGGCGATGTCTTTCAATCTTGATTCCAACTTGTTGATGACTGTGTGGGTATTGGACAACGCAGTGTTAAACTTGTCAATGCCCAGCAACCTATCAAGTTCTTCCTTTCTTTTTCCTGGAGCAAGGTTAAGAAAGTAATCCATATTATTCTGTTCAGAATATATTGCACGTGTGAACAATGAATAATCTGTCCCGAGGAGTGAAATGATGGCCTTGGTAACCCTGTTCTTATCCTTTTGTATTAATTTTAAATTGTCGCCTTTGATAATGTATAATTCTGCAACATTGCTCCCCACTTCCCTGACAACCAGATAGTTATCATCCCCGACAGAAAACCATACCTTAACTTGACTTTTCTTTTCACCAAACCGGATTATGTCTGAAAGTTTAATCTCTCTTCTGTCACTTTTTGGGAACTTGCCATAAAACCCATAACATAACGCGTCTAATACGCTACTCTTGCCACTGCCCATTATGCCTACAAACACATTTGTACCTTTAGCAAAGTCAAGAGTAGTATCCTTATGGGACCGCCAATTTATCAGATTAATCTTGTTAATCATCATGTTTATATTACACCTTTACAATTAAAATCCTCTGTCCATGTTTAAAACGTCAATCTCGCTTACGCCTTCAATCTTCTTAATTTTATCCTCAACAGTGTCAAACCCCTCAACCTTGTCATCAACCAATATCTTTGCACGTATTACTTTTATACCAAATCCCACATCTTCAAACTCTATCTTTGCCACACGGGCGACCGTTTTTATCTTATCAGCTATCTGTTCTATCTTATCAAGATCCTTGACTGATATTTTAACGTCCACTGTAACATCTGCCATTTAAACACCTCCAAACATGTTAAATCATGCAAGATATGTCATAAATGGTTTATAAAGGTTTATCTGTTTAAGTTATATTATGAAAGGATTAAACCTAAAAAAAAATATTGTGATAAATACAATCAATATTATAACTACAATAAATGCAACTGTAGCATTTGGACAACCGCTTACAGAACATAAAAAAAATATACAATCATCTATAATACCCTTAATCTCCAGAAGGTTGGAAGAAAACAAAACAAAGAAGTTACAGGGTATACAAGAAATGAAGGAATATGTCAATATGATATTATCAGACAACCGGTTAAAGATTCATAAAAGAATAAAAGAACTTTTTATACGTTCCCCTGAAAAAAAATTGACAAAAGATGAATATGTTAAAAAGCTTGTCACATTTAAAAGAGTAAATTTAGGGAAGGTATTCATGTTAAGATATAATAATGACTTAAAACAAGCAGAGGCAAAGTATGGTGTGCCAAAAGAAATAATTGTATCAATACTGGGCATTGAAAGTTCATACGGTATTAATATGGGAAAGTATGATCCTGTCAGTGTTTTTGTATCAATTATATTATACTACCCTGAAAGGACAGAGTTTGCGCTCAGTGGTCTTACTGAACTTTTAATTTCATGTAAGGAAAACAACATCGATCCATACACAATATCATCATCCTATGCAGGATGTATTGGTCCTGGCCAGTTCTTTCCACCAACATGGAAAGATTATGGCATAGATGGTAATAATGATAATATGACCAACATGATGGATATAAAAGATGTGATTTTTTCAATTGCTAATATGTTATCAAAGAACGGATGGGATAACAATCACATATTAGCATTGAAATCATACAACAATTCTGATAATTATGTTGCTGCTGTTATTGCATTAGCAGAAAGATTAGGGTGGGAATATGAATAGATTAACAATATTGGGGTCGAGCGCCAGCATGCCGACAAAAAACAGGGGATTGCCATCAGTGTCATTACTTTACAATGGAACATTGTTATTGTTTGATTGCGGCGAAGGCACCCAGAGGCAGATGATGAAGTTTAAGGTTCATTTTGGCAGTGTGAGGTATATCTTCATCTCGCATATGCACCTTGACCACTATCTTGGGTTGTTCGGGTTAATACAAACACTTGAGTTGAACAGTAGAACAATTCCATTGGACGTCTTCATTCCAAAAGGCTACGAAAACAAGATTAAATCAGTAATAAAACTTCCAAAATTTGTCAACTTAATACCGTATGAGAGTGGTGAAATATTAACCACAAAAGATTTTACGGTTACAGCGTTTCCTTTAGAACATAGTATAGAAACGTACGGTTTTGTGTTCAAAGGTAATGATAAGAAAAAGTTTGACAAGAAAAAAGCAGACATGTTTGGGATAAAAGGTAAGATGTTCAGTGAAGTTGAAACTAAGAGTGTAAAAATAGGACGCAGGGTAATAAAATTTGAAGATGTCGGATGGGTTGAAGAAGGATTTAAGATGGTGTATGCCACAGACACCTTGCCAACAAAGCAGACGATAACAATGAGTAAAGATGCTGACTATTTGATACATGATTCTACATTTATTGAAGATGAGTCTGACCTTGCAAAAGATAAAAAGCATTCAACTGTTGCCGAGGCGGCAATGATTGCTAAAAAGGCAAACGTGAAGAAATACATTTTATATCATATTAGTCCGAGGTATAAAAACATAAAAATGTTAGAAAAAAGAGCTAAAGAAATATTTGAAAATTCAATATTGCCAGATGACGGAACATCGTTCAGGTTTGCTTAATACCTTTCTTGTTACTTCTTTTCCTTTTTAGATATTGTAAACCTTGGCGGCAACATCGGCGAAGGCAGGTTAACCGGCCTGACAACAAAAGTCCCGTTGACAGATGCAGTATAATTAATCGTGTTTAATACGACATTTGCAAACGCCTCAGGCAATGTTTTCTTGTTTCCTTTCCATTCCTTTTCGATTTCAGCAGCATTGTCTTCAACTGCATACAATTCGCCTTTTACTACAAGTTCACCGACTGCTTCTTCGTATGTGACAGTGTAGGTATAACTTAACGTCAGGTTGTTGCCTTCTGTTTTAACGTCATCAATTGAAATGTTGATTTTCAATCCTTTTGTGGTTTCTGGGGAAAACCTCTTAGCTTCAACTGATACAATCTTTCCACCTGTTATCATGGGATACACCTCCTTCCTTAATGATTGCTATGCATCATTTTTAATCATTATTAAAATAAAACATTTATAACTCTTACTGATATAACTGATATAAACTCTGTTCAGGCAATTCTGCCAAGGGTTGGGTTGGCATAAATTTTGTGTGACAGATGAAATAGTCTGATGAAACATGATACTGGTGTGGTGTAAAATATGAAGAAGGTATGGGTATTATTAATTTTATTATTGATAAGTTGTGTTTATCCTGCGATAACCCGGAACGCTTTAGACATTAAAATCTATGTTAATGATGACGGCTCGGCACACGTTGTTGAGAAAAACCAATATTTTATTGAAGGCAACCAATCAATAATAAACTACCAAAACAGTTTGAATTCGTTCACTAATAAGAATGATATTACCTATTGGTTGTCAATGATTGGGAGTTCAAATGCACCGTCATACCATATTGATCCTGGGAAAGGCATTAAGAATGTGATAATCACACCGTCAAACTTATACACTTATAGCAACAAGGTAACTGCGCGAGCATCAATAACTGTGGAGTATGACCTTGCAAGCGAAGAGGGTGAGAATGAAACAATAGGCGTGTTTTTGATCAGGAAAATTAAACCGCGAACAAAGGAGTATGTTTTAAACATTGAATCTATAAGGTTTCAGAAGAATGAACAAGGCGATGTTTTTCTTCCTGAAGATACTACTATAGAATTCATACTTCCAGATGATGCAGTCATAACAAGTTTACAACCTTTCCCATCATCATTAGAAGAACGTTCATTTCCAATATATAACATTAAAACATTAACTTGGAAGAATGAAATCACGCTCCCGCGGTTTGCTATCATATTTTATAAAGAACAAAGGTTGGACGAGGAAATGATGGACTTTTTCACAGATTTACAACAAAAATTAGTGCAAAAGATCTTGGGTAAAGATGGCTGGGCAATCATGATAATTGTTGCAGTACTTTTAATATCATATGTTGCATCACAAAAGATTAAATCAAAGAAAGACGGTGAAGTGCATGGAGCTGCATGAATATGAAGTGGCATTGTTAAAGTTTTTAGAGCCTGGGAAGAGGTATGGACTACTGCCCACGGACGGTTCAAAGTATTACATA
>JAGGVH010000040.1 GCA_021158105.1 Microcaldota archaeon
AAAGGCATCCTAAACTCGTTAAGCTAATCGATATATTAAAACAGTTTGATAAGGATACAAGGATTATCGTGTTTTCTAAATATGTAGTTAATGTGGATAATATTCTCTATCTTATAAATAAGCATCCAGCTCTCATCAGGATTGGGCATAAGGCAGAAAGGTTTGTAGGTCATGGCTCTGGAACCAGGAAATATAAAGGGATGACGAGGAAACACCAGAGAGAAATCATGGAAGGGTTTAAGTCAGGTAAATTTAATATCCTTGTCACTACGAGTATTGGTGAAGAGGGTTACAATTATTCTGCTGACGTTGCAATTCTTATGGACCAGTCATCAGAAGCCAGACGTTTGATACAAGCACCGGGCAGAGTAGGCAGAGATAAAGATGGTGTTTATTATGTACTCTTGGCGAGTCTTCCATCAGGTAATTCCATGGACGAGACAGGTTTTTGGGTGGCTAATTGGAATAAGAAAGGTATGATGCGTAGGATGGATGAGATTAAGGTGAAGAAGCGAGAATATAAGAGCGAGGAGAAAGAGAAGGAAAGGAAAAAGAAGCAAGATGTGAAACAGTTAAGTTTTAATTTTTAGCGTATATAAATTAGAACGGGCCTGTGGTCTAGTGGTTATGACGTCCGCCTCACAGAACCTTTCTTTTTCTTGTAAGAAAAAGAAACGTTCACGAAAGAAAAAGAACATTTTGTGAGATGTTCATGAAAGAAAAAGAACATTTGTAAAAAAGTTCTCATAAGAAAAAGGGAGGATTAAGAACGCGGGAGGTCGCCGGTTCAAGTCCGGCCAGGCCCATACAAATAAACTTATCTTTTCTTTTGCATTTTGTTTTCATTAAAGAACATTATGCATGCATTATGTTTTCGCAATAAGACAAAATGTAGAAAAAGCATTAATAAACAAACCCAAACAGAAAAAGAGGTATATAACTCCCATCAAAACGAAGACCATCGTTTATTATATAATCAGGATTCTGGGCATGTTTTTTTGAAACACCGCCGATTTCAAACACCTTTTTATTTATTCTGAAATCAGATGTTTTTTCTCCTCTTTTTGTTTTATAATAACAATCAGGCATCAAATGATTAACAAAAAATTCTTCTCTTAAACTTCCAATAGATGGAGACTCTGAGAAATAATACCGATAAGGAACTGTTAAATAGATCTTCGGCTCTTTCTTTATATCTCTGCCCTTTGGTTTGCAAGGAAATACAACCTTAATTAAACCTATCCTTTCAAGGTCATAAATCATTCGTATTATGAATGTTTTTGAAACACTCAACTTGCTGGCGATTGATGAATAACTAATCTCATAAGGCAGACTGTTTGCAGCTATGTATAAAAATCTGTATACATCGCTCTCATATTTCATACTAACCTCGCGCAATGCAGCCATATCTTTTAATATCATTTTTTCAATCGTATTTTTTAAGGCCTGGGAAAAACCATGGCCACCATATAACACACCACCATACTTCATGTATTCATTCCAATGTTCTGATAATGATGAATACTTAAGAGTATAATCTTTCTTATGTCTGATTATATTGTCAACACTTAATTGTTTAATTTGATGGCCTTTCTTAATTATTAAATATTCCCTAAAAGAAGCTGGTTTAAGCTCTAATATCAAAGCACGTCTTGATAGGTCTGCACCACTTTTTTTTATTTTAATACCTGATGAACCAGAGAAATAAACTTTAAGTTTATGTTCATCATATAATGTTTTGATATCTTCCTGCCAGTTGGGTTTTGTATGGATTTCGTCAATGAATATATTATTAAATCCTCTCCTGTTCAATTCAGAAACAACATCATACATGTCAAACGGTTTTATGAGTTTACTATCTGCTGAAAAATACACAGAATCTTTTTTCTCAGATGCCAACTGAAGCAGCAATACTGTTTTACCTATACCCCTCATCCCAGTAATACCAACATAATACTCATTATCCAAATTATTGATTTCTTTATATAGATATCTCTTTGTGTTAAACTGCTTAACCCATTCTTTTAGGTTTTCGCTATTCAATATAATTTTTTCAATATTGATTTTCTCATCCATAATTGTATTATAATCATACCAATTTAAAAATCTTTTGCATTTTGTTTTCATTAAAAGACATTATGCATGCATTATGTTTTCGCAATAAGACAAAATGTAGAAAGAATACAAATCATTCTTATTCTTTTCCTTTCTGGATAATCTTTGTTAGCTCCTCATATGCATATATTGATTCATTGATCTTATTGAGCACAAGATTTAGGCTTACAAGGAATAAAAACAATGAAAACATCTTAATTATGTGCCACGGCCACCCGGGCAACTCTTCAACAACTTCTAATATTGGTATGAATATTATCAAAATCATTGTAAGTGCCAAGAGAAAGAATGAATACGTCAAAGACCGTGTTTTCTGTTTTCGCGCTTTCCATAGCCAATACATAAGGTATAATGAATAGATCAGATTTATTATTATGAGAACATAATATGCCAGATCAATCATTTCCATATTGATGTATCAACCTTTTACTTTTATAAATCTTTCCTGAGATTTAACATCATGAAGATGACTAACCAGCAAGTTGCAGAAGTCAAAGCAATCCTTGACAAATTCAATGTCGGCCAATATGAACGTGATAAGATAATGGACTTTTTGAATTCTGACAGTGCACTGGTTGAGATTGAGTATGACACAAATTATCGCTTGAAGAAATCATTAAAGACATTAGAACCCGCGCTTAACGAACTGAAGAACAAAGGGTATAATATTAAGTTTGAAGTTAAAGGATTGTTAGTAAAGATATTGTATCAGTATCAAGTCAATGACGTTCAGGTTTTCCAGCCGTTGGAAGGCCAAGAACTTCCAAAGTATTATACTGACAGTGCGCACACTGTTGACAGAAGAGTCAAACTCGGCAATCTAATTCTTCAAAGGATTCTTATGAAAATGAGCAAAGATCACCCGGTCATAACCAAAATGGGCAGTGATAGTTTTGTTAAGACTGTCAATGACATATTGTTAAGGCCCTTGGCCGGCTTAACGTCAAGCGACAAACAATACGAAAGGATAGTCAAAAATGCATTGAAAAAGGTGTTTGGGTCCACAACAGTGTATGAGTTTAAAGCAATATGCAACGCAACAGTCAATTCTGCAGAAGAAGACATGAAAAACAGGATATTCAACAATATCCTTGTCTCTGTAAACACAGAACTCTCAGAACAGTTTTCTAAGTTTACTGACACCGAAAAGGATAATATTATGTGGAAACTAAGGAACACATTATCGTTTATTTATATGTCTGATAAGGACAATTTTATTAAAATATTTGAGAAGATCGTTGAACAACTTAAATCTTCTAAAAGTTATGATGAAATGCTTAGCATACTAAACAATATTGACAAATCTATACAAAAGAATAAATAAAACAACTTTGCGTGATCTTATGGAGATAAAGGATTTTACTACAAGAGTAAAAAATATCATAAGAAAATCAGATGCGATTATTATGTTAGTTGACAGCAGGTTTCCTGACAACACCGGGATGCCCGCGATAACCAAGATGATTAAAAGATCTAAAAAGTATCTGATAAATGTCGCAACAAAGTCCGACCTGATATCGCCACACAAAAGACAAAAACTTAAGGAGAAAGGGTTAATACTAACATCAGCAAAACAAAGGTTTGGGAAGGAGGAATTGATGATTAAACTGAATAACCTTGCAGAAAATAAAAAGAAAAAAATGTTTGTTGCGGTCATCGGGTATCCAGACGTCGGCAAGTCATCACTGATTAATTATTTAGTAGGCAGAAAAAGGGTTAAGACATCACCGATTGCACACACAACCAAAGGTCAGCAGTACATAAAACTGAATGATATGATTACACTGGTCGACACTCCGGGGATATTTGAAGATAAGAGTTTAACATCTCTTGGCGTCAAAGGCGGGATTTCACCAGAACAGTTGTCTGATGCCACACCTGTAGTTCTGAAGATTGTTAAGTTCCTTATAAAAAAAGGTGAACTGGAAAGGTTAAAATACTATGATTTCAACATTGACATATGTGGCATTGCCCATGACACAAAAAATATCAATAATATTGTTGAAGAATTATTATTGCACGTTGCAAAAAAAAGAAACCTAAAACTCAAAGGTGGAGGTTATAACACTAATGAGGCCGCTAAGATTATAATGCGTGATTTTCAGCGCGGTAGATGGTGATATGGTGATACGATGACAGTTTATAAGATCATTGTTGAAGGTACAGTTCAGGGCGTATCTTTTAGAGCATATGTCAGACATGTCGGGAACATGATGAAAATAAAAGGTTATGTAGAAAACCGTCCTGACGGTACAGTTTTAATAGTGGCAGAGTTTAACAGAAAACTTTCTGAGTTTGTTGACAATATGTTCAATGCACCACAACCTATAAAAGTTGATAAACTTATCATCCAACCCGTGCCAAGTACGAACGAGGAAGTAGCTACATTATCAGGTTTCGTCATCAAATATTGATTCTTCCATATATTTCATAATATTCTTAACAGACTGCCGCAACTGTGAGATTTTATAAGCATCATTGCCCAGCAATGGCGAATGAGAATATGGGTTTGGAAGTAATGTTGATATATCATTTATAAAATCATAATCCTTATCATTTATTTTATTGTGTCTGGCTTTATGTTCAATCTTTTCAACCTTATCAATCAAAATGTCAATTATGACTTTTGACATGATTGGATTAATCTTCTTGCCCCATGCTTTCTCAACAATGTCTTCAAACTCTCTTATATCATAATCTGGTGCATTCCGGACTAATCTTAAGAAGTTAACTTCTAATTCCTGATTATCATTAACATCCTTTTTTTCTAATGTTGTCTGGAACAGATTCTTAAACAACCAGTAACCATCAGTATGCCTATCAGTATGCATGCCTTTTATTTTATTTTAAAAAGATTTTTAAACCAAACACATGCAAAAAGTCATATGAAACTTTTTATGACGGTTATATTTTTTATTTTGCTTATAACATCTGCTTATTCCTTGAGTGGAGACTCTGTTTCAGGGGGCGATTTTGTATTGCAGAAAACTTGGCTGGTTACTGTTGAACACCCTGAAAATGTTGATTCTGTTACATTAAAAGTTCCAGTGCTGTACACCTCTAATGTGCAAAGGTCTAATGTAACATTTGATCATGAATACACAATCAAAAATGATTATTATGTTATCATCATCGATCACCCTAACACTACTGAAAATATAACCATGACTGCCCACATCAAAACTGATTACGACAAATGGGACATAACCCAACCCACCCTTAAAGACGATTATAAAACTGGTGAACCAAACATGACTTATGGGGATTTAACTTCACCGTCTCGCGGGATAATAGAAACTGCCAAGAGTCTGGAGAGTGATGATGTTTATATGACAACTGTGGCAATAACAAACTGGGTGTATAACCATATAACATACAACTTATCATACACTGACAAACGATTGCCGGCATCAGAAGTTTATAAGATCCGCCAGGGGACATGTGATGAATACTCCCACCTTACAATCT
>JAGGVH010000026.1 GCA_021158105.1 Microcaldota archaeon
AACGAACACTCTAACCTTTTCAATCATTGAACGCTTTTCAAGCTCTTCATCATCAGGCTCAACAAATGCGCCCATTGGCAGCACGCCCAACAGTGCAATCCCCACAGATGTCAGTTTAACATCAGCAGCCCGCGCAAGCAAACCGTGCGACACCTCATGAACAACAAGCAGGCAGACCAATGCTATTATGCCTTCAACCAACGGTATACTAACTCCTGGGATGATGGCTGTGGCAGTGGGCTCAATAGGACTTGCACCACTGAACACCACCATGATCGTGTTTAATATTGTAACACCTGCATAGTACAATAATGAAAACGCAAACGAGAACATGAACCCTCCTATAACAAATAAAACATGCGAAACCAGGACGACAACCCCTGACATTTCCCTTTCAGTCTGACTGTACGCCTTAGTATAATTTATACCTTTTATTGTATATGGTATGAGCTGGTTGACCAATGGTAAAACAAATAAAATAGTTATCGCAAGCATGACAAACCCAAAAACACTAGCAGCAACCACACGCCGCGGGCTACAATTTTTATAAAGAACATACACACCGAACAGACCGGTGCCCCAGACCAGTGCCACATCAGCCAAAAATGTTAACTGGCTCCTGAATTTCTTAGATAACATGTCAATCTCCCTGATAAGTTTTTGAGAACGAACAAGCAGTATGCCATAATAACTTTTCTCGTTCCATATCCTGCCCAATCCATAACCAGACAATACCAGCAAAAAGATTGATATTCCTGCAGTTACAACAACCGGCAGTTGTATACCTGTTAAATTATTAAGATTTGCAAACACATATATGACTGTTAATACCAAAATCATAATAAATGCTGTCAACCATACTTTCGTATCAAACCAATTTTGTTTTTCCATGTTCATAATTTCACCTTTTAAGTTTAACATTAAAAACTACTCAGAAAACATTAAACGTCAACATGTTCAATCCTTATAATCCTAATCTTTATAAATTCTATTATGAAAATAATATTATGATCAAAATCAATGGGGCAGGGCCAGCCGGGTTGTCAACAGCAATCGAACTCTCAAAAATATCAAAAGATTATGATGTCACAGTTTATGAAAAAGAAAAGGGGGTGGGCACCAGGTTCAACGGCTCATTCCAGTTTATGTTCATTCCCGGGAGCAACGTTGACGGGAGAGTATTTTTAAGGTCAATCATTCCTCAAAAGATATTAAAAAAAATGTTTCTTGTGCCAATCCACGCAATAACTGTGAGCACACAACACAGAACAGAAAAATTTCATTCGCTCAGACCGATTTGGTGGGCAGTCAAGCGAGGTCCAATGAAGGACAGTCTTGACTATGCACTGTACAGAACTGCAAAAAGTAATGAAGTAAACATCAAGTTTAATTCAACATCATTGGATGCAATAGTCAACGCAACAGGCGGCAGGGTTCCGTCAGGCATAGCACGCGAGTTTGTGTTTGATACTGACATTGAAGATGTGTTTCATATAATCTTAGACAAACGGTTTGCGCCCGGAGGATATGCATACTTATGCGTAATAAACCAAAAAGCAACTCTGTGTGTTGCAGTGACTAAGAACATGAGCAAGATAATAGAGTTTTCAAATGCTGCATTAGAAATATTTAAAAAAATATATAACATGAAAATGAACAACGTTCACGCCCAGACAAATTATGTATCATTTGACATCCTGCAAAACTACATACGGCAGGATCAGTTCTTAACAGGCGAAGCAGGTGGATTACAAGATGGGTTGTTCGGTTTTGGGTTATGGTATGCAATAACATCAGGACAACTTGCAGCACAGAGTATCTTATATGACGTGGATTATAATACGTCTGTAACTGCGTGGTTTGAACAATTATTAAAAACCGGGAAGAC
This sequence comes from Microcaldota archaeon, assembly GCA_021158105.1. Classification (GTDB taxonomy): domain Archaea; phylum Micrarchaeota; class Micrarchaeia; order Anstonellales; family JAGGVH01; genus JAGGVH01. The sequence continues at coordinate 1,889 of JAGGVH010000026.1, forward strand.
TAACAGGTTCATTTATGAAATCGGAGAAACATTATTAGGCAATCGTTTTTATGACATGATATTAAAATATGCCAAGAATAAACCAATAAGAAGATTGTTAAAAGAATTAACATCACCTACCCCATTAAAAACATGGGTCTATGACTTTATAGGGTGAAGATATGACTGTAAAACAGAAAAGTGTTGTAGACAAATCACACAATCCATTGTTTACAGAGATGGATTACCCATTAGAAAATGAAACATTATCATCATTGAAAGATAAAGGTTATTTGTCAGGTTATGAGAATGTGTTTGGGATTACATATAACCTTGATAAATACATAAAAAATAAGAAGGCATTGAACCAAAAAAAATGGAACGAGATTGCAGATATCCTGTTGAATTCAAAAAGGGATAGATACAGTTTCAATTCTATGATTAAAGTTATTGACGAATCCATAAAAAATATTAAGAATAAAATAGACAACACAGATTACTCTGTAAAGATTGGCAATGAAAAGATTAATGTTGAAAGATTATCAAACTATATAGACCCTGCACTTATGCTTTCATTTATTGTGTATGAAGTCACACCAAAAGGATACTGGCCAGAAGCGCGGGTTGAGGTTCTCAGGATGATGTTAGAAGAAGGTTATGACCCTGCAAAGGTTCCTGCATACTGGGACCGTAAATATATCTCTTTTGGTGCATATCAGATGAGAATGGCAATGCATAACAGCCTGAGAAAGATATACGGCAACATTCCCGAATATGAGAAATGCTTAACAGTATCATGCCAAACAAAGGCCGCATACTTGTTACTGTATGACGGATTAAACAATTTTCAGGTCAGGGTGTTTAACAAGTCACCGCAACTGATTTATCTCTTTGGTAATGCACCTGATGACGAAAAAAGGAAATTTATAACAATATTATCATCTGCAATGTTTAACACTGGTGTGAACGATGTTGTTAACATCATGAGGACAGTGTTAGGAGTGAAATATAAAAAGTTGTCAAGCATAACACACAGTTTCCTAACACATCTAAAAAATGAAGGTGGCACCATCAGCAGTCCATATGCAAGAGAAATGCCAAGGATATACAATTATGTTAACAATAAGATGAACACAAAAAGGATTGTTAAACACAAAAAACAAAAAATGAAAATAGTCAAGAAGAAAAAGAAAGATAACGAAATCACAAAAATGGACATTGATGAAATAAGAAAAATGTTGAAAGTTAGACCTGTCAGGTTAGACCTGAAACTCGGATACCTGCCTGCAGACTCTGACGGATTATATGTTGATATTTCCAACATAAGTGAAAATGAAATTAAAACTGGCTCAAAAACAAAGCAAAGTACAAAAAAACAAAAACCAGAGTATAAAAAATTAAAAAGACAGGATTATGAATTTGGCTCGATAGAATTTCTCCATGCATATAAACGGAAGGGCAAGTTGTCATACACATTTACCCTTCCAAAAGACTGGACAACTGACGACATTGATTTTATGGACATTGGCCAAATCATGTCATTCAATAATAAAACGATCGCACCTGGCGACTGGTTTTGGGTGCCAACCAATGAACTTAACCTTTCTCCACAGTATGTCAATGTTAAGATACAGTTACCAAACGGGTTGTCAGAAGATAAACTGTTGACCATCGCAGCAACACTGTGTAATCGCGATCCAGTGACGTCTGCAAAGATTATAAGGTTATACTCAAACATTGTTGACATGAAAAAATATCAAAACAAAAAAAATATAACACTTCGTATTCCGTATGACCTTTTAAAAGACGAATTTAAAAAAGGTTTGTTAAGAAATAAACTTAATTTTGAGGTGATAGAAAATGAAAACTGATTGTGTAATAATTGGAGGCGGACCGGCAGGGTTGACCGCATCAATATATTTATCAAGATACATGGTAAAAAATATTATAATCGCAAAGGATATGGGGATGGCAAGCGAAACGCCAGAAATTGAAAATTATCCTGGGTTTACTAAAATCAGCGGGACAGAACTTGTGCAAAAAATGACTGAGCAGGCTAAACATTTTGGTGGGGAAATCATTTATGATGAAGTTGAAAAGATTGAAAAGGCAGATGAAGGTTTTCGCATTAAAACGCATAACACTGAGTATGACGCGAAAACAGTCATATTAGCAATGGGTACGCATAAGAGAAAACTTAATGTCCCAGGAGAAGAAAAATACACTGGAAAAGGAGTAAGTTATTGTGCAACATGCGACGGCGCATTCTTTCAAAAAACTAAGGTTGGAGTGGCAGGCGGTGCAAACTCTGCGATGACAACTGCATTATTGCTAAGAAAGTTTGATGATGAAGTTCACATGTTTATACATAGTAAACTCAAAGGCGATGACATACTTAAAGACAGAATCATGAAAGATGACAAGATAATAAAATATTATAATGTTGAAATTGAAGAGGTTTACGGAGAACAAATGTTAACCGGTGTGAAAATAAAAGACAGAAAAACTGGCGAGGTAAAAAATGTTGAAATCAATGGGTTGTTTGTTGAAATCGGGTTGATACCAAACACAGGACTTGTTAAAGGGATGGTTGAACTTGATGAAAAAGGATTGATAAAAGTCAACAGTAAAATGGAAACTACTATCCCGGGCATGTTTGCAGCGGGCGACATCACAACAGGGTCAAACCATTTAGAACAGGTAATAACTGCTGCAGCAGAAGGTGCAATCGCAGCCGACAGTGTGCATAAATATTTGTCAAGCCAAGAGTAACAGGAGATAAATTTGATAAGAGATGTTGCAGATATGAAAGATATAAAACTAAAGTTTCTAGCATGCGACTCGCTTGGAGTAAGAAGCATTGCTACATTTGTTGAGACTGACAAGAAAATATTGATAGACCCGGGGGCAGCCCTTGGCCCGAGCAGGTATGGATTGCCACCCACACCACAGGAATTAAACGCATTGGACAATGCAATTGATAAGATAAAGTGGTATGCACAAAGGTCTCAAATAATAACCATATCACATTACCATTATGACCATTATATTCCTGATGAATGTATATACAAAAATAAAACCTTATTAATAAAAGACCCAAAGAATAATATTAACAAATCACAGACTAAGAGGAGTGCAGAGTTTTTATCATTCCTGTCAAATGAATGTGAACCAAAAAAGATAGATATTGCAGACAGTGAACGATTCAAATTCGGAAAGACTGTTCTTGAGTTCTCACCCCCAATGTTTCACGGGGGATCGGACAGGCTGGGTTATGTTTTAATGCTTGCAGTCAAGTATAAAAAAGAAGTGTTTGTTCATGGCTCTGATGTGCAAGGTCCACAGACCGATGATGCAACAGAATGGATAATCAGTCAACGGCCAGATGTCATGGTGTTGTCCGGGTTTCCAACTATATTCTTGGGATGGAAAATGTCAAAAAAGAATTTTGAAAAGAGTAACCAGAACCTAATAAGGATAATCAAAGAAACCAAAATCAAAACACTTATTCTTGAGCATCACATTGTAAGAGATTTGTATTATAAAAACAAGATTGTGCCTGTTTTAAAAGAAGCTGAACAGAATAATGTTAATGTGGTGACGAGCGCAGAATTCATGGGCAAGAAACCAACCTTTTTAGAAGCGAGAAGGAAAGAATTATGGAAAGAAATGAAATAGTCATTTCAACCTGATTTTTGAATCTTAATCATTTTAAACCATACTCTTCTGGCTTGGGTTTATGAGAAAATATCCTAGCCAAAAAAGATTTATTTTTCCATTCTTGTAGGGCTTTTTTGTATTCTCTTTCTTTTTTAGAAATTACTGGTTTTGATTTTTGTGGCTTTTTACCACCATGGACAACATACCTGTTTTCGTGTTGATCACGCATTTTTTCTCTTCTGAATTGAATGTCTAACTTAGCAATCTCTATGTCTAAGTCTTCTGTTTTGGAAGATAATGAATCAATTCTTTCATTGACTTTGTTCATAGAATTTTCAATCATTTCCATCCTATTCTTTATTCTTCCAAACTCTTTCTCAGTTCTTTCTGAATAGTATTTAAATCTTGCACGATAGACCTGATTAGAAATGATATAACCTGTATACATGCCCCCTGTGGCGCCCATGCCAGCAACTATTCCATACACAACAGCCTTCTTTAGAACTGTTTTAATCTTTTTGTTCATACATAATATTTACACTTTCATATTTATAAACTTTTTCACACGGACATGTGAACAACCAGTGTATACACACATTATACCATCAAGTCCATCCTGAGTAAACCTGCCGGACAACCCAAAAACTGTTGATTTGCCAATGTCCAGAAAAATGGATAATTTTTGTTAATTTTGTCTAAAATTATGGACAATAAATTGTTTTATTTAAATATAATTTGCTTATTGTCTAAGAAAATGGACAAAATATCTGTTTTTTGTCCAGAAAAATGGACAATATTTATAAACCTTTCTTACCTAAGTATATTCATGGATAAATATGATTTTGTTAAACTGATGGAGCAAAAAAAGGCAGAAAGAATTAAGATAGGAAAAAAATATAGACATAGGGATATCTATTTTGAGATTTCTAAGA
>JAGGVH010000009.1 GCA_021158105.1 Microcaldota archaeon
AATCAAATTCAACAGGGTATCCATCTACATCAACAATATACCATAGTTTCCTCCATTCATATTCATCATCAGTAGTGGTCCTGTTTAGTTTTTGAACAGTTTCAATCTTGTTCTTATTTTCAATTAATGGTAACTTATCATTAAACGTTTTCATTTGTCCTTTAACAACATTGGGTGATAATGCAATAACTCCGCCTATGACCCAAGGTAATAGTTTACTTATTTTCTTTTTATTTTCCTTATTTTCATGAAAACTTACCTTTTTCATGCTTAATCTATGCATTTTCAAGTTTAAATCTTTTTCGGTGTTGTATTATAATATGTTTTGTGTCCAACTTCCTGTCATTGCCATCCATCCTCCTGCTGAACCCTCATCTTCATCATATCCATTTAACATGGATAATATGTATTCAAGTGGGCATTACATTTTATGCGACGATTTATATTCAGAGTCCACAGTGTTCAACATCACCATACCCTTTCCTACCAACATTTTTTGTGAAATTACTAATCCTTTTGACTCTTCTAACCACGAGGTCAAAACGTAAAGCTACCGCTAACCTTTTAATTGTATTCTTCCTCATTCTGACCACTTGTGTATTGTTACATATGTAACATGTTGGGTAAGTACTTACCCAACCCCCTTACAGGGGGTTTAAGTTAAGAGATATTAAGAACAATAAAGTTATCTCTTTTTCGGTTTAAGACCAGCTAATTCAAAAATAAGAAATAAGCTATGAGATATTTTTCAACACCCTATATTAAACCTTTTGACTAAACATTTAAAAACTTTCATTTCTAAAGTATGGTGCATGGGCCAGTAGCTCAGCCTGGTTAGAGCGACGGTCTTATATGACCCGTTCTGATGCAATAATAGAACGAGCTGAGCAAACCGTAGGTCGCCGGTTCAAATCCGGTCTGGCCCATCTATTTTATAAAATCCTTTGTCACTTTAATAAAATTGCGATTAGCTATTATTCCTCTGTCGGTTATTTCTCTTTCTATAATTGTCAGGTTTATGAACTTATTATCAGATTGGACAGTTGCATACACAGGTATCTCGCCAACCTTGATTTTCTGGTTGGCAATCTTTGAAAGTTTATTGACTACAAAAGATGACGCAATCGTTTCAGTTTTATCGCCTGATATAATTGCAACGTCTTTGTCCATGACGATCTCGACAGGATGGGGGCGCATTATCTTTTTGTAGAACATCTTCTCCTGTCTCTTTTCATACTGGGAGTACAATTGATTTGATAAGATATTGTTGACCTTATAAAACTTCACAGGAGGGTTTAATATCATATTTTTTACTATTGCCAATTCTTTTTCTGCGATGTCATATTCTTTATTGTACAACCTTTTTGATATCTCTTCAAAATGATGTTCTATCGTTTTCTTTCTGCTGACAATGCTCCTTTTAGTCATCAATTCCGAGATATTATTAATTATTTTAAGCCCTTGAGAATACAGCTTGTTAAGTGTTTCATTCTTCTTAGCAATCTTTATTTTTTTCAGTGTATTCTTAAATTCCTTTTTAAGTTTTGCAATATCTTTATCATAACTTTCAGTTTCTTTTTTAAGATGAATGTATATTTTCATAAGATGTTTATAATCATCATACACATTTTTCATGTTTTTTGTTTACAACTATAGGTTTTTTAATCTTTCTGTTTTTTCTGAACGATTAGTGTTTTATAAAGTGTTAAGAATTTGTTTGCAACCTTCTCATTTGAAAATTGTTCTGCATACTTTCTAGTTTCGTTATATTTATCTCTGTTTTTTAGTATTCTTACTACTGCACTGGCAAATGCCTCAGGATCATTGAGTGCAGTTTCGCCTGTCTTTTCTGTGATCATTTCTGAGACTGCAGAATCTTTTATACCAACCACTGGCAGTCCGCATGCTAATGCTTCAAGTGCTACTAACCCTTGAGTTTCAAACCTCCCCGATGGGAACGCAAAGACCTTTACTGTAGAATACAGTGCAGGTAATTCTTTGTTAGGTATGAACCCTGCAAACACTATTCTATCCTCAACATTGTTATCCTTTGCAACCTGTTTAAGATAACTCTCTGCAGGACCTTTGCCGCCGATTATGAGTTTAGCGTTTTTTACCTCTTTGATTATGTGTGGCATTGCACGAATTATCAAGTCAAGATTTTTTTCTCTTACCAAGCGTGACACCAAAACTATTGTATTGTCATTTATCTTGAATTTTTTAACATACTTATCCATCAATTTTTCATACTGTTGTCTTCGTTCCCCTGTCATCATATCAACAGGTTTGAACTGTTCTATGTCAATGCCGTTCGGATACACTTCTGCTTTTATGCCATGCTGTTTAAGTGCTTCTTGTGCATTCTCGCTTGGACATGTTATAACATCAAACTGTGATGCGAACCATCTTAAATATTTCCATACTACATCTTCTCCTATCTCTTGAAGTTTTTCATTGTTTGTTATATAATGTGTGCCTTCTGAGACTTTGGTGTGGAACGTTTCAACACATGGAACCTTTAGTTTTTTTGCAGCGACAAATGCCGCCAACCCCATTGTAGCTAATGCGTGAGAATGTATAATATCAATCTTAAGTTCCCTGAGTTTTGATACTGAAAAGAAAGGGCACACCGCTATCTTGTAGTCAGGATATGGTGGAAAGCGGATGCTTGAGTGATAGAACACGTTTGGGTCTTTATTATTTTTCTTATCTTCCTTAGTGCCCGATGTAAAGATGTAAACGTTATGTCCCTGTTTTTCAAATTCTTTTCTAAGGTTCAACATGCATGTAACCACGCCATCAACATTTGGAAGGTATGTATCAGTAAAAAATGCAATATTCATTTTTACACCCCTAACGTTTTAAGATAACTAAGAACCCACATGATTATAATTATACTTAAAAGTAATATAATGGGTATAGTAATCTTAGCGATTGCAATTATAGAGTTTAGTGTTGTTATTATCTCAGTAGTTTTATCCCTGCCAAGAACGTTGATAGTAATAGTTTTTCTGTTGAATGAACCATAACATCTCTTGGCGGAAATTATACTTTCATTTATTGCTTTTTTAATAGGTTTTAGTATCTTTATAACATCATCATGTGTTAATGGATTTATTACTCCTTTGACTGTATTAACTTCATGTGTGTCTGTTGTGTATGTCTCGCAACCTATACTGTCTAACACCTTTTTTGCATCAGGACGTATGCCGTTTGAATCAATCACCACCATAACATATTTTTTATTTCTAAAGATGAACGATAATACTTTGATGCCTGCACTCCCAACCTTCTTTTGTACTTCGTCATCCAATTCGTTCCGTTTTATTTCTGCATATCCGATTTTGACTTCTTTTAGTTTTATGTTTCTCAACTTTTTAGCAATCTTTTCAGCGATCCTGATGTAATCGTACGATGCTTCTGACCCTGGCAGGATAGATTGAATGTCATTCGTTTCTGAGTTGTGCATGTCTATCAAAAATGCATGATGTCCGCTTGATTCAATTATTCTTTTTATTGATTCCCCCACGCCCGGGTCAATGTCTTCAGTACTACACGGTGCCCTGCTCAATCCTACGATTGCAAAATCATTCAATACTACTACATCAGCATACGCCTTTTTGTTTTTTATAGTAAACATATCGCCTTTAAGCATCTTTTCTTTGTTACTATGTTTTATCGCTTGAATAACCTGTGTAATACTGTTGCTGGTTGCAGGGTTAAATTCTCTGGTAACAGGAGCATGGAATACTATTGAGCGTCCTATCTTGTCAGGTATTTGTGCAGTGAACATGCTTCCTCCTAAGTTTCCAAACGGTCCAAAATGAACATATGGCAATACCAATTTCATGTCGCAAACGTCTATCCAGTCCACATATGTGATTATGGGTTGTGAAATCTTTTGCATCATGTTTTCTAATTCTGGTGAGCCGAACATCCATTGTTCAAAGAATAAGTAAGTAGCATCAGTGCTTGATATTCCTATGTTTCTCTTCATAGGAGCATTTATCATTAATATCAGATAATATAATGCTGATAACATTATGATTGCAGAAAGGTTTATTTTTATTAGTAATCCCCATACGTTCTGTGTTAATGTTTGCTGGTCTGCAATGAAAAATATTAAGCTGAATATCAATTGAAATGCAGAAAATAGTAAAGCACTTTTTCGTAATCCAAAAATAAGATACAGAGTAAAAAACCAGAAAACAAAAACAAAACTGTAGCTTATTATCATGAATGTTGTTCCCCCTGTTATTGAATAAATGATATAGTTTAACCCATACATTATTGCTCCTATGAATGATATAAATAATATTCTTCTTAGACCAATCTGTTTTTGTAATATTTGTATTACTGTTGCTGTTAGGAATGCCGGAAGCGCGACAACGAATATTGACGATACAACTGACTCTGTAATTGTTGATAAGAACGGGTGTGGGTTTAATAATGATACTATGACTGCTATTATTAAAGATAATAATAATATTAATAAGGATGTGATTTTACTGTCAGGAACTCCAAAAAACCATCTTGTCAATCCGATAGTTTTTTCTTCAATAGTCATATGCTCACTTTTTTAAAGGAGATTTTTTTATCTTTTTAATGTAATCATCACGTGGGTTGTCCATGGTTTCAAGTGCATTTTGTAGTGTGTATGCATTGTTAATAAATTCATCTAATACTTCCTTAAACGGTCTTTTTTGATTGTTTGCTAATTTCATCAGTTCAAGTGTAAGATACCTGATTTCAGAACTGGTGTCTTCTATAGTGTCATAATCCATGCCCATAATATCAGATTAAACATTTAAAAATGTTATTGATAATACTCTTCGGTCTTATTTGGTGTGAGCAATATATTTTCTTTATTGTTCTTTCATTTCTGTTTTTCACTTTACTTTCAATTTTATTTATTGAGTAAACATGTCCATTTAACATTACTATGAACAGAGCGATTTGAATGCAGATGTGCAATAACTTTACTCTTTTTTAAAATATTTTTTAAAATATCTCTATTTGGTTATCTCTATAAATACTCGGATTTCAAAACATTTATAAATGTTACTTTCGCCTCATTCTGTAGAAAGAGCCAAAATAAAAAAATAAAAAAGAGGCGACAAATATGGAATTAGTTGAGAATGTGTTAAAGGAAAGTAGGATGACCCCTGAAAAAGAGGTGGATAAGGATAATGCCGATGATTATGGATCTGACAGGATTAAGATCGTTACAGTGGGCGTAGGCGGTGGTGGCAACAATACCATAAACCGACTAATAAAAACTGGAGTAAAAGGTACTGACCTTGTAGCGATCAATACTGACAAGCAACATCTTAAAATGTTGCACGAGAGGGCAAAAAAGGTATTGATTGGCAAGAGTATTACAAAAGGTCTGGGCGCCGGTGGTTATCCTGATGTGGGTAAAAAGGCTGCTGAGATTGACAGGCACTTGATCGAAGAAGAGCTTGAGAATTCCCATCTTGTTTTTATATGTGCTGGTATGGGTGGCGGCACCGGTGGCGGTGCAGCACCAGTTGTTGCACAGATTGCCAAGGAGCAAGGCGCAATCACAATGGCAATGGTCACATATCCGTTCAACCTTGAAAGGGCAAGGAGATTAAAAGCTGACCAGAGCATTGCAGAACTTAGAAAGGTTTGTGATTCTGTTATTATTCTTGATAACAATAGGTTGGTTGAACTGTTCCCTAATCTGCCGATGAACCAGGCGTTTGCAGTGGCTGATGAGATATTATCACGTGCAATATCTGGCCTTGTTTGGACAATAACACAGCCTTCACTGATCAACATTGATTTTGCAGACGTCCGTTCGATAGTAGGCGGTGGCGGTGTAGGTTTCATTGCAGTAGGTGAAGGCAAAGGAACTGAAAAAGTAAGAGGTGCAGCAGAAGGTGTCATTAAGAATAGACTGTTGAATGTTACGTTTGAAGGTGCAAAAGGTGCACTGATCCATATCACAGGCGGTTCAGATTTAACCTTGGGAGACGCAATCAAAGCTGGAGAAATCATAACTGACAGGATGGACCCTGAAGCAAACGTGAAATGGGGCGCCAGGGTATTGCCGAATTATGAAGGCAAGATTGAGATTGTGGCAATAGTTACTGGCGTGAAAGGTGCTTCAGTTTTAGGCAAGCCCATTGATTCATTTGGTGACGAGTCTGAGTACAGCGGGATTGAAGTCTTTGGCTGAGGTGGTCTGAATGTTTAATGCTCCCCCCTCTCCTTCTTTGGAAGAAGAAATGGACAATACCAAAGTACGTATTGCAGTGGTGGGTGTAGGCGGTGGCGGTTGTAATACTGTCCACCGCATCACTCGCATCGGGATAAAATCAGCTGACACCATTGCGATGAACACTGATAAGTTACATCTTGACAGCATTTCTGCAGATAAGAAAGTCTTATTAGGACCTAGTATCACAAGAGGTCTTGGTGCAGGAGGTTTTCCAGAGGTTGGACAGCGGTGTGCTGAGATGTCAGTTGATGATATTGCAAAATCCATTGATGATTATAACTTAGTCTTTCTCACTGCTGGCATGGGAGGAGGGACAGGCACCGGCGGTGCACCAATAGTTGCAAAGTTAGCTAAACAGGCGGGAGCGATTGTTGTTGCCATCGTAACTTATCCTTTTAAACTTGAGAGGGCAAGAATGAAAAAGGCTCAGTGGGGCATTAACGAGTTGACAAAGTATTGTGACACAGTAATTGTTATTGATAACAATCGGTTGGTTGACTATGCCCCAAACCTTCCTATGAGTAAAGCGTTTGAACTTGCTGACATGATAACTGCAAAAGCTGTCAAAGGCATTGCTGATACGATAATGTTCCCATCATTGATGAACATAGATTATGCAGATGTTAAGTCAATCATGGAGCACGGTGGAGTTGCAATGATTTCAATAGGCAAAGCTTCTGGTCCTGATAAGGTTAACAAGGTTGTTGAGAATACCCTTAAACATCCATTGTTAGATGTTGATTACACAGGTGCAAAAGGCGCACTGATCCACATAACCAGCAGCTCAAAGATTAGTCTTGGCGAAGCGATCGAGATTGGTGAAAATTTGACACTGCCGTTTGATGCCAATGCAAATGTTAAGATTGGTGCACGAATTTCTGATGAATATGGTGATGATGTTGAGGTTATCTTGATTGCCACTGGTGTCAAATCATCTTTGATACCGTCATCATATGACAACACTGACGAGTCAGTAAAAACAGCCGATGCAAACGAAAGTTTTGTAGAAGACATTGCTTATCTCTAATTTTACTTTTTTATTTTATTATTCAAAAAACAATTAAATTAATATACCCCACGCGTTTTCTATGTTTCCGTATGCTCCTTTGATAATTGTTTCTTTTTTAGTCTTTTTTTCAGTAATTACTATTTTTTTGACATATGCTGGGTATTCAGAATAATCAAACCGAGATTTTATTGGTAAAAACCCAAAATGTTTTTTAAATATCCAGCATGTATGTGCATACGAATAGGCAGTAAATTCAATTGTATGGGTTTCATTTTCACCGTTAACTTTATGTATGCAATTTTCGTCTTTCAATATAGTTGGAATTATTTTTAGTTTATCAAAAATAAGGAGTTTGTTTTCTTTTCTTATATAAATATTCATTGATTTTGTTGTTGAAATTAGAGGGGTTCCTAATTTTAAATCATGGATATTCTTTTTAAGATTTGTTAATCCTATGTACGTATTAAAATAAGTTAACAAATCTCCATCGTTAGAATGGAATACTCCCCAATACCATGCAGGGGGTGGTAAATTAATTTGAACTTTATGAAATAATGCTGTTCCATTAACTTTTCTTTTTACTCCATTTTTTTCAATAAAACCTGTTAAATCCATTAGTTCTAATCTAGTTGTCCTAACACTTAACCCTAATGGATAAGTTGATTTACCAAACAAAGGAGACGTTCTAGGATGAAAATTGTTTTGTACTGCTTTAAATTGCATTTTGATTGAATCATCTTTTTTTATGATATTAATAATATGCTCATAATTCTCCATTTTATGTTCTGCTTTGTGATTTGTTCCTCCTGAAATAATATGATTTGTTGGGTCAATTGTAATGTTTGTATGTTCTAAAAGAAAATCATCATGCATCTCTTTCCCATCAAAATACCAACCAGTAACAGCACCATCAAAAACAATAACATCTTTTTCAGCTTTAATAATATTATCAAGTTTCATTTCTAATGAATTACAGGAAATTTTATTATCATTTTTAGTTGACCAGACAACCATTATTTGTTCACGTTTAGTGGGATCTTTCGGATTTTCAATAAAAAATAACCAGAACCACCACCACCAACCATCTACTTTGGTTGATTTTTCAATCTTAAAAATATTATTAAGAATAGATTTTTCTTTTTCAGTGAAATTAGTTCTTTCCATAATCAAATCACCTTTTGTTTATTATATAATTCTCTGAATTTAGAAACTATTTGTTCTAAAATGGATAAAGATAACATGATAACAGCTAAAAATACCCCTTCCACAAATACTAATAAATTTATGATACACAAATACACTAAATCCATTCCATCTTTCATCATACAACCTCTGAAGTTAGTCATGCATACATATGAAAGATTATTTGCATAGTTATATTTAAAAATGTTTGTGAACATTAGAAGAATATTTTATATGAAAATTTTCATACGTATGAAATCTTTATGAATTATTCATGAGTGAGAAAATGAATATAAGTGTAGATAAGTTGGAAAAACTTCAGGTAATATTGAAAGAAAAGAAAAGAAAACCTGTGGAATTGCTTAATATGGTACTTAAATTCCTTGATTTTAAAAAGACAGAGATAAAATTATATGACTCTCTTCTCAAAAAAGAAATGGAAATGAATGAGATAGTACAGTGTCTTAACATGTCTGAAAGATCGATAAGAACCCACATTAAAAACTTATACAAAAAAGGATTTATAAAACGAAAAGTGTTAATGAAAGGTAGATTAAAGTATGTATATTCTTCTGTTGCACCAGAAATTGCATGGAAAATAGTAAAAAAAAGAGTAAATGAAACTTTAAACCAGATGGATAAAGTTTTTCAAAAACTCTCTGTTCTTCTCTAATTAATACTAATCAAAATTTTTTTTTACTTTACCGTATGCGCTCAATCTCCATCTTTGTTTAACAAGCCGTGAAAGTGCTGCAATGTTATCCTTATCAGCACATATTTTTCTTTTGAGTTTCAATGTAACTTCATTCTTTTTAATGTCAGCAACAATACCGACTGTTGATGCAGTTCCCACGCTTAATACTAATGGTTCGCCTTTTTTGAATGGGTTGTTCTCAAAATCTGTCCGGCCGAACAATGAATATCTGACCTTTATAATGTCGGTTGGTTCGGGCAATGTTCCAGGTTGTCCAACCATCTGTCCGAGCATACTGTCTGATTTTGTTAATGCGGGGTCGAGCTTTGTCCCGATTGCTACAAGGCCTCCCGGGTACACAACATCTCTTTTGTTGTCACCTGCAAACAATGATGTTACTTCAGTAATCAGCGGGGTATATTTGCCGTTATACTCAACGCCCGGCGACAGTTCAATCTTATCACCAACTTGAAGTTTTCCTTGCAACAATGAACCGCCCAATATCCCTCCCACCAATTCTTTGATGGGTTTTCCGGGTTTGTTTATGTCAAATGACCGTGTCACATACATCCTAGGAGGTTTAGTCTTATCCTTCTTTGGTGTGGGAATAATATTTTCGATTGCTTCAATCAGAACGTCAAGATTAATTCCATAATTAGCTGATGTTGGGATGATGGGTGCATCAACATCAAACTCTTCTAAAAACTTTTTAATCTGTTCATAGTTTTCTTTTGCTTTGTCCTTGCTTACAAGGTCTATTTTATTTTGAACGACAACAATGTTTTTTATGTTTAAAGCATGCAATACCATTAAATGCTCTTTTGTTTGTGGTTGCGGGCAAGGTTCGTTTGCTGCTATGACCAATACTGCACCGTCAATGATTGCAGATGCTGCAATGGTTGTAGCCATTAATGTTTCATGCCCGGGAGCATCAAGAAATGACACCTTCCTGACAAATTTGCCTTTTTTTCCATTAGGGCATTCAGCTTTAGTTTGATATTTATCTCCACATTTGTAAAATGAGACGTCGGCATACCCTATCCTTATGGTTATACCTCTCTTAATCTCCTCACTGAACGTGTCAGTCCATTTGCCTGTTAATGCTTTTGTTAAAGAAGTCTTGCCATGGTCAACGTGGCCCAACATTCCAATGTTAACTACTGCCTGTCCTGTGTCTTCCATCCCACCACACTCAACCTATTTCTTCTCATCTTTTTCTTTCTTGGGCAATAGTTCACTCAACGGAGTCGGCCCCTCTTCGATTACCTTGGTATTAACCTGGACGATTGTCTGGTCAATGGTGTTACCTCTTATTGTTTTTCGTTTCCGTTCGCCCTTCCTTTTGATTTTATAACCTGGACCTTTTGACAACAAAAGTTTAAACTTTCCATTGCCTTCAATCTCAGGGCGCATAGGAAACCCTGAATCATCACTGCCCCCAGTTATCCTTAATTTATAACCGGGAAGGTTGAGTAGGTCGCCTTCAATGATGTCACTAATCTTTTTCCCAAACAGGAGCGCAGCCTTATCCTCTGAAAGATCGGTTTGAAATGTTTGTCCGCTTTTTACAGATATTACTAATTTCATTCATATCACCCATTAAACATTAAGTTTACCTTGTAATTAATAAATAGATTTTTTTATAAACCTATGCTCTCTGTATCTTATACGTTCAGAAAATTAAATCATACAATCTTTTTAATTCCTTGTCCATGTCAGTTTCATACAAAGGGTTAGCGCCGTTAACGATTGCAATGTCTAATGGTATATGTTGGAGCTGATATTCTTTAGCAAACTCATACATGCTTGTCCAAAACTGTTTTCTTTTTTCTGTTGTGTCATCTTTTATTTTTACGAGTGTGAACTTATCATTTTGAACTATTTTTATGTTAACATCTTCATCATCTGCAATGCGTTTCACCATTGCTAACAATTCTAGTCTGCTGTCTGTGTTCTGGACTGCCACGACTGAAAAGTTATCTTTTACTATTATCTTAACATTGAACGCAAATATTACTTCAACTAATTCGTTAAATATCTGGTGTGCATTTTTCACATTACTGTCAAGCAGTTTATTGATGACTGCAAATGCTCCTTTGTCGCCAGGATAGATTTGTCCATTAATTTTTCGTATTGTCATCAGTGGAAACTTCTTAGTATGATTGTCAGGATTAGGTTTTTCCTTGCTCATCAAAATCTTTATTGATTCAGGATCATTAGCTTGTATGCGAATAATTTTATCTTTATTTTTATGTTTATTTTTAGGTGCCATAACTATATTATGATTGGGTTTATTTATAAATGTTTAGCATTTTTTTAACTCCTTTATAATTTTTTTAAGTTCATTGTGAACTAAATTCTTAAAATTTTCAAGTTGCTGTTCTGCAACCCCTTTTTTCTTAGCAATTGATTTTACATAATTTTCAGTCAAAAAATAATTTTTAAATTTTTTATTAATCTTTTTCCATTTTATCCCTTTTAATGACTCGCCAATCTTTTCGTCGTATGGCAGAATATGTTTTAACATAAGAAGTGAAATTGCAGGATAACCTATGTATCCTTTAAACTTTGACCCATTGTCGTCAGATGAGATAATCATTTTTTCATAATCAAATATCACATGATACGTCCTGTCACCCATTGAACTTTTAACCTGTGCACCATTCTTTGTCAGTATTATTCTTTTGTCTGCAATTGCACCCACAGCTTCAAGATACTTGATTTTAGGTGGCAGTTTCCACCTGATGTTTGTTTTCATGATTAACCAAAATCAACAATAATTATTTAAACATATCGCATTACATTTCAAAACCGCTGGTAAAGTGCATATCAAAAGTTGTAAGGTGATAGCATGGCACACAAAAAAATGATTAAAAAAAATTCTATTCATATGGCAACACCGGACACTAGGGATTTTATAAAACCATGGTTTAAATTCTTCTCGTTTAAGGATGGTGAAACAAAGTATTATATATCAGCGATCAATTATGACGGCAAGACAAAAGCTATTGACCAGTTTAAAGATAAGGAAGTGTTTATCTATGACAGGTTATATCCTGAACCTCAAAAGAGGTTTTTTACTGTCATGAATATTATATCAGACTTGTCATGGCATACTAATAAGATTACACTTGTTGTTCCATACTTTCCTTTTCTTAGGCAGGACCATGATTCTGTTAACACTGACCCGTTTAAAGAGCACGAGGGCAAAACTGCATGGGTATCCCTGCGCCTTTTGGCACAGGCAGGACTGTCGTACCTTATAACACTAGACGGCCACAGTTTTAAACGGCCCGGTGTGTTTACAACATATGAAAAGTTTCGTAATTTTCCAATCGGTAAAGATGGAAAAGAAATCCCAGAATTTGGCATCATTCCGCCAACACTTAAAATCGTTAATCTTACAATGGCACCAGAACTTAAGAGGAAGGTAAACTTCTTGGCAAAGAAGCAAGGGTATGATGAAGTATTATTCATCTCGCCCGACCTCGGTGCGAGTTATATGACCGAAATCAATCTCAGGAAGACCAGGGGCGGTGATGCAAAGGACGGTGTTGTTGAAATATCTGACATGCAAAGCGATATTACACTTGATACCATTAAAGGGTATGATGTGATATGCTTTATAGACGACTTGGTAGCTTCAGGGGGCACCATATTAGATTCAGTTACACATCTGAGAGAACAAGGCATTGAATTTTTGCCGTTTACTAACGAGTTTGAACATCCTCCAAGGAATGCTGTCGACCTAATGCTTGCAGTTGTGCATTTTCAAGGGTTTGACTATGCTGTTTCAAAGATTAGTTCTGTTGGCATATCAAACAAACGTATAGTTGTGACGAACAGTATAACTGAAAACAATTCACCTTTGGCGTTCGGTAATGCTGTCCGTGTCCAAGAAAAACTTGAGACTGCAGCAGGTATGATAACGTATAACCCTGATATTGACATACCTAAACTTCAGGAGTTTGCAACACAAAACTTATAAATTTTAACATATTATCTCCCAACATGCCAATGCATGATACTGATTCGTGGGTCAGAGGTTACTTGAGCCAAACTGATTGGAATGTAAGAGAAAACAGTAATGTGGCATATTCGTTCAGTGGACTTTTTCTTAGGATGGGCGGAAATGTGTTAACAAATTATGTGCTTGATAATATTTACCCAAAACGGATTTCAAAGGCTCACAGGAATGGTGACATTCATATTCACAACCTCTCATTTGGAATTGTCGGGTATTGTGCGGGATGGTCTTTGCGCCAATTGCTCTTGGAAGGGTTTAATGGGGTAGTTGGAAAAGTTGAATCATCTCCTGCCAAACATTTTGATACTGCACTTATGCAGTCTGTTAATTTCCTAGGCACTATGCAGAATGAATGGGCGGGTGCAATGGCATTTAATTCTCTGGACACTTTTCTTGCACCGTTCATTGCAAAGGATAAGTTGAGTTATAAAAAAGTTAAACAGGACATGCAGAAGTTTATATACAACCTCAATGTTACTTCCCGGTGGGGCGGGCAGACATTGTTTACCAATGTAACGTTTGATATTCAGCCGCCTCGTGATCTAAAGGATGAACCTGCCATCATCGGCGGCAAGATAATGAAGGATACGTTATCAGATTTTCAGGACGAGATGGACATGCTCAATCGTGCATTTTTAGAGGTTACACTTGAAGGTGACATGCACGGCAGGCCATTCTCGTTCCCGATCCCGACTTATAACATCACAAAAGATTTCAAATGGGACACTGAAATTTCAGATTTGTTGTTTAAGATGACTGCAAAGTATGGCCTCCCATACTTTTCAAACTTTGTAAATACTGATATGAATCCTGAAGACATAAGAAGCATGTGTTGTCATCTGAGATTAGACCTGAGGGAACTGCGAAGGAATGTTACAGGCGGACTGTTCGGTTCAGGTGAGATGACCGGTTCAGTTGGCGTTGTGACTATTAACATGCCTCGGCTTGGATATTTGTCAAAAGATGAAGATGAGTTTTATGACCGTCTTGACAAGTTGCTCAACATTGCAAAAGAATCGTTAGAAATCAAAAGAAAGGTCGTTAAAAAGAACATGGACGATGGTTTGATACCGTACTCAAAGAGATATTTGGGAACGTTAGATTATCATTTCTCAACGATTGGATTGGTTGGAATGAACGAGGCGTGTGTTAACATGTTGGGTGAAGACATATCTACACGGAACGGAAAACGGTTTGCTGTGAAGGTTTTAAAGCATATGTTAAAACGATTAAAAGAATTCCAAAATGAGACGGGCAACATTTATAACCTGGAGGCCACACCTGCCGAAGGGTCCTCATACCGTCTTGCGCGCATTGACAAAAAGAAATATCCCAAGATTATTACCGCGAGTGATAAAGTCCCACGGTATACTAATTCGACATTGTTGCCTGTTGATAAAACTGATGATGTTGTGTTTGCAATGAAACACCAAGAAGATTTGCAAACACTGTACACTGGAGGAACAGTGTTTCATGCATTCATTGGAGAAAAATGTGACCCGGAAAGCTGTAAACAATTTGTCAAGAAAGTTATGTATAATACAAAGTTGCCCTACATAACAATAACTCCAACGTTTAGCGTGTGCCCAGTCCATGGTTATATTACAGGTGAACAACATAAATGTCCTGTGTGTGGCAGGAAGACTGAGGTTTACAGTAGAGTTGTAGGTTATTTCAAACCTGTAGCAAATTGGAATATTGGTAAACAGCAAGAATTTAAGGAGAGGAAGACGTATGATGTGGTTTAGAGGATTAAAAAGGATGTCATTGGTAGATTATCCTGGCAAGGTCAGTGCGATAGTGTTCACCGGCGGATGCAATCTTCGATGTCCATGGTGTTATGTCAGAGATTTAGTATTAAACTATAATACTCTTCCTAAGATTAGCGAGAAATATGTATTAAATTATCTGAAATCTAATGAGAAATGGATCGATGCATTAGTCATATCAGGTGGCGAGGCAACAATCCATAAAGAACTTCCTGATTTTATTAAGAAGGTAAAAGATATGGGTTTTATGGTTGGGTTGGAAACCAACGGGTCAAACCCTGTAATGTTAAAATTTTTAATTAGGAACAGGTTGATCGATTATGTTGAAATGGATGTAAAAGCACCATTGTCAAACCATGAATTGTACAGAAAAATGACTGGCACGCCCAATCTTAATATTGGATTAATAAGGAAAAGCATTAATATAATCATGAAGTCTAAGATAAAGTATGCGTTCAGGACTACTGTGGTGCCCACATTATTAAAAGAAAATGACGTAGTCAAGATTGCTAAGGAAATCAAGGGGGCAAGGATGTATTATCTCCAGCAGTTTAAACCTATGGACAGCGTCATTGATAAAAAATTCATGAATGTCAAACCTTATAGTATTAAAACATTAACAGACCTCAAAAAGAAATGTAAACGTTATGTAAACACTGAACTGAGAGGGATATAAATTTATCCACTGTATAATCTCCCGATGGCCATGTTGCCGTCGGACGTATAATTGATTTTTAACTTTCTCAGGATTGATTCGTCTTCTTTTGATAGCATATGAGTAGTATGCATCTCGCATGAGTCCAATTTTTTAATCTGGCTGAATGCGTTGTGTGCATATTTGTTGTCTTTTGCACTGATCGATAATACTAATAACGCTTCAGAAATGTTCAAGTTTTCACTTTTTTCATTCAACATCTTCCTAAGTTTTTTGACCTGTTTAATCGCTGGTGATGATAGTATGCGCTGGTGTCGTCGTATCCCTGCAAGTTGTTTTAATGTATTGATTATCACTGCTGATTCTGCATGCATCAGTGAGCTGTTTACTCCTGTTATGATTTTATCATTGACCATTATGGCTGACCCGATGTATAATTTTCTATGTCCTTTACCTCTTTTTGCGGCCTCCCTTGCATACTTTATCACTGGCCGTTCGTCAAAAGTAATCTTTTGCTTTTTCATAAGTTTGGCAACGCGAACAACTGCATCATCTTTATTATTGCCGCGTTCTACTCCTACTTTATAATCGAAATACCTTCTAATGATTTCTTGCCTTGCAGCATGTTCACATAGTAGAATATCAGTTATTCCTTTTTGCACCATGTTTATTCCCATGTCAGTCGGCGACTTATAACTCCTCATATAATTGTTCTTTGATATGATTTTCTTTATCATTTGCTGGATAAGCTTAAAACTTTCTACATCACGATTATAGTTGACTGCTTTGATTTTGTATGCTTTGAAGTGGTAAGGGTCAATCATATTATAATCGCCGAGGTCTGCAGTGGCGGCTTCATATGCCACATTTATGCTGCTGTTCAACGGGAGGTTCCATACTGGGAACGTTTCAAACTTTGCATAACCCGAATCTTTTTTTCTCAGATGATCTTGGTACACCATTGTTAAGCATGTGGCAAGCTTGCCAGAACCCGGCCCTGCACCAGTCACAATGACAATTGAACTTTTAGTTCTTATGAATGGTTTTTTCCCAAAACCTTTTGATGATGTAATATGTTTGATATTGTTAGGGTAGTTCTTTATCATGTTGCGGTAATATACATTATACCCTTCTTTTCTTAAATACCTGCCGAATTCTTTTGCTTTTGACTCTCCTGAGAACAGGTTGATTACTATGTTTGGAACAGTAAACCCTTGTTCTTCAATGGTGTCAATCATTTTCAATGAAAAATTTCTGTAATTTATCCCTAATGCCCCCATCTGTTTACCGTGTTGCAAATCCTTTGCACTTATACAGAATAGAAATTCAACCTTTCGTTTGCCTACGCCGGCTAACTTTTTGATGACCTGCATCTTAGCGTTCAATTCATACCCCGGCAATACACGGGCGGCATGGTAGTCGTACAATAATTTTCCGCCAAATTCTAAGTATAACTTGTGAAAATGGGTTGCACGTTCTATGATTGCATCAGACTGGAGTTTAACATATTTCTTATTATCAAACCCTATCTTTCCGTTATAAGTAAACATGTTTTCACCCGTTATTGTGTAGGTTTTTATGTTTTTACACATTACTTTTTTGTATATTTATGTTTAAATGATGTGGCATAGTATTAAAAACCTGTGCAATCTTAGTTTAATTAGAATCTAAAAAATAAAAGGAGTTGAGTAAATGGAAGGTACAGTAAAATTTTATAACATAATGAAAAATTTCGGTTTTATAACCGGTGACGACGGCAAGGATTATTTTGTTCATTCGTCTGGCTTAAAACCTGATGTAAGAATATCTGATGGTGATAAGGTCAAGTTTGATGTTGAAGAAGGCGAGAAAGGACCGAAAGCTGTCAACGTAGAAAAGGTATGAATAGTATAAGAAACATTTTTCAGTCCTCTTTATTATACTTTTTGTATTTTGTACGATTTTGTTGTTTAATCTAAAAGTATGATAATAAGGTGGTATGATGAAAATAAGTGAATTGAAGCAAGGGACTGTTGAATCAGTCAGAGGAGAGATTGTTGAAAAAGGCGAACCAAGGGAAGTAACAAGCAAGTATGGCAAGCGGATGATTGTGGCTAGCCTTAAACTTAAGGATGATACTGGCGAGATTAAATTGTCGTTATGGGGCGATGACATAGAGAAAGTTAAAGTAGGTGATAAGATCGAAATTAAGAACGGATGGGTGTCCACGTTCAGAGATGAACTCCAGCTGTCATTAGGCAGGAATGGAGAAATGATTGTTGAAAAATAAGATTGTTAATTGTGTATACGACTTGTTTTTAGTTTATGGGATGCTTATCTACATCCCAAATTAAGAATGATTCGTATTTTTAATGTTATTTAGTATGAGGTGAATTAAATGGAAATAGGTATAAGCAACAGAACTCAGTCTGCATTGAAAGATATGAAGTTCAATGAACTCACAGAAGTTCAGAATAAAATCATACCTTTAATAATAAAAGGTAAGGAAGTAATATGTAGGAGCAAAACAGGGACAGGCAAGACTGCTGCGTTCGGCATTGGCATGATTGAACTGATTGTTAATAAGAAAATAAATAAAGGATTGGTTATCACTCCAACACGTGAACTTGCACTCCAGGTTACCAAAGAATTATCGCAGATTGGCAAGTATCATCATATCCGGTTGGTGACTGTGTACGGCGGGGTGAGCATATCGCGGCAACAAGAACAATTAAAACGCGGAGTGGACATTGTTGTTGCCACGCCCGGTCGTTTGATAGATTTGATTAACAGGGGATACATTGACCCGCAAAATTTTAACATGGTTGTGCTTGATGAGGCGGACGTTATGCTTGACATGGGATTTATTGATGACATTGACAGGATACTGCGCAAAATTAATAATCCAACCGTGCTGTTGTTCTCTGCAACAGTTGACAAAAAGATATTTGACATAGCAAACAGGTATATGGAAAATTATGAGTATGTTGAGATGTCAGACTTGAGTAAGCCTGTTGAGATAATTGAGAAGATAATTGATGTTAATCGCAAGGAGAAGTTCGGTGCACTGCTTGATATTTTATATCATAACAAACAAAAACGGATTTTGATATTTGTGAATACTAAGCGGATGGCTGACATCCTTGCTGATAAGTTGTATGATAAGCGTTTTAAGGTTGATTCGTTGCACGGCGACATGTCGCAGCATCAGAGGGAAATCGTGATGAGCAAATTTAAACAGGGCAGGTTGCCGATACTGGTAGCAACCGACGTTGCAGCGAGAGGCATTCATGTTGACAATGTCGACATTGTTATTAATTATGACCTTGCAAAAACTGCCAAGATACATCTTCATCGTATTGGACGGACCGGTAGGATGAACAGGAGAGGGATTGCAATATCGTTTAATGTTACTGGTGGAATGAGGAGGCATGGCGAAGGTTACCTCCCCAGAACTAACAATAGAAAAGAATATGTTTATAATCCAAGAAGGTGACATTGTAACAACAGATTTTTATATGATATGGTATAAAATGAAGCTATGAAACTAGGTAAACTGATCTATAAGAGTTCATATCCACCGGTTTACAGATGTTTACTCTTTGTTTTTATATTTATAACAATGGTTACATTATTAGTGGCATTGCACGGTTTGTTAAACAATATGTCATATGAAGACTTTCTAATGATGATTTTTTTACCATATTTAATCTTGGTTTTCTTGCTTGTGTTCCTGTCAGTATTCCGCAGGGATGAGTTGTCATATGATGTGTACTATAATGGATTAAAAATTTTTGATTATTTTATCCCATGGGATGATGTAAAATCAATAAAACAATTGAAAAAAATCGTTCCAAAAAAGCATATCACATTTTATGAGAGGTTATTGTTTTATTTGTCAAAATTAAACAGATATATTACTGAGAAGGTTGTCATGTTCGGTGAGAAGACATATTATTATGAAATTGTTACAAAGCAATCGCGCAGGTTTATCTTTATCACAGTCAATAAGAAAAAGTTTGAGAAGGCGGTGGGCAAAGCGATGTTTAAAAAGTTGTTCAGATAAATTTGACTGGGTTTTAACCTTCAAAACCTCTTTATTATGAAATAAAGGTGTACACAACTATAATGATAGATAAAAAATTAAAAAAGATATTGGATACTTTGAAAATAAATCCTAAAGAATCATACAAAGATGTTATTTACAAGTTAGTTGATGAATACATAGAGAGGCATAAACTTAATGATTTTGCAGATCATGCTCAAAGAGCTAAAATGAAAGAGTTGTGGGATAATGAAGAAGATGAAGCATGGGAAATATAGTTTTGGTGATATAGTAATTGCTGAAGTTTATTTCACAGATTTATCAGATGTTAAAAAAAGGCCTGCTTTAGTTTTGTTTCAGGAATATGACAATATAATTGTAGCAGGCATAACTAATAATAGACAAATGAAAGGTATTTCTAAAAAGAATATTTATAAGAAAGTGTTTTCTTTGTCAAATCAAAAAAAGAAGATAGTCAAAAACGAGTTTTGCAGGATGATTAAATAAAAGTAATTAATTGAAAACAGCCAACAATAGCTTTTTAAACATTCAACATTCTATTTGTTACGCAGATAGCTTCAAATCTTTTAAAAAGAAACCATTTATAAAGACATAGAGGTGATTATATGATTATTAAAACTAAAAGTGTGTGCCCAGAATGTAAAAAGGTAATAGATGCAGAACTTTTTGAAAAGGATGGAATAATCTTTATGAGGAAAACATGTCCTACTCATGGAGAATTCATAGAAAGAATTACTGATATTAAAACTTTTGAAAGAGATCATAACTATCTTAAGTTATTATATAAATATATTCCATCCAGTGATATCCCTGAGTGCCCACACTCATGTGAAACATGTACTACACACAAATCCCCAATAGTTCTGGGTATAATAGATGTCACTAACAGATGTAATCTTAGATGTTCTTATTGTTTTGCTAATGCAGCAGTATCTGGCTGGTTGTTTGAACCCAAATTTGAAACAATAAAAAAAGAAATCGATTTTTTGGTTAATCAGGATCCTCCTGCACCTGCCGTCTTGTTTTCAGGTGGCGAGCCAACCATGCGTGAAGATTTTCCAGAGTTGGTTAAATATGCAAACAACAAAGGATTATTTGTTCTTGTTGCAACAAATGGATATAATATCGCATCATCTTTAGAATATACAAAACGTCTTGGTGATTCTGGTGTGTCAATAATATATTTAAGTTTTGATGGATTGACAAACGAAACTAATACTGAGAAAAAAAATCATCTTATCATAGATAAAATCATTGACCATTGTAGACAAACAAACATTGGGATTGTTCTGGTTCCAACAATAATTCGTGGTTTAAATGATAATCAAATCTGGCCAATAATTAAGTTCGCCAGCCAGCATATGGATGTAATCAGAGGTGTTAATTTTCAACCGATATCTTTTTGCGGTAGGATGAATAAAGAACAAAGAGAAAAACAGAGGTTTACTATATCTGACCTTAAAAGTACTTTAGAAAAACAAAGTCAGGGCGTCATTAAGGGTAAAGAGTGGTATCCCGTTCCTACGGTATTACCTTTTACCAAGTTATTTGAAGGTATAACAGGAAACAAAGCGATAACTTTTTCATCACATCCACTATGTGGTGAAGCAACCTATTTGTTTAAAGATGATGAAGGTAATTTGATTCCTGTTCCTGAGTTTGTAGATGTTGATAAATTTATGAGTATAATAGAAAAACATGCTGATGAGATTAAAAATGCAAATAAACTCAGTAAATCTGTAAAATTATTATCTCTATTAAATGAACTTTTAAGCACAATTAATTTTGATAAGATACCGCGCAACCTTAAGTTTAAAGATTTATTAAAAAATGTGATTTTAAATCCAGGGGACATGAATGCATTGACTGAATTCCATAGTAGAGCTTTATTTATAGGTGCTATGCATTTTCAGGACCTCTATAACTTGGATATTGAGAGACTTAAATATTGTCCAATCCATTATGTAACACCAGATTTGACCAGAATCCCTTTCTGTGCATACAATGGAGATTTGGGATACAGGGAACGTGTTGAGAAACGTCATAGGAGACAATTTACACATAAGAATGGATAATTTTCAATAGGTAAAGGGTACAGTACAAATATTAAAAATATATGTAATTAAACATGGCAACTTGTTAAAATAATCTTTTAGAAAAACTACAAGAATTTAAGGTGGCTAACCATCCGAAAAACGAAGGTTTATATATTTTTTGTGCGATAATAATGCTATAATAATGTACAAAAAGGTGGTATTATGAACATTAATCTTCGCATAACAGGTGAACTTGAACGTTTTATTAATGAATTGGTTGAAAGAGGACTGGCAGCAAATAAAACAGAAGCAATACGCCTGAGTATTGTTAGGTATTATGAGGAAACTAAATCAAATAAATTGAGCAACGAAAAAGAAGGATGGCTTAAACTTTCTGAATCTTCTCTTAAGAAGGTTTGGGATAATAAAAAAGATGATGAAGTATGGACCAATTACTAAAACAGCGAGACATAATTTTAGTTCCATTCCCCTTCACAGATTTAACTAATTCTAAGAGAAG
>JAGGVH010000020.1 GCA_021158105.1 Microcaldota archaeon
ATAAAAGGTTGTATTGACATATTGGTACATGACAACATAATAGAAGATTGCACAGCACCAATGAGTGGTATTGACGTAGAGGGTTCGCACGAGATATGGATTTTTGATAATACAGTAAGAAATAATGATGTTGGGATATATATACCAACCTGAAGAGGAGCCAGAAGAAGGTCCTCATAATATATTTGGAAATACAATAACAGGCAACAGCAATGTTGGTATAAAAATTGATTTTGATGGCGGATGTGAAATCTATGACAATACAATAACAGACAATGAAATTGAAGGGATTGATATTTACAGTTCGTTTAATAATATCATTCACGATAATAAGATATCAGGTAGTCAGGTTTTGATATACGTAGATGATAATGAAGATACGTGTGCTGATAATAACATATTCTATGACAATGACCTGAGAGATCCTGTTGAAGGAGAAGATGGCCCATACTATTATGTAGACGATGACGCATGTGGTGATAATTATCTAAGTGCTTATTATGACGGTGAGACTTGGCTCGGTTGCACAGAAGCCTATGGCGAAGAAGGACCTTATTGTCATGGCAATTACTACGACCGTATTGATGACTGTTCACTGACAAACCTGTATGGGGATGATATATACTACGACAGCGGTGATGATTATCCTATTCCTAGTGAATGTATTGGAGAATATTTCTTCATAGAAGGAGGAGATACAATGCACCCAGATTACGGACCTAGGACAAAAGGACTTACTACCACTAGTAGCGGTGGAGGGAATAGAGATAATGGAGGTAAAAAAGAATCAAAGCCAAGTCTTGATATGGATATTAAAATGAACAGTGGCAACAAAACATTTGAACCTTCTATTGACAACAAAACAGGTTACATAGAACTATGTTATGGTCAGCCTGGTGCCAACATCTCATTAGGTATTGAAGGAGTTGAAGTTTTGATAAAATATCAAGGCAGGTTAATAGTTGGTAGTTGTACAACAGATTCTTCAGGATCATGTCAGGCAGTATTACCATATCCAAATACAAAATACACTGTCAAGGCAATAAAGGAGGATTATAAGGATCAGACAATCTGGGCGGTGACAAAGAGTGATAGGTGTGAAAATACTAGACAGCAATCACCTCCTGAGGAACCACCTCCAGAAGAACAACCATCAGAGCAACCGCCAGAACAACCACAACAGCCACAACAACCGAAGACACCACCAACAGGAGGACAAGGTGGAAATGGTGGTGGGGCCGCAGGTTCATGGGGTCACAGATGGATGATGGGCTGGTAAACCCCTCTTCTTTTTTTATTTTTGATAAAAAGTTTTACTCGGTTTAATCGTGATTCTATTGACAACCCATATAATCAATTGCCCATTTCCAAAAAGGAATAACCACTATATCTCCAATTTTCTTATCTTGGTTCCATGTTATGATATATTTATTTTCAGCATTGACTTTGTTTAATGCCTTAACCTCCCGGTCAGTTGATCCATTCAATTCATAGCACACCTGTATTGCAGTGTTATCAAAATAAAAATCAACCTCATAACTATTCTTTAAATAATACGGCTTTACACCTTTAAATAACAGATGTAAAAACACTGCATTTTCAAGCTTTTTATTAGTGTTATCAATAAACTTTAAACCTTCAGATTCAATTAATCCATTGTCTATACAATATACCTTTTTTGGGTTTACAGCTTGTTGTTTGATTGAGTGTGAGAAGATTTTAATAAAATACAACAAATATACCTCTTCAAAATATCTTGAGAACCTTTCAACAGTATCATTTGAAAGTTTTAAAAATTTTGAAATTTTATTAAATGAATGTAGGTTTGCTGTGTTATTTATATAATACTTTGCCAATGTGTTAAGTTTATCAATCTTATTAATTCTATATCTATAAACAATATCCCTATTTATTACGTCAGTAAAATATGCTGACAGTAATTCTTTTTTCTCGTTAGATAGCACTATCCGTGGGAACCCGCCCCATGTTAAATATTCTCTTGCAGCTTTAATTATCTCATTTTGTTTGAAGATTAGTTCATTTTTTTTTCCTGTTATGATTTTTTTAAAGACTAAAAATTCACAGAAGTCCAAAGGATAGACTCTCATGTCAACATGCCTGCCAGTTAATAGTTCTCCATATTCATTACTTATAAGTTCTGATACTGATGATGTAATTATTATACTTTCAGTTTCACTCCTCTCATGAATGCTCCTCACAAACCTCTCCCAGCCTTTAACTTTGTGAACTTCATCTAACAGAATGTATACTTTTTCATTTGGGTTGACGTTTGCTCTGTAAACATCATATATTTCGTTCAACAACTCTAAAGTGGGATTTATGAACCTTGATTCTTCAAAGTTCACGTATAATATTTTATGCCTATTTTTTTGTGGTATACTGTTCATATATTGTTTCAATAATGTACTCTTACCAGACCTTCTTGGACCTGTTATGGTGATTATCTGTTTTGTTCTTATTAACCTTTTTAATCTGTCTAAATATCTCTTTCTTATTATCCCACCATCAAGTTCTTTTTCCCATGGGTTCCATTCATAAAGAATTTTTAATAATTCAGTTTTTTTCATATTGTTTTAATTATTATAAAAGTTTATAATTCTATCGTCAAACTAAGCCATAAGTTTGCCGATAACATCGGCAACCTTTAGAAAACTTTATAAACACACCCTAAAACTGTCTGTTCATAATCGACAAGTTTATAAATTTTTGTCTGCTATAGATAGACATGGAAAAGAATGTTGATGTATTAAGAGATTGGAACTTCTGGGGCACATTCTCACCAAATATTTTAATTAGGGAAGAATGCCACACCTTAAAAGGTTCGTTATCAAAGGACAATGCACTGTTCATCAAAGGTATGAGACGTGTTGGAAAAAGTTTTTTAGGTTACTATTTAATCTCCACAATCTCAAAGGATAAATCATTAGCAATAAATTTTGAAGACCCTCGTATTGAGATTAACAACGGTAAAGAATTATTAGAATTCATTGATTATTTTTCTTATAAATATTTTGTTCCAGAGATTATTCTGTTAGATGAGATCCAAAACTTGCCAGGATGGGAAAAAGCTGTGAGGGTTCTCGTTGACACAAAAAAATGTTACACTGTTGTCACCGGATCATCATCAAAACTTTTATCTAATGAGATGTCTACGAAGGTAGCAGGAAGACATATAGACTTTACCATTTATCCTATATCTTATGTTGATTTTATTAAATTTAAAGGCAAAGATCCTTTTTCAATGTCTATGAAAACCAAAGCAAAGATAGTATATTTAGAGGAGTATTTAAAATACGGTGGTATCCCGTTAGTAGTCCTATCCAAAAATAAAATGCGTTTGCTTTTAGAATATGTTAATGATATTATAATAAAAGATGGATTATCAAAATATGACATCAAAGAATTGCCATTAAAAAAGATTGTTCGTATAATTGCAGAGAACCCTGGCATGGAATTCTCACTTAGAAGAGTAGGCAGAACAGCAGGGATATGCAAGGATTCTGTTGAAAGATATCTTGACATTCTTCAGAAAGTTTACTTTTGCCATTCTGTTGAGAAGTTTTCTCCAAAGACATATGAGCCAATTTATACCAATAGAAAGGTTTATCTCAACGATGTAGGATTTCATACGTTATTTTACAATGAAAAAGGTACAAAGATTGGGAAGGTTATGGAAAACATTGTATTAATCCATTTTAAACGCAAAAACAATGATGTATATTATTGGAATGGAAGTGGAAAGGAAGTTGATTTTGTTATACCATCAAAGAAGTTGTTAGTCCAGGTGTGTTATTCTTTAAGTGATCAAAAAACCATGGAACGAGAGATAAAAGGACTTGAAAGTGCGATTGGTGCTTTTGGTGATGATTGGCATCCTCTTGTTATTAGTTGGGATGAGCAGTCAACAGTTAAAATCAGAAATAAGAAAGTGAAGGTTATACCTCTTTATGATTTTCTTATTAATGGTATATAACCTGTCTGTTCATAATCGACAGATAAATTTTTTTACTTAGGATTCAAAAATTTTACTAATTGGGTTAAATTTATAAATTTGAATACTGTATAATTTATTGGTGGTTTGATGGTTTATGTTAATGTTGATGAAAAATATCTTAAGATGGTGATAAAAAAATTAGAAACAATTGAAATTAAATTAGATGCATTAGAAGAAATTATGTTGGGTGAAGAAGAAGTCTCAAAAGAAGAAGCAAGAGAATTAAGAAAGAGATTGAAAGGTAAAAAAATATCTGCTGAAGAATTCTTTGGTGGACTTAATGTATAAAATACTTTTTTCTACTCATATTAAAAAAGATTTGAAGAATGTTCCAAAAAGTTTATTGCCAAAGTTAAAAGAATTATCCAAAATATTAAAAAGGTTAAAAGTTTTCTAAATCATTACAGAGTAAGAACTGGTAATTATCGAATCATTTATCATTTTGATAAAAAACAAAAAGTAATCACTATTTAAAGTTACTAAGAAAAAGAAATCTATATATAAGAAAATTTGAATCCCATAGTCATCGGGAAAGTTCATTAATATTTTATCATTTGTATGCTTTTTTTCTTAATTTTATTCTGGTAATAATAATTACCTTTTCCTTACTAAAAACAGCAAACAAAATTCTGTAATCACCAACTCTTAACCTATATGCTTTTGAATGCCCAACCATCTTTATAATATTAAGATGACATTTTGGAAAACATTTGGAAAGTTCTGTTAATGCCTTTTTTGTTTTCTCTTTTGCATTGGGTTTTAATTTTAAAAATTCTTTTTTTGATTTACTGAGAAACCGAATATCCCACATGTCACTCTAACTCCTTTAATTTTGCTAGTCTTTTATATTTGCCTGATTTAACAAATCGTTCTGCTTCCATCATTTCTAAATATTCTTCTGGGGTAAGATGATATTCAATATTTTGCAATGTTTTTTTAATTTCTAACACTTCCTTTTCTAATGTTGTTAATTTTTTAAGGACTTTTTTTGTTAAGTTTATATTGACATCTGCCATATTATCCACCAAATTAGGTTATACATATGATTATTTATAAAGTTATCCTTCTCATAAATCACACAGTTTTCATACCTGTCTGCTCACAACAGACAAATTTACAAGTTTTTGTCTGTAATAAACAGACATGGAAAAGAATGTTTAAGAATAAACTGTTTCACAAATTCTAATTCTAATTCCACACGATACTTGTGCTAAAGAAATTTTGTTTTACAAAAGATTATAAACTTAACTTATTTCCAGTTTTACTTAAGTATACTTAACTTAATCTGTGTTTTGGTTAAGTAACGCTATAAAATATAAATTTTGTCAAACCACATGTTCCGCTAAAAAATGAATTCAAAAAGAACTGTTCCGCTAAAATTATAAATGTATCGGAACTAATATTTTAATATGTTGTTTGATTTGGGAGTAAAAAAAAGAAAAGAAGATTTTTTTAATTATGAGGACCAATACATTAAAATCAAGAATAATCTTTACAAAGAGAAACTGATAAGTATTGTCGGCCTTAGAAGAATAGGAAAAAGCAGTTTAATGTCAGTCATATTTCATGAGATTAAAGAACCAAAGGTATGGATTGACGGCCGGAGAACTCAAAACGCACAAGAAATATTATTATATTTAGAAGATTTAGCTTCACAAGTCAGCGTGAGTTATAAAGCACTAAGCGGACTATCTTCTGTTGAACTGGGCCCAATAACATTTTCATTTAAATTCCAGAAAAAACTTGAAGAGATTGACAACATGATACAAAACCGTGCATTTGTTTTTATTGACGAGGTTCAACAGATAAATCATATAGATAAAATGCTGTCATATCTTTATGACCATACACAAAAAATAACATTCATCGTTGCAGGCTCAGAAATTGGAATGGTTGATACAGTTCTGGGGGGCAAGGGTGGTCCGATGGCGGGCCGTCTTTACCTTAAAATTGACATGACACCTTTAAGTGATGAATCTGCAAGAGTATTTCTAAACAAAGGGTTTGCAGAAGCCGGTAAAAATGTTCCGAGTTATGAGATAACTGACGCAATAACTAAACTGGGCAAACTGCCCGGCTGGTTAACATATTATGGCAACTTAAGATTAAGAGAAAACCATTCTACATCTTTACAACGTGTTATTGATGACGGCAAAGTTATCGTTTCAGAGGAAATCAACCATTTTTTGGCATCACGAAGGAATCGTAAGAGGTATTTAAAAATATTAAAAATTTTGAGTTCTGGACAAAAGAGATGGCAGGAAATATACAACCTATTAAAGTTGAAGGATAAGAAAATCTCAAAGTCAAGAGTAACTGAATTCCTCTCCATTCTTATAAGTTTTGGGTTTGTAAGTAAAGATAATGGCTTTTACCAGTTGTCAGATCCCATGATTAATCATTATTTTAGTTCCGCTAAAAAATGAATTCAAAAGGAACTGTTCCGCTAAAATTATAAATGTATCGGAACTAATATTTCCCATTTTGTTTAATAGTTACAGTTATTAAAAAGATTTAACAACAAAAGTTTTATAATCACCAACTCTTAACCGATAAAAACTCATTTTAATCATGTAGGAATGCAAATTTATAGTTAGTTTTATAAATTTCTCTAGTTTAATAATAATAAGTGTAAAATATTAACGGGTGTAGACTATGAAAAGTGTAAAAAAGAAAAAATAGTATATGGGAATTTAAAAACAGAGAAAAAATGATTAAAGAAATGGAGGAATGTATGGAGAAAAATACAAAAAGACCCTAACTGGAGAAGACTATATGATATCCTTGGGGAGATGTGATTTTGTGAAAGATATAACTGCTGAAATGATTAGTTTATTTTATTCATTTTCAACCTATTCTTGAGTATTCCTTTTTGTTTTATTTAATAAATAATAAATAACCTTATTTTCCACATTTTAATCTAATTTATGAAGAGAAGTCAATTTTTTATATTTGTCTGACTTTACAAATTGTATTGGCATCTGCTACATTATCACAAATTTATTTTTCTCTTTTATAAGTACTATCTTTCTTTTTTCTAATCTTAAGAATATAAATTGCTTTGTGTTTAAAATCAGTTTCATAAAATATCCTATATTCTCCAATCCTCACACGATATTTGTTATGTACACCTTTAATCTTTTTTATATCAAATTCCCTATACGGAATAGGATCTTTTTCCAGTTTGCCAAAGAAAAAGAGTATTTTGTTTTGATACCCTTTTCCTAATGATGAAACAAAAAATAAAATAGATTTATTAATCTTTACTTGAAACATGTAATCTCCTTTTAAAATCTGAGAATGATATGAATTCACTATTCTTTTTTATGTTTTCAAGTTCTTTTAATTCATCCTCAGACAATTCTTCTTCAATTATTAAGTGTTTTAGTTCAATTACTTCCTTTTCTACTCTGTTAATCTTTTTATGTAATTTTTTGATTTCTTTTACCAAATCTATATTAACATCTGCCATATTATCCACCAAATTTTGTTAGGTATATTGTTATTTATAAAGTTATCTATTTTTATTAAGATAAGAATGTTACAGGTAATGGAGCACCTGTAAAAATAAATAGGTATTGTCTTTTTTATGCTATTTTTCAGTTCCGTTAAAAAATAAATTTAATCGGAACTGTTCCGCTAAAATTATAAAATTATCGGAACTAATATTTCCCCATTTTGTTTAATAGTTACAGTTCAGAATTTTCAATCTCACCAAAATAATCCTTAAACTTCTTAGTCAGAAACAGCTTAGAACTCCTACCATCCGGCACTTCTTTAATAAACCCTTTCTCCTCTAAAGATTTGACTTTGTCATACACAACACCAATACGTTTTATGAGTTTGGACTTTAATATTCCATTATTCTTTGCAATGTATGCCAACACTTTCATCTCGCTCTTTGTCAATTCTGTCTCGGTCGTGAACCGTGTTACATAGTCAGCATACTGCGGCAAAATGTTTAATATGTACTTATTATTAACCTCAAACACCCTGACAGCGCTCCCCCTATCCTCATACATCTTATTAAGTTTATCAATCATCTTCTTAATCTTATTACTATTATGAACATCAACAGATTTCATGATGATTCTCATGCTAACCGGTTTTGGTGACATGAACAGTACTGACTCCAGCACGGCCAACTTATCCATTTTCTCATCCATTGTCCTCACCCATCCACCTAATTAATATCTCATTAAACATGTTGTCCTGCTTAAGGTCAATCTTTCCTTTTTGGTATACATAAAGCAAAGGTATAAGAGTGTAAACCGGCGACTCATCATTCCTCAATTTGCTAAGGTATGAAAATGTTATCATCTTCTCGTTATCATAATTATCCTTAATAAGTTTTATTACTTTATCCTGTTCACTTTCAATGTCATACCCAGAAACCTCAATCACAACCTTTTTAGTTCCCCCCTTGCGCTCCTTAGCCCTCCTCTCTGCAAGTTTTAGCGCCCTTTTCCTTTCTCTATCAAAAACCTGCTCCATTGCAGTCATAAGCTCGTTCAATGTCACAGGACGCTTAGGAGGGATACGCTTGTGCAACTCAAGCATGGTAACCTCAACAGGACCATCATCTTCCATGTATACTTCTTCATCCGGTTCAACGTCCTGTTCAAACTTTAACCCTTCAGACTTAAACCTCAACAGTATTGATGCTGCCAGTATCAGGTTAGCAGGAATGTGAAAATCTGTTAATCTTATCTTTTTAATCTCGCGTATGAAACTGTCTGACAACGATTGAATGTCAATGTCCCACGGGTTGAGCTCCTCCTTTGCCACAAGGTCTAACAACATCTCTTTCCATGTAGGATACTCGACTATCTTACGAATGTTAACATCCATTCATTTCACCACTGGAAACTCTTCAACCTTCTTTGAACCTCCCAATGTCCTGACATCATTGTCTGTAAACAGTGTTATTATCTCATATAACCGGTTGATTGGCACCCTGACTTGTCTCCCGTCATTCCTAAACCGCAGTGTTACAGTATTATCCTTTTGAGTATCAAAATCAACTGTTATACAATATGCAACGCCTATCTCGTCAGCACGCGCATACCTCCTTCCTATTGACCCTGTTGCACGATGTATCACATCCAACCCTTTACCTCTTAACGAACGCAGTATATCATTTGCAGTATTAACTAAAGGTTCCTTTTTCACAAGAGGATACACTGCCGCATGATACGGTGAGATAAACATCGGCAGGTCAAACCATTCCCATTTCTTCTCATCTGTCACAGGCCTATAACTCGATTCTAACACGCACCAGAATAACCTGTCAAACCCGAACGACGGTTCAATGACATTAGGCATAACCTTTTTTCCAACCTTATCATCAAACACGCTCAAATTTTTCTTGCTGAGGTTGGAATGTGATGACAAGTCATAATCGCCCCTGTGCGCCAAACTGACTGCTTCAATCCACCCAAAAGATGTATTAACTTCCAAGTCGACTGCACCGACTGCATAATGCGCCTTCTCACTATCGTTCAACTGTCTAAACCTATATTCCTTAACACCCATCATGTCATAAAACTGCTTTGTCAATACAACAAAATAACCATGGATTTTGTTTGTTATGTAACCCTTTTCGATCGCCTGTAACACTGTAATGTTCTCAATGTTCTGGTTATCCTTTCCCATGATGGGTATGACCACATCTTTAACATCTTCAAACTCTTTAATGTCATCAATCTCCGGGTTGAAAAAATATTCAAGCTCCATCTGGGTAAACTCCCTGAGACGGATCAATATCCTCCGTGGCGAGATCTCGTTCCTGTACGACTTGCCAACCTGCCCGAGCCCCATTGGTAACCTGCTACCATAGGTTGCAAATATCCTCTGGAAATCCAGGAACATGCCCTGGGCAGTTTCAGGCCGGAGGTATGCAATGTTTTTTGATTCGCCACCATAAGTCGTCTTAAACATTAACGCAAACCGTGCAACGTCTGTCAGTTCACCGTTACATTTTGGACATTTGATATTGTTATCCTTAATCATTCTTGTGAGTTGGTCTTCACTGACACCGTCATAACTGCCACCTACCCGTTCTTCTAACAATTTGTCAGCACGCCATTTCATCCCGCACTTTTTGCATGTCACGATCGGGTCAGCAAAATGTTCAGCATGACCGCTCGCACGAAAAACAATTTCCGGATAAATGGTGGCACTTTCAATCTCGTGAAACCCGTGCATTTTAATAAACATCCTTTTCCATACTGTCTCAATCTTCTTCTTTATCAACACACCTATCGGACCATAGTCATAAAACCCGCTGACTGCATTGTACAGTTCAGCACTTGGTATTAATATTGACCGTTTGAGTGCGATCTCTAATATCTTATCATACAACTTGTCGCTCATAATACTAAATTTCATGGTAATGATTTTAAACTTAATTGAAGATAATACAATTTTAATGACACTCAAAATCCGAAAGGCTACAAAGAAAGATGTAGGCGGTATTGTCAAAGCTTACAAACATGTGTACCCTCATCGCAAGCTTAGTGATAAGGCATTGACTGATTATAAACTTAAACAGGTTGAAAATGACTTAGTATTGGTAGCAGAATCTGACGGGATTATTGTGGGGAGCGGTGCACTCTCTAAAACGAATGAAATCAACACCACGCCTGTGTATGAAATGGCTCATTTGTTTGTCGTTCCCGAATACCAAGGAATGGGGATAGGCCGCGCGTTAGTAGAAGAAAGGATTAAGAACGCCAATGGGATCATCATTACTCATGTCCGCGGGACAGAGGTCAAAGCACAACATTTAATCTATACTTCTGGCCTCAGGCCGATGGGTATAATACCAAGAGCAATAGATTTTGGGGATGGCAGAGAAGCACTGATACCGTTCTCATCGTTTAAGGTTATACCGACCAGCACTGATGCATTTGTTGCATCATTCTTTGCGCCTGTGAAATTTGCCAACAAGTTTTACAATCACTTAACGTTATTATACGACGGTTCTGACGAGTTAACCATTCCTGTTGAGAATGCAATACTGAAAATACAAGGCATGGGGCCTGTCAGCGTCATCATTGAAGATAAGATTTATATGTTATACAAGAAAAAGGTTAGGGCTTCGGGCAAAGATTATGAATTGTGTGAAGAATTGAAGATGTATACCTTGGACAATCATTTTGTGTCATATGGGGACTTATTCTTTAGGATTTATTACAACCTAGGGATTGACACCATCCCAATAGGATAACATAATTCCCACTTATAAGAAAGTTTAAAAATAGTTTGTTAAAAACCTATATTATTTCATGCCTCGGTAGCTCAGTAGGTAGAGCGCGTCCTTGGTAGAAATCCCTTTCTTTCTGTAGAAAGAAAGGTCTTTCAACCCCAAAGAAAGACATTTTGTGAATGTTTTTCAACCCCAAAGAAAGACAGATTGTAGAAGGTGTTCCAGAACAAATGAATAATATTTTCTGTTTGGGACAAATACCTTTTTCTTTTCTAAAGAAAAGGGATTGGGTGTGAAAAGGACGAGGTCGAGGGTTCAATTCCCTCCCGAGGCTTTAAACATTGAAGGTGTTAGTGTTGAAGATAATTTTGGTAATGAGCGGCAAGGGCGGGGTCGGAAAGACAACTGTTGCAGTAAACCTAGCATATTACTTGGCAGACAACGATAACGTTGTAGGGATACTGGACGCGGACGTTCACGGTCCAAATGTCCTAAAACTTATGGGCATTGACAACCAACACATGGGAACGCATGACAATAAACTGGTTCCTATCTATGCCACACCTAACCTTAGGGTGAGTTCACTGGCAGGACTGGTCAGTGACGAATCAGCAATAATCTGGCGCGGTCCATTGAAACATAAGGCATTAAGCCAGCTCATTAATGATACTGAATGGGGTGACCTTGACTATTTGATTGTTGACTTCCCACCGGGCACTGGCGACGAATTGATAAGCATTGCACAATTTATCAATGGCATAACAGGTGCAGTCATCGTGTCAACCCCGCAACATGTCTCGCTTCTTGACATGGGACGCGCGATAGACTTTTGCAGGAAGATGAACATTAAAATAATAGGACTGATAGAAAACATGTCAGGTGACATCTTTGGCAAGGGTACTGTTAAAGATGTGTGCGATTCGCAAGATATACCATTCCTGGGCATGTTACCACTAAACAGGAAAATTGTACAATCTGGGGAGGACGGCATACCGTTTTATCATGACAATGATGGACTTAGGAATGAATTTAACATAATAGTCCAAAACATATTAAAGAACATTGAAAATAAAGAAGAAGCATCATTATCTGAAGATTCTGTGATGACGACATTATCAAAAACTATCCATCCAGAGATTGATTACAGCTTGACAGACTTGGGCATGATAAAACACGTCAATGTTAAAAATGGTACTGTCTCATTGGTATTACTGCTTCCTTTTTTGAACGTTCCTGTCAAGGATGACATCATAAGCTTAATAACAAACGCTATCAAAGGTTTAGACAACAAGATTAAGGTTGACATCACGATTGAAGAGATGAATGATTCAGAACGGCAACAGTTTATGGCCATGGCACAAAAAGGATG
Organism: Microcaldota archaeon; assembly: GCA_021158105.1. Lineage (GTDB taxonomy): Archaea > Micrarchaeota > Micrarchaeia > Anstonellales > JAGGVH01 > JAGGVH01. The sequence goes on from JAGGVH010000020.1 coordinate 12,595, forward strand.
GAAAGATAACACACAATATACATAACCAAAGGTGATGCACCAATGAAAGATAAGAATGAAAAGAAAACCATTGAAGGTGAACTGTTTCATGAGATTGAAGAGTTTGGCGGGAAAAAGTATGAGCACATAGGATTTAGAGACAAGAATAACATGTTTGGTGACATGATGGCGTCGTTTGTTCCAAAGGTTGGCATGAGGAGAAAGGCAAGGTTGACGATTGAAATAATTGATGATGAACATAAAGATTAATAGAAAATGTGGTCCAATGAAAATGATAGATTTCTTAAACAGCAAATATGTCTATGCAGTGGTGGGCGTGTCACATGACAACACCAAGTGGGGTGCAAAGGTTTACCTTGCACTAAAATCAGCAGGGTTTAATGTTTACCCTATCAACCCTAAACATGCTACTGTCCACGGCGACAAATGTTACAACGGCTTAGAAAGTTTACCTGTCAAACCTGACGTGGTTATAACAGTCGTTCCGCCCAACATCACTGAACACATTGTAAAAAAGTGTAAAGAGTTGGGAATAACCAAGGTTTGGATGCAACCCGGTTCAGAATCAGACGATGCAATAACATTCTGTAATGATAACAACATTGAAGTAATGTACAATGCATGTTTTGTCGTTGACGGGCTAAAAAGAAAGTTTAATGAATAATATGATTTATTTAACAGCAATCAGTCTTACTGGGTAGTAAGGATTGTTACGTGTTACCATGTAAACATGCTGTGCATCCATGGCAGGGCATCCGGTCGGTCCGTTTGAAAACAGGAACGGTCGCGTTCGCCAGTTCCATGACGTTACAGTGCCTCTTGTGCGCGCGTCTTCTAATGAAAACGAATATATGTTGTTATAATCCTCATCTGGGTGATGTTCGCCGTCATACGCTGTCTCCCTTGTACTGAGGAACGGAACAATGATTTGGTTAGACGTCTCTGATACAACTATACAATTTCTGATATATTCCTCAAGATCACTGGGCACATCAGTTGTCGGTTGCAGTAACCCGTGCGACACGCCATGAACTTCTGGTAACATGTCATCACTGAAAACCCCAACATGCACAGGAATACTTTTACCTGCGTATACATTATCACCTATCAATGCCAAAGGCGAGTCAGGAATGTATTGTGAATGAATATTATACGGCGACCTGCCAAGCATAATATTGCTCCAAACATAACTGCCGTCGGACTTATTAAACTTTATAACCCCCCCATCTTCATCAACAGTTATCACTGAATCATCGTCAACCATGATGTCAACGATATTGACAGCAGTGTAATACTTCAACGGCACCTGTGAGGTCCATAATAAGTTGCCGTTCCCCCGGTCTATCGCGTACACCCATCGTTTATACCTCTCGTCTGATGTATCGTGTTTTGCAACAGCATAAATATTATCTTTATCGCCTGCCAATAAAACTATCCTGTCTGCGTTTTGGTGGTCAACCAATTCATGATTTATTATGTTAATCCTCCACAGTTCACTGTTATCATTGGTTGCCCGTGCAACAACTGTATTGTTGCCTATCGCATAAACCACCATTGAAGGAGCATAATCGTTCGGAGTACTGCCCGATTGTGGTATGATGACAGGGTGGGGCCGCGAATTTGAATATAGATCCTCAGAAAAGATTATGCCACCAGTGGTCAGGTTTAACACATAAAACCCGTTATCTGATGATGTGTAAACCTTATCTTTATAAGTTGCAGGCACGGTCGGCTGTGGTGCGTCCCATGACAAAGAATAATCATTGATGTATGTTGACCATTTGACAAATCCTGTATCAGTACTGTATGTTGACAAGTAATTGCTACCATTATCATAATATTCGTTTATTATCACAAACTCTTCATCCTCGTCAACCACTGGACTACTAGCATGATGGCATGACAAATTGGTTATCCATACAACCCTGCCATCAACAGGCCCATAGTTATAAGTTGTAGAATTCCGTTGAAACCCGCCCTTATACTGTGTCCACCCATGGCCCGGTAAACAGTCAATAGGACACGAATCAGCAGTCTCAGCACCTGTGCATATCCTGTCACCACAAAATGACAGCCGTGGTATCATCTCCCTGATCCAACCAATATAACTTATTATGTCATTCTTATCAAAATGTGTGGCAGGTGTTTCCAGTGTCATGTTGCCAGTGGCAGGTGTTGTCCTTAACAACCCTGAACAGTCATCAGGACATGTTTCTGTTGTTTCGCCCTGTGCAGGTTCGCATACGCCGTCATGGTCACAACACGGCACAGCAGGGGTTAATGTTTCATCGATTGAGTCAACTGTTATAGTGGCCCCGACGACTACTGTGCTGTCGCCCTCAGTACCGGTCCAAATAAATGTATCGGGCTCAGTACCACTGTGCCCTGGAAGTACGAATTTTAATATTACATCTTCGCTTGTGACTGTACATTCATCACACGGCCCTGACGGCGCGCTTAATGTCTCGCTGATCCTTTGGACTGTTATGTTATAAGTTCTATTGATTGTTAACATTTGATTCTCATGAGCCAGCCATTGTAACTCTGACACTGGGTGTGCAAAAGACACATTTACGTCTGCCCATCTCTGGAACAGTTCAAAACCGAACACGGTTCGATTAACACAAATATACCTTCTGTTGCTACCTACAGGAGGATCCCAGTCATAACATTCGCCGGGGTAAACAAGAAATTCCTCCAGTGTAGATGAACCTGAAGAGTAATCAATAACATCAAACAATGCAGCGTGGCATGTTTCTGTTGGGTCATCAGGACATGGTTCTGATGCGCCAATGTCAGCAAGTTTCAAACCATAATTATAGCCAAGGGGGATATGCTCCCCAAGGTGCATAACACCGCTCACGTTTTCTATGTTTGGATGAGTCATGATTAAATCTGTTGTCTCATTCATGACATTACAGTGATATTCTGGTCCGTAATATACATATCCTTGGATGGGTACCATCTCTAATGAAACGCCAATGTCACAAACATCTGGTGAAGAAAGGTTCAATGTCTCGGTACCAGTGCTACTTGTAAACTCTGCATACCTGTTATAACATCCAGTCCTTTGACTCAGAGGATACGTACAACTAAGTGTCATTACCTCTCCACTAATATCTGCAGTATCACCCAAGGATACTAAATTATAATAATCACAATATGTTTCTCCGTCAGTGCCTGTTGAGATGTTATACCTAATCCATCTGTCATATAATTCGTTTCCATAGAATAGCTCACAAACATCAAACCGCATTGGACCATAAGGACTGTTCCACACGACCGGATGGCCTGGGAAAACCTTTACCACTTTGACAATGTTATCATCTGAATCAATCACATAGAACAATGCAGGTGTGACAAATTTGGTTGAATCGTCAGGATCAATGTTTCTTGTTCCAAAATCAAACAGTATCCTGTATTCGGGATATGGTGAATAGAGTGAATCATACGGAAAAACTGGATATGAAAAAGTATAATCATCACAGATCTCTTCACCAAGTGTTCCAACCTCTTCAATCTTAAGTTTGGCATACCTTGCATATAATCTACAACCATACTGGATATCACATGTAGATATTCTATAATGATGACTGTCAGGCGAGTTCCATGTTATTGAACCGTGTTCTTTTAATTTTAGGTTTTCGTTTACCCCGGGCCCGTTAATTCTAATGTTTGCATAATAACACAAAGGCTTGTCGTCGCAGTTATCCCTCGTTACGTCTGTGAAAGTAAATGTATAACTTCCAATGGTTTGCGAATCACCCAACCCAAACGTGTCATAACCCACACAGTCGTCAACAGTATCAGGTTCAGTCGTCCATTTGACCCATGCACCTTTTACATTCCACCAATAACCTACCCACACATCACAAACAGTCAATTTTGAACTTCCAATTGTATCTGTGTCACCGTAATGCAGGGCATGATAATTACCAGAGGAATCCCTTAATATAGCATTTTTGACAGGTTCATCACCAACATAATCAGGACTTAGATCAACCAACGTTACACAATCTCCACTGTTGCACGTTTCTACTCCAATAGGAATAAATGTATAGCCATTTGCATAACAACTGAATACTTCCCCACTTCCTTCTGTGATTTGTAGTATGGCGTTTGCAGATAATGGACCGTAACATCCGGTTCTTTCAATGTTTCCATCTAACAATGTAAAATAATAACCTCCAACGCTATCCGCACCAGTTTCATCTAATCTTATCATTCTAGATTCTGTTGGGGTCGAAACGTTGAAAAAGAATTTGTGATTACAAAAACTATTTTCTATAACATCAACATCTATGAGTTTTACATGAATCCCACAGATTTCTTTTTCTTCACCTATCTCACTGAACACATATCCGTCAGGGTTTAATGTGCAACATGGGATATCACATATTCCGTCAGGTGATGATGTATCACATTGTAAATTAGTTATTATTGTATCACCTGGTTCTTGGACATCTAACCCATTATTACATGCAGTTACGTTTG
>JAGGVH010000016.1 GCA_021158105.1 Microcaldota archaeon
GAATACTGTGCCGTATGATGACAAGTCACCGTTTATCACATCAGGGATACGTCTGGGCACGCCAGTAGTGACCACGCGAGGGATGAAAGAAAACGAAATGAGACTGATTGCTGAATGGATTAACAAAGTTATAAACTCAAAAGGCGCAGACTCTGAAAACATAAAGAAGGAAGTTGAAGAGTTTGCAGGGAAATGGCCGTTGTTTGTTGTATGAATCTAACTTTTTCCACCTGGTTTGTAATATTCTATAAGGTCACGCAAAGTCCACGGTTTGCAATCCTTTTTGTCAAACCCGAGAAGTTGAGCATATTTATAAACCACAGCACTTGATCCTGCCTCAATCTCAAGAAATGTTGGGATATAATCATACTGCCCTTCATACTTATCAATCTCAAAGTGTACACCATTTAAAACATAACTCGTTCTGTGCTTTTTTATATTCAACCATACTGACAAACCTAACAATTCCAATATCTTTTTTGTAACGTTAAAACTTGAAACTTTTATTTCATACTCCTCCCTTACTTTAACATGTTCATCTCTTTTTAAGATAGAATGCTTAAGAGTAAGGAATGCCTTGTTACCTATTGTCCTCAATCTTAGAATCTTACCATTTTTCCTTAATGAATTGTCCTTATAATCAAAATATAACGCATTAACATCATCATCAATGATTTTTTTTGCGTTTAGCAATTTCAGTTTGTTCTCAATATCTTTTTTATTGACATTTAATATCTTAGCTTCAATCTCAATATTATCCTGCATAAAAGTAGTAAGACAAAAAGATTAATAAATATATACAACACCAAACTACTATCGAAGAATATCTTTTAATAAATTCAAAAAATTATCTAAAAATAATATTAATTAATCAATCCTTTTCACACTAAAATAAAACGGACTAAAATTAACTTCTACATACAACCCTAATTTGATAGATGGAACCTTAAAAATATGAGTAAGACCAATTTTAGTATAACCTATCTGTTCATGAATATGTCCACAAAATACTGCAAACGGCTGTTTGTTTTCAATGCTCTCACGAAGTGCAACAGACCCTGCATGATCACCGCGCGGAGTTGCATCAAATATATTATACGGTGGAAAATGACTCAATAATATAGTATCATAAGTTATATTCATCTTTTCCAATTGTTTTTTAATCTCATCCTCAGTCTTTTCATAAACAGTATTGAACGGCGTGATCGGCGACCCGCCAATGCCTTTCACATCCCATGACTTAAACGTCTTTTTCTTATTTTCAACATTAAACTCTTCCATTATATCCCTAACATCTAAAGGATCATTATTGCCCGGGACATAATAAAGAGGTATGTTCTTATGCTTAAAAAGATTAACAAACTTCTGTGTGAACACTTTATCATACGACAAATCACCCAAAAAGAATACTGAATCATAATGATGATTGTCTAATAGATTATCTAATTTTTGAAGGATATTGCTACTGTGCAAATCAGATAAACACAAAATCATGATACCGCCCTAAATTTGTGTTGCTGTCTTTACCTTTTCCGTTTATGTGAAGAACGTTTAACTCCCAAACTCTTCTTTCCATGGTTATTACGTTTAGATTTTCTGAAGTTTTGTTTTTTCTTGTGTTTCACAGGAAGGTGCGATATCTCATCCAACCTTTCCTTAATATCTTTCTTAAGAAAACTTGACAAATCTTTATGTGTAAACCAGTCTGCACGTGCTGCTATAGACAATTGGTTAGCATACAACCTGCTGACCCTCCCGCTAATATTCTTTGGAGCCTTTGCAATCTCTGGAATTTGAAATATGACACCGTGTTTTGGCGGGTTACTTCCAGTCCTCAAATGTTTAAACAACGCCTTTTCTGCACCAAACACCTGTATAGTACTCGACGGTAACATAGCAAGCTTTTCCATACCACCGGCATGTCTTAAAAGTTGCGCAACCACTATTGGTGGAGCGATCGAACACATGTTAGGTGCAATCTTCTTAGTATTAGATTCTATAAACTTCTCAAGTTCATTCTTAACATTGATGAGTGAAACTAAATTCTCAGCAATCCTTTTTATCATTTTAAGACTATCCCTATCAGGTTCTGCACCGATTCGATTCTTCAATGCTTTCTGAACAATTTCTGTTTTCTTCTCAGACAACTGGCCATTATACTCATGCTTAAAATCATATTCAACAATGAATTGTGCATATTCAGATATACTGAGAATGTCTTTAAGTTCTGGAAAGTAATAGTCATACCATGCAAATATCCGTTCATACAACCTGTTAATCATATCATTATACTCTTCGAGCATGCTGACCGCCTGAATTATTGAATAATCCGGCAACATTAATTCCTGTTTTGTTTTTATCTTAGCCTTCTTAATACTTTCCATTATAAGTTGCTTTTTAGACTTTGCCATGATATGGAATTGTTTAGGAACATTTTTATATCTAACGTTTGGAATATAATACATGAACAACTTAACACAGGTAGCAAGCATGTTTGCATCAAACGACATATTTCTTTTGTTCGTAATGATAAAGTTATTGATAGGGATATTAGCAGTGGGATACATGTTTAACTTTTATTTGTCATGGTGGAAAACAAAAAAGAAGTTGTCAGTAATATCATTCTACGCTTTAAACAAAATAGTAAAAAAAGCAAAACTTTTAACCTTAGGGTTATTGTTTCTAGTGGTGTCATTCTTCTTAGAGTTTTTATTAGTCGTAGGGATATTAGGTCCAGAGTTATACATTTGGATTGGCATCGCGCAAGTCATCTCAATCGTATTCATAGGATATGCATTTTATGAAATGATGAGGAAAGACCTCCCCAGTGCTGTGATGATCGAAAAGAATGTGAATTCTTTACCCATTACATCAATGCCGTCACAAGCCATACGCGAGATTAATAAGAAAGAAGGGATCTATGATGAAGAATATATCAAACGAAAACTGTCGCAGATACCTGTCCCCGAAAAAATATTAAAAAAGTTTAAACATAAAAAAGTTAAGAGTAAAAAAACAAAAAAGAAAATTAAAAAGACTACAAAACATAAAACTAAAACCAAACCTAAATCACCTGTAAAAAACAAAACTAAAAAGTCTAAAGTAAAAAATAAAAAACAAAACAAAAAAAGTAAAACACATAAACAGCATAAACGGTGATAATATGGGGATAATAGATAACATAAAATCAATGTTTGGAATTAAACAAAAAAAATACAATTTACCTTACTTAATAAAAACCAAAGTTCATCCACTCAGGTTAAAAGCAAAACAGAATGATACTATTACACTTGAAGTTGTTGTTAAGAATGTAAGCGATGAAAAAAAATTGACATCAGTAACACTTAAAACAAGCAGATGGATCGGAACTGATTTAACAGGACTGAAAAAGATTGAGAAAATAAAACTCGGTTATATGGAACCAGGTGATACAAAGACTGTAAACTTTAATGTCCACAGCAACAGTTCAACACCTGCCGGCAACCATAAAGCTGCTGTTATAGTTCAATCTCATTTTAAAGATTATAACCAAGTCATGAATGCAGTCAAAAAAATAATAGACATCAGGGCGGCTTAGTTTTTTGTATCGTTTCCTTCTTTAACTTCTGGTTTGGATTCTGCCCTCCTAAATATCTCAATAATATGAGTTGCAATCATCCCACCGTTCTCAGTCAATGAAACAACCTGATACTTTCGTTCTTTTTTTATGTCAACAATGCCCAAGTCCATAAGCTTATGAAGAATCTTGGTTGCATACACATATGTGCACCCGCTCGCACGCGCCAATGATGAAATGTTCATTTCCTTCTCTTTAAGATTAACCAACATCTTTGCAACCTTAACCTTAAATATCAAATCAGTTATCTCGGCCATAATACATAAATACTCATTCCATTTTTATACTTTTCCTTTAACAATTTCAAAATTCCTGGGAGATGTCCTGCACCTATAACACATAACAATGTATCATTTGTCTCTAAAACCTTTTCAATATTTCTCACCATGTATATGTTACGTTTTTCAATCATAACATTATACACAGTTGGAAGATGACGCTTAAACATTATGATCAAATCTTCAATTTCCTGCGGCGATAACCCATACATCACGTCACCCTTCTTAAACATTGATGATATGTCAACCTTAATATGCTCTCTTGTGAACATTGCTCTGAACCATTCGGACAATGGAACTGACGAAAGGCCTTTCATAATAATGTTTATTGGTATGTCAATCAATGCAATCTTAATCTTCCTTTTTGACGCTTCGATTATTGCAGTTTTCATTTCCTCACCGGGTTTGATCCCTACGGCCCATCCGATAGATTGTTGGACATAATACAGTAATAGGTGTAAAGGGTTAAGTGTTGGGATGATGCTACGTTTCTGCGACATTAACGAACGAAACCTATTATAACAAAGTTCCACACATACTACATCTGGAGATGCATCATTAATCCCATTTTTTACAGTATTGATTGACGCCTTTGACACGTGTGCCACAGGTATAATATAAATTTTCTTCATAACATTCACAAAATAGGTTTAAGGATAAAAGGTTAAAAATACAGTAGTCTTATACATATTAAGAAGTTGTTATGAGGTGGTATGATGATAATAAAAGATATGAAAGGCATTGAAATATTAGACTCGCGTGGCAATCCCACTATTGAGATTGATATTACAATAAAAAGTAAAAAAACTGTGACTGCAAGAGGAATAGCACCGTCAGGCGCATCACGCGGAGAATATGAAGCATGGGAATTAAGAGATGGTGGTAGAAGATATCTTGGCAAAGGAGTTTTAAAGGCAGTCAACAATGTTAAGTTAATTTTAAAACATACTAAGAATAAAAAATTTACACAGAAAACGTTTGATGAAAAACTATGCAATATTGCAGGGCCGAATAAAAAAAAGATTGGCGGCAATACTACTACTGCAGCATCACTGGCATTCCTCAATGCGTCTGCTAAACTCAAAGGCAAATGGGTTTATGAGTACTTAGGCGGAAAAGTATTGCCGGTTCCGTTTATGAACATAATAAACGGCGGACGGCATGCAGGAAACCGTTTAGCAATCCAAGAATTTTTGATTGTGCCATTCGGTGCAAAAACATTCAAGCAAGCAGTCCAATGGAACAGTGAAATATATCATACACTTGGAAAGTATTTGGTTGATATTTATGGACCGACAGCAAAAAATGTAGGTGATGAAGGTGGTTATGCGCCCCCTATGGAAAACACTGAACAAGCATTGTCAGCGATATACTGGGCAATTGAAGAGTTGGGGTATAATGGAAAGGTTGGTATGGCTATCGACGCAGCAGCATCAGAATTTTATGATAAGATGTATAACATTGACGGTGCATCGATGACTCCTCCTGAACTCTTAGAATATTATGAACAACTCATTGCAGAATATCCCATTGTCAGCATCGAAGACCCGTTTGAACAGAATGATTATAGGATGTTCAGTGAACTTAGAAAAACATTCAGCAACACTAATGTCCAAATTATAGCAGATGACCTGACAGTTACCAATCTGTCACGAGTCAAACGGGCGATTGATGAAGGGTCAATGGACACTTTACTTCTCAAAGTTAACCAGATCGGGACAGTGTATGAAGCATATGAAGCATTCAAATATTGTTTATCCCATGGTGTTAGGACAATGATATCCCACCGCAGCGGCGAAACAGAAGATACTACGATAGCCGACCTCGCAGTGGGCCTTGAAACTGGACAGATTAAGAGCGGGGCACCTGCAAGGGGCGAGAGGACTGCCAAGTATAACCAATTACTACGAATTGAAGAAAGACTAGGGAAAAAGGCCAAGTATGCAGGTAAAGACTTTAGAAAATACGGGAGAAAGATTAGAATGTTTGAGAGATAAAATTAAGAAACTACAATGATAACACAACATTTTTAAATATTTATACTTAAATTAATATGGCTAAAATTTAATACTTTTAATAGCATGATAGAGGGTTAGAATTAACTAATATCATGTAAAGTTAAAAGATATATAAAGTGGAAAGTTTGATAAAACTTGTATATATTTTAGACATTGGTATAAACTATAAGATTATGAAAGTTGTAAAAGTATGATAGTAAAAAGGTTAGGAGGTGGTGAATATGACAAACATTGAAAATCAACAAATGGCAATGATGCCTGAAGGTTCTAAGAGGATATTGGGAAGAGATGCACAACGATTAAACATCTTAATAGGTTATGCAGTCGCAAACACTATCAAGACAACATTGGGACCAAAAGGCATGGACAAAATGTTAGTTAGCGACTTGGGTGACATTGTAATCACAAATGACGGTGCAACCATACTTGAAGAAATGAACGTTGAACATCCCGCTGCTAAGATTATGGTTGAGATTGCAAAGACACAAGACAAAGAAGTCGGTGACGGCACAACAACATCAGTAGTAATCGCAGGCTATCTGTTAAAGAATGCCGGTGACCTTTTAGACCAAAATATTCATGCGTCAACAATCATCAAAGGTTATAACTTGGCTGCAAAGAAGACTGATGAACTTCTCAAAGATTTAAGCTATAAAATTTCAATCAATGACAAAGAAAAACTTATTAAAATTGCATCAATCTCAATGGATTCTAAATCAATAGGTCTTGGAGAATCAAAAAGGTATTTAGCTGAATTAGTTGTTGATGCAATAACAGCAGTTGCAGAAGAAAAAAATGATCATTACATCATTGACACTGACCTGATAAAGATTGAAAAGAAAGAGGGCGGTGCAATCAAGGATACAAGATACATTAAAGGTGTAGTGATCGACAAAGAGATTGTACACACTGGCATGCCTAAGAACATTAAAGATGCTAAGATTGCATTGTTAGAATGCCCATTAGAAATTGAAAAGACAGAAACTGATGCAAAGATACAGATTACATCCCCTGACCAGATGAAAGCATTCCTTGACCAAGAAGAGAAGATGCTAAGAAACATGGTTAATAAAATAAAAGAATCTGGTGCAAACACAGTATTTTGCCAAAAAGGCATTGATGAACTTGCACAGCATTTTCTTGCAAAGGCAGGGATAGCAGCTGTTAGGAGAGTTAAAAAGTCTGACCTTGAAAAGTTATCACGTGCGACCAACGGCCGTATAATCTCAACATTGGATGACCTATCAGAAAAAGACTTGGGCAAGGCAGGCAAGGTTTATGAAGAGAAGGTGGCAGGAGAATCAATGGTGTTCATAGAAGGCTGTGAAAGTGCAAAAGCAGTTACATTATTTTTAAGAGCAGGCACAGAACATGTAGTAAACGAGGTGGAACGTGCAGTTGTTGATGCAATGGGTGCAGTTGCAAGCGCTATAGAGGATGGCAGTTATGTGACTGGTGGTGGCAGTATAGAGATTGAACTTGCCCAGAAACTCAGAGAGTATGCAATAAAGATTGGTGGCAGGGAACAATTAGCAATACAGGCATTTGCAGATTCTCTTGAAATCATTCCAAAGACCCTTGCAGAATCAACTGGTATGGATGCAATCGATACTTTAGTAACATTAAGGACAAATCACACAAAAGGCAATGTTTCTGACGGCATCAGTGTATACGATGCAAAGATTGATGACATGGAAAAGCTCGGCGTCATTGAACCGACACGGGTCAAAAAACAAGCCGTGTCAAGCGCAACAGAAGCCGCCACGATGATGTTGAGGATTGATGACATAATCGCATCAAAAGGTAAATCGACTGGTGGTGGTGCAGGCGCTGGCGGCATGCAAGGCATGGGTGGTATGTAATTGAAATCATACCCATTTTCTTTTATTTTTTGCCATTATGGAGAATTATGGTTAAAAGGCAGTAATAGAACACTCTTTCTTAAGAAACTAAAAAACAATGTTAAAAAACAACTCAATGTCACTCCGATTATAAACAGAGATATCATGATTGTCCCATACTCACAAGAGAATTATGAAAGATTAAAATATGTGTTTGGGATTGACGGTTATGGTGTAGGAACAGAAGTTAACAAAGACATCAATGAAATTGTTAAAACGTCTGTTGATATAATTAAAAACTCAAACATAACAACTGAATCAAGCATTGAAGTTTCAGTAACAAGGAAAGATAAATCTTATGAACTAACATCGCCCGAAGTAACACACCTTGTCTTAAATAGAATAATCAAGGAAGGTATAAATGTTAATAAAAAAAGCAATACAAAATTAATGATTAAAATAGGTAAGAAAGTTAAGATATACATAATACAATTACACAAAATATATAACACACGGTTTATGAACGGTGCGGGTGGATTGCCCTTTGGCATAACTGGCAAAGTCGGTGTGATGTTATCAGGTGGGATTGACAGTCCAGTTGCTGCATGGATGATGATGAAAAGGGGATGCAAACCAGTGTTTATTCATTTTCATTCTGTTGACAATTTCAATCCGTTCACTGGACAGGGTGGTAAGATTGGTGACATTCTGAAACAGCTTAAAAAATATTCTCCTGACACATTAACATTGTATGCGATAAACTTTAAACCAATAACAAAACAAATTGTACAACATGTCCCGCCAAGTGACAGGTTAATAGTTTACAGAAGATATATGTATAGGTTAAGTGAACAATTATTGAAAGATGAAAATATTAATACACTTGTTTCTGGTGAATCATTAGCACAGGTTGCATCGCAAACATTAGAAAACTTATCAGTAATAGATGAAACATTAGGATATCCATACCTAATTCTTCGTCCATTGATTGGCATGGACAAAAAAGAAATAATTGCATTATCAAAACATATTGGAATATTTGAACATTCAATCAAACCATACGATGACACATGTTCAAAATTCTTGCCAAAACATCCTACATTACATGCAAACTTAGAACAAATCAAATCATATGAAAAAAGGATTGGTGACATTAACATAGATTATAAAAAATTTAAAATATAATACAAAAAACCTAATCTGGCTTGAAAACAGAAATACATACAACTATGTCTTTGCTTGATAAGGTATATTATCCTTTTCAGTACCCACTTCAATGTTTTTATTTTCTTTGTCCATAATAAGTGCTTGGTAATGCCTTAACTGAATTACACGAGCATCCAATACATAATCAATAGATTGTTGTATATTACTTCTATTGAGTGCTCTCACAGAATTTACTAATTTTTCTCCTATTTCCCATATCATATGATTATATGTTTTATCATGCAAATAAGGTGTTAACCAGTTATTTATCAGATTGATTAATTTTTTAACTTGCCAATATTTTGATGGTTGTATATTTTTAGAAGTTTTATTTTTCTCCAACTTATACAATAAATCAATATATTCAATGACTATATTGTCTATATAATCATGAAGATAAACAAACTGCTCATAACTTGCCAATAGATTTTGTCTTCTTTTATAAAGAGCAGGTTTAAGTAGTTCGATAATCTCAACATTTCTTTTAATAAACCTATCTCTAACTGCTATCACTTTCATCAAAGCAGCAGGCCAATTTCTCTCTTTTCTTTTTCTTATCCTCTCGGGGTCGTTTGATGATTTTATTAAATCTATTGCACCTATTTTATCAGTCAATGTAGATAAAAGTTGTTTAGATTCAACCTTGAATTTATGCCTCTTTTTCCTTAATTTTTTAGCTATAATCAAAAGTTCATTAATAACTCGTCTTCTTTCTTCATCTGTTGAACCTTTGCCAAGCTGTGGCATATATCTTATAATATCATCTAAACAATCAATCAGCTCATTATTTTGTTTATATTCTGATACTAAAGAATCGATTGTATGTTGTGTTCCGCGTATTGCTTTTGGTAAAGAATCAAAAGTTATCTTACGTTCTACTTTTTCCCCATTCTTCCAATTACTTGTTGGAATAATTATTAATCCATTTTTGTCAATTGTTATATTTGTTTCATTGAGCGGTTTAACATGACTAAACCTGTTTGTTAAAGGACCGATGATGGGCATTTCGTTTATAAAAATTTCTACAATGATTGCAACATACTCCTTTTCGGTCATCATTTTTTTATAATTCCCATTAGCTATAAAATATTTTATTCTTTTCCACAGTTCTGCAAGCGTTTCATCACTCTCAATAAGCTTAGAAACCATCGCATTATTAGAAGCAGTACATGCATTTTTAGCAATCTGTTTACCATACCTTCTTCCAAACATTTTTTCCAGATTGATAAATTTTTTTCCATAAGTGTCCCTTATGATGATCAATGCTGAACGTACCCAATTACGCGCTCTAAAATGAACATTATGAACATACTTCATATTCATATAATAAATTTAATAAAAATGATTTAAAAATATATGCAGTAATATAATGGGTTTAAAAAACAAAACCAAATTAAACAACTTATAATTATGCGGCTGTCGGGATTTGAACCCGAATCATAGGCTTACCTCTTTCTACTTTCAACCCTATCAGAAAAATCTTTTTCTATTGGAAGGCCTGCGTCCTAACCAGGTTAGACTACAGCCGCATAACAATGAACATAAATATAAAATAAAAAGTTTAAAAAGGTTTTTTATAATTCTATTCACATTCGTAAAATACATTTACCTTGCAGCCCTTGCCATCCTTTCGATTTCATCTCTCTTCTTGACAGCATATGAATTCTGCAAGTCACCTTGGGCAGCATATATAATCTCATTAGCCAACGCCTCTGATAAAGAAATCTTTTTATTGAAACACCTCATAAGCGATGCCAGTGCAATGTTCCTAAGTGCAAGGTCTAACCTCCTAGTAACAGAAATGTCAACTGCAACTTGATAAGACACACCACCGAACGACACACGAGTCACATCCTCCCTAGGCGCAGAGTTTTGTATGGCATCAACGAGCACTTGAATAGGATTCTTTTTGGTTCTCTCATGAATGATGTCAAATGTCCGCATAACAATCTTTATAACCTTCTGCTTTTTGCCCTGGAGTTTACCATGTGTTCTTATAACTTTGCCCGAAATCTTGTCACCAGTACCGCCACGCATAAGTTTATTTATCAGTCTCTCAACAATGTTAACTTTATCCTTTCCAAATTGTTTTTTAACGTGCCTCCCAGCAGAATGTGGAGTATGGATAGGAGTAAGGGAAATATGCGGTTTAAGTGAAATGTCACTAACTTCAATACCGTCAAATGAATATTTTCCAAACAAAAGAAAAGATTTTGACAAGTCCATGTTATCACCTTTTACCTCTTAGGTTTTTCTTTCTTTTTCTTCCACAACAGTTTAAGGTCAATATTGTTAACTTTTTCAACTTTAAACCTGACTCCGGGGATTGAACCCATCTGTCCCCTCTGTGAACCGCCAAGACCAGACAATAATACTTCATCATGCTCATCAATATAATTGATTGCACTGTTTCCCGGTGCATGAGCAGTAACAACCTTCCCGTTCTTAACCAGCTGAACTTTGACACACTTTATCAGTCCTGAATGCGGCTGTTTTTGCTCAAGTGCACGTTTCTCTAAAACAATTCCTCTAACCATCGGCGCCTTCCCCGCAGGGTTATACTTAAAATTAAGGTTAAGTTTTCTCCGTTTCCATCTTTTTGATAACCATTTCTGTTTTTTTCTTCTCCTTAAAAGGTCTCTGCCTGCAAATTCACCATGACCCATAATACCACCATATTAACATATTATTACACACTTTCACTTTCCACTGTTACACTTAATATAATATATCCATTATTTTGTTATAAGTTTCAACTCTTTACCATACAATCTCTTTATTATGTCCCTATTTCTTTTAATGATTTCACCACCCTTACCAATTGCAAGCCCGCGATGTTTCAAATTAATAGTAACATGAACAGTGTCATCTTGTTCACTAACTGAGATTATTTGAATATTAGACATCAAATACTTTATAAATACTTCTATGTTTGGATTATACTCAACAATCCTAACATTCTTTTTAAATTTTTCTTTTAACCTTTTAATAGATGATGCATCACGCCCTATACTTTTACGCAGGAGCCCACGATTGACAACGAATAACACATTATTATCTGTAATAACACAGTCCATAGGAGAAACATGTGTTATCCTTTCAAACAGGTTCATTGAACCCAATGTTGTGCTGTCGATAACTCTTTTTATCAAAAAATCCCCTTTTATCTATTTGAAAACGTCCAACACCTTTGAGTCGCCCTCATTCAATATTACCATAACTGAAATCGGATGCGGCCGGCCACATGTCTCACCCAACCGTATTGCAGAATTGGGGTATATGACCAACGGAATCTGTGCAAGTTCTGAATAATATGTTATATCATTCTTTATATCCTTTGGACTATCATTAGACAAAATAATCAGTTTGCCTTCACCATTCATCACACTTCTTTTGCATTCATTAATTCCTATGACAACTTTACCAGTATTGTATGCCAACCTAATATTCTTTTCAATCGTTCCGATATCTTTCATAAAAATCACCTACTCCATTTGTTAAAGTTTAACCTTTAATTTTACTCGCCCCGTACCCAACGGAACTGTTTGACCAATCAGTATGTTCTCAGTCACGCCTTGTAACCTGTCAACTGTCCCAGTAACTGCCGCCTCAGTTATATGCCTGACAGTCTCTTCAAATGCTGCACGTGCAAACACACTGGGTTTGCCACCTGCTAACCCGTGCCGTCCGATTGATGTAATCTCACCATCAAAACACATTGCATCAGCAAGAAGCATAATATGCCTCACATCAACATATAACCCTTGTGAATCCATAACATATTTAACCTGCTGTACCTGAACAGTTCTAGCAGCTTCAATACCCAATGTCTTCTCAACCTCTTTAACATCATTTGAAAATACCCTTGCGGTGTCAACACCTTCAACTTCTCTCACATCACTTATGTTTGACCCACTAGTAAAAATTATATATTCATCATTCTGCTGTATAACCATTGCTTTCTCAATACCCTTAACACCAGAAAGATGAAGCTTTGAAAGTTTAATGTAAACTTTTCTGATGTCAATCAATTTATTCTTATTCCCAAACACAATTTTAATCTTATTATCTTTTGATGTAACCCTGACATCTTTCTCTTTAAAGAAACTTCTCACTTTTGATCGGATATTGTCCACACTAATCCCATGATATTTAATCTCATCATTGTTTATAGTAATAACTATTGTTTTTTCACCAAGATCCTCTTTAACTTTTGCAACCTGATCCAATAATAAATATTCAATCCTGTGTGCAACTTCCATGGCTTTCTTCTCAGATTTTGCAAACTTTTTGTTGAGATGAATTTCCATTATTGGCTGTTTAGGTGTCTTGCGCGCATCAACAAGTTCTATCAACCTTGGAAGGCCTGTCGGCACCTGTTCAGCCATGCCAGCATAATGGAACGCCCTCATAGTCATCTGGGTTCCAGGTTCACCAATACTTTGCGCAGCAACAACACCTATTGGCTCATAAGGTGTTATCTTCCATTCATCCTTAATCTTTTTCTTAACCATTAAAACCACCATCACACATACTTATGATACATTGAATATGTAGGATCAAGACCGTCACCACCATAAATAAACTGGATAATCTTACCAGACAACTCTCTTGCACTCAAATCATCACTAACATATATATCCTGCAACGCATGTATCATCCTTCTTTGCATATATCCAGACCGTCCAGTCCTGAGTGCTTTTATAACCATCGAATCCCTACCACCCATACTTTGGAAGAAATGCTCAACAGGTGTTAACCCTTCAAGGAAAGAACGCGGTATGAAACCTCTTGCCCTTGCACCAAGGTCACCCGGGAGAAAATGTGGCAATGTCCTGTTATGGTACCCACGTGTCAACCTTTTACTTCTAACTGACTGCTGTCCAACCATTGCAGACATGTTAATTGTGTTAACTATTGAACCTCTTGCCTTGATCTTTGCAACGATCAATGCATTGTTATCAGGACCGAATGCATTCTCTATTATTTTCCCGCACAATTTTCTGGTCTTGCCATTTATTTCTAAGATTTTGTTTTCAAGCGTTTCCTTTAATGTCAATCCTGGTGCACGTTTTAATGTTTTATTCTTATACTTTAAAACTATTGCATCAATCTCTCTCTCAGCATTATTTATTATCTCCTTTATCTTCTTTTGTGTGGCATCATGCAATTCATATTCCCTGTACCCTAAAGAGAATCCCATAATCTTAAGAGTCGTTAGCCCTAACAATGTACTCCTATTCACAAATTCCCTGCCAGCATCATACCCTTTCAAATAGGTCAACTGTTCACCGATTTCCCTATAACTTTTATTGTCAAGTGCACCTTGAACTAAAACACCATTCTCAACTTTAACCTGTCCTTCTTCCTTATCAAGCGAATAAAAATCTGTCTTCTCAGAATAGTTTATTCCTTCAGGTATTAAGAGAGACATTAAAAGTTTACCTGAATATTTGTCACCAACATCAGGTTCGGGGAGGTGAGTAATCCCTGCAACAGATAATAAATAGGACGTTTCAACCTTGTCAAATACTGCATTATACGTAAGCTTAAAAGCTCCTGAAATGTGGTCCTCATTAGGTGCAATTATCATCCTACCATGACGAACAGACAACATCTGTTTGTGAGGCTCCATTAATTCTTTTGCTTCAACCTGTGCTTCAACACTCTGGATTATATGAAGATTCATCTCATCGCCATCAAAATCTGCATTGTATGGCGGGCACACTGCAGGGTTTATTCTTAATGTCTTGCCAGGCAACACTTTTGCAGTATGGCCCATTATAGACATCCTGTGAAGTGATGGTTGCCTGTTAAATAGTGTTATATCACCAGATATCAATTGCCGTTCAACAACACACCCAGGAATAAGACCGTCAATAACTTCCTGTTTTGTATGTTCAGTGATCTTTACCCTGTGATTGTTTGGCATGATAACATAAACAGCCTTTGGATATTCATCTGATAAAATATACTTTTTAACTTCTTCAATGTTCCATGTCGTAACCTTGATAGGAACTGTTACCTCCTCTGCAATTGTCTGTGGAACACCTACCATGTTAATGTCAAGACGCGGGTCGGGTGATATAACAGTCCTAGCAGAAAAATTAACACGCTTACCTGAAAGGTTATACCTAAACCTTCCCTCCTTACCTTTCAATCGTTGTGCCAAAGTTTTTAATGCCCTACCTGACCTGTGACGGGCAGGAGGAGTGTTTGGGAGTTCATTATTGAAATATGTGCTCACATGATATTGCAACAGCTCCCATAAGTCTTCTATGATTAACTGCGGCGCGCCAGCATTGATGTTCATTTCCAACCTTTGATTAATCCTTATGATGTCAACAAGTTTGTGTGTCAAATCATCCTCAGACCGTTCGCCACTTTCCAAGGTTATCGACGGTCTAACGTTCACAGGCGGAACAGGCAGCACAGTTAACACCATCCACTCCGGCCTCGCATGGATAGGATCAATCTTAAGCAATCTTAAATCATCATTTGATATGCCTTCTAACCATTCCCTAACTTCAGTGGGCAACATTGCGACTTTATCTTTGTAAAAAGTTGTGGGTTTTAAAAGTGTAATCTCAGGTTGTTTAGCACCACAATGGGGGCATACATTACCTTTTAATTTCTTAGTTTTAAATTTCACAACAAGGTTTGAGGCTTCTTTCTCTTCATCTTCCATTGCTTCATACTCACTCAATTCAGCTTTTAACTTGTCAACATCTTTTTCATCTAATATTACCCGATGACATTTTGGACATGTTGAACGTAGAAGATAAAGAATAATCTTTGAATACAAAGGATTTATGACCGGCCTAACAAGTTCAATCCTTCCAAAATGACCAGAACATGTTCCCATCCTGCCACCGCATGTCCTACACTTTAATCCCGGATCGATAACACCCATCCGAGTATCTATAAGGCCGTTCTCTATCGGATACCCATCATCATTGTACGTATCTGGAACTGTAACCTTAACTACACTCATCTTTCTAATCTCATCTGGAGATAATACTGTAAATCGCACGCCACCAATCTTCTTATCAACTACCAAGTCAACCATGACACCACCTTATTCAAACTAAGCCTTATCCTCTAAAAGGATTTTGGGGTTTACACCAAGAGAGATTATCTCATCAAGCAATAATTGGAACGCATAACTAATCTCAACTTTATAGAACTTGTTACTGTCACCACATATAGGACAAACTGTCTTATTCTTTGTGTAATCAAAATACCCTATAGAGCCACAGCGGGCACATACCAACATCGTAGATTTATCACTCTCTTCAAGCAATCTTTCTTTTATAAGCATAGATGACCCATAACCTATCAAACAATCCCTTTCCATCTCACCAAAACGTAGTCCGCCACCTCTTGCACGACCTTCAGTGGGCTGCCTTGTTAATAACTGCACTGGACCCCTCGACCGTGCGTGAATCTTATTAGATACAAGATGATGCAACCTCTGATAATAAACAACTCCAACAAAAATCTTTGCTCTTAGTTTTCTTCCAGTTATAGGGTCAAACATTTCCTCTTCACAATACTCATCAAACCCATTATCCTTTAACATTTTCTTAAAATCATCAATGTTATCATTAACAAATGCACTACCATCTATCCTTTTACCGACTATTGAACCTGCCTTGCCACCCATCATTTCAATGATATGGCCAAACGTCATCCTAGATGGGATAGCATGAGTATTAACAATCAAATCAGGAACGATGCCATCCTTAGTAAAAGGCATGTCCTCCTGTGGCAAAATCATTCCTATAACTCCTTTCTGTCCAGAACGCGCTGCAAACTTGTCACCCAGTTCAGGAACCTTAATATCTCTAAGCCTAACCTCAACCATGCGATTGCCACCCAACGAATCAGTAACCATGACTGAATCAACTATACCCACCTGGCCAGACTTAACAGTTACTGAACTTTCCCTCTTTTTCTCCTCAATTATACCAAAAACTGAAATCTCTTCTAAGAACCTTGGCGGCGAAGTTTTGCCTATGAGCACGTCGCCACCTTTAACATTAACTTCCGGCGAGATTATACCGTCACTTCCTAAATACCTGTATGCCTCTTCAGACCGATACCCCAATATTGTAGGTGGTGGTATTTCAAACTTGTCCTTCTGTCCACTGGGATACCTTTTTTCCTCAGCAGTTGAAGTCCTAAACATAACTACTCTTCCCATCCCCCTGTCCAATGCACCTTTATTGATTATGATGGCATCTTCTGTGTTGTATTCATATGACAACACTGCAACAACAAAATTCTGGCCAGCCGCGTGGTTGCCCATCTTAAGATTTTCATAAGTCCGCGTTGTGACCAAGGGTAGCTGTGGGTAGTACATAATATATGACCGTGACAAATAATAATTTGTATAATTTGCAGAGTACAATCCTAAAGACTGTTTTGTTTGTGACGCCGCCATTGCATTTCTGGATGATAAGTTATGGTTTGGATAAGGTAAACTGCCACCAACTGTACCTAACACTGAAATCAGGTCAACCTCCAAATGTGTATGTTTCTCGTTAAGTTCATTTTCCCATTGTGCAATATAAGCCATCTCTTCCTCTTCTGCATCTAAATATTCTATAACACCCATGTTAACTAAATCTTCCCATCCTATTTCATTAGAATTTAATTTGTCTTTAAGTTCCTGAGTAAGCCGTGATTTCCCATTGTCAACTATAATGTATGGCCTTCTCGCTCTTCCTCTGTCTGTGTTAATATAAAACGAATTGAATGTCTTATTGTATGAAAAGTTTGCATGTTTTGTTATTTCACCTTTCCTCCTGCTGGCAACGAGTTGGTTATAAAGTTCTAAAGGATTATCATGATACCCAACCAAGCACCCATTAACATAAACTCCAGTATTCATATTACCACCTTATCTATTTTTTGAGTTTATTCAATTATATCATCTTAACATTATTTTCCTTTAATTTCTCGATAATTGCATTAACATGCTCCTGTTCATTCTGTTCACCAGGAGTGACCTCTGTTATCAGTGCTAAATTCTTAACAAGTGCAATGTTTGGACCTTCTGGACTTTCAGTGGGACAAATCTTTCCCCAATGAGTCCCATGCAAATCCCTTGCCAAGAAATGGGGATGTTTTTTACTGAGCGGGGAAATTACCCTTCTAAGATGGGATAACATCGAAAGATAACTTGTCCTGTCAAGAAGTTGTGCAACACCAGTCTGCCCTGCCACCCAATTGCCTGTTGCAAGCGCAATACGAATCCTGTCACTCAATGCATCAGGCCTGACTAAGTTCTGAACGATTAATCTTCGCCCTCTTGCCTCAGCCCTACTAGCTTGATATTGAATATCCCTAACCAAAAACTTAAACGCATACCTGAACAAATCCTCCATCAGAACACCTGATATCTTAACCCTCTTATTAGCATAATGATCCTTATCATCAGGAGCCACCCGTTCTGTGCCAACAAGGTTGGCACGATATGCCATCTCAATCAAAAACTTTGCCTTTTTGATCCTATCCTCTTTCTGTTTGCTGATATGCGGGAGAAGATAAGTGTCCAACAACAATTCTGCACGCAATAATTGCTCTGCTTCATCACGATTGGGCATTACTCTCTTTCCCAAATATTTTAATGCATCATCATTTGTCTTTGTTTTGTCCTCATCAAAATTAATAAGAAAATCGTTCTTTAACATTAAGTCATCAGGAAGATTTTCTAAGATTGCTTTATTATTCTTTAATCCTAATGCTTTCAATACAATAGTAAGATAAAGTTCAGTAGGTGAACTTGGGAATTCAAGCTTAAAAATACCATTGTTCTTACGTTCAACAACACATCTCGCTCTAAAACCATCTTTTGTTGAAAATATCTTTGAAATGACTATGGATTTTGTACCCTCTTTAGTAGTTATTAACCTATTTGGTGCAAGGTCTTCAATGCCAACCAAAACCTTTTCACTTCCATTAATTATAAAATAACCACCAGGGTCATCAGGGTCTTCACCAGCATCGATCAATTCTTCAGAACTCATGTTTTCAAGATAACATAACTTTGATTTTAACATGACAGGCAATTCGCCTATGTAAACCTCTGAAACCATTGACTCTATACCGTGCATGACAGAAATGACTTCTAAGAAAATCGGTGCAGAATATGTTATCCCTCGTAAGCGAGCCTCGTTTGGCAAGATTTCTCTTCGAGAACCGTCAGCTTCAATGATCATCGGCTTTTCAAGCCTTACCTTTCCCAAACGTATGCTGTAACCTTCAATGTTGGTAGGTATGACGCCTACGTTGTCTATTATGCTCTGCATACCGTTGTCTATAAACCTGTTGTAAGATTCTAAATGTTGCCTAACAAAAGAATGTTCCCTAAAATACGCTTCCAATTCATTCTTAATCATATGACACCCCTCAAATATAATACTTTTCAATTACCATACCTTTATTGCATTCTTCAACATAACCTCTAACTGATTAAAAGGTCAACTGAGAATTATTCAACCACACGATAATAATCATATTCGCCAGTGAAATCCTTACGGTGAATCTTAATGATCATCCCTTTTGTAACTTTAAAACTGTGCTTGCGCATCATTATCTTTAAACCCATATCGTTCTTCTTAATCTTTGGAAGGTTTTGTTTTGTGGTGTTAAATTTCTTAAGAAGTTCTTCTTCCTCCTCTTTGCTTAGAGGCAAATGTTCTGGAATAAGCTCATGGTCAGAATATTTAATCTCATCCTTCAATATATCACCACCTGTGCACAGGTATTGCAGGGTTTTAAAATTATAAAAGCATATACTTTAAATAACGAAAAGTTTATAAATGGTTTGGAATATGTGTAAGCTCTTCCATTATCCTGTTGTCCACCATATTCAATCTAATAAACTTTGATCAGCAATAACCTTTAACTTTTAAATTTAGATTAATATTCTATGTATACTTTTGTCTCATACTTCTCTTCAACCTTTCTCTTAAACTCGTTCGGATCTGCTTCAATACCATCAAACGTGTTGTAATGTATTGGGATAACAACCTTGGGTTTGATATGACCGACAGCTTCAACTGCATCATTAATGTTCATTGTATAAGTCCCACCTATAGGAAGAAGTGCAATGTCAATATTTTTTAAATCTTTCATCTCAGGTATAACATCTGTATCACCTGCATGATATATTCTTGCATTATCAATGTTAACAATAACACCTGTGCCCATTCCTTTCGGGTGAAACTTTTTATCAATATTATAAGCATGGACAAACTCCAGCTTCACACCATTAATCTCTTTGATGTCACCTGGGGAAACATTAACCTGTGCATATTTACAGTCCGCCCCCACAGTAACTGTATCATTCTTTAATATCTTTTTAGGGTCTGCACAATGGTCATAATGCTTATGAGTAAATATTACTATGTCAGCCTTTTCAGGATTATCAGGTAATACATAAGGATCTATATAAATCGTCTTTGAACCCTTTATCATTACAGACGCATGACCAAAAACTTTAACTTCAATGTTTCCATATTTCATATTATCACCTTTTCATTATTCATATTAACACACCTTCAAAATCTAATCAACTGGTTAGAACATTCTTTGGTGATGAATTTATCATCTTAACATTGACAACTACACAACCGTTATCAGAATACACTTCAAACAGTCCTGTCTCAGTTTCTGGGTTTATCAACCATTCAGGAATTCTGTCAAGTATCATATAATCTATCTTGTTATTGCGCATAAACGAACGAATATTGTTAGGTTCAACTACTCCATCAAATGCAACATACGGAACATTATAATATTCCGCAAGCATAGAATAATTCTTTTGTATTCCTATATTGTATCCTTCCTGCTCCTGCTCTGAAAGGTTTAATACTGTCCAAACAAAACATTCTGTCATGTTTGATAAGAACAAACCGCGTGTAGTGTTGAAAAGTGAGAGGTTGATTGTTTTGTTTGTGGCACACCATTCCTTAAACTTGTGAATGTTTTTGTTTTCGCAATCACTAAAATTTTCCTTTTCATAGACACTGATATAACATTTCTCTATGTTGTCATTGTTTGATGAACCGGCTGAATATAAATCACATGCATTGATATTCCCAAAGTAAACGCCGTTATAAAGATAACATTTATTCTTGACCGTGGTATTATTAATCTTTGAACATGAATCAATGTTGTTATCTGCCGTTGCAATTTTATAATAACAATCGTCAGGCAATGAAGTAAAAGAGCAGACTTCAGAATTATTGAGTTTTACCCCGCAAGCAATAAAACAGTCGTCCTTTTTAGTATCATTCTCAAACGACCCGCAATCGCCAACAGTATATATAGAATAATCTTCAAATGTAATACCAACCTTTTTTGTCAAGATCATTTGTTCATCAGAATATGTTTTATAACTTGTTGTGTTCCACAATTCCGGGCCGACCACTACACTCTTACCTGTTGCAATTTTATGATTGTTCCCCACACACCCAAAAAATAGTATTGAAGAAAATAATATTATTAATAAAATATTATTCTTTAACATCTGGAACCACCCGCCTCCATGAACCTCCAATATAATGCCATAATTGTTTTGTTGTTGAATCATAGACAAGTGATGTTTTGTTTGCAACCTCTATCGGCCTGTCAATCTCAATGAAAATCTTATTCATCGTCCATTTAATCTTATCCTTAAAAGGATTACGTTCTATGATATAAACCTTGCCCCTTTCCTTTTTAATTCTTTCACACCAGTCAATAATCATATTTATATCCTTTTGTGAAACCAATGTACCACCATACCATAACCTTACAGAAAACAAAGTATAAAATTACCTTTTCTTGGTTTTTGTTCTACGCTTTGTAGTTTGTTTAGAACTCTTTCTCTTCTTCACAGACATCTTAGATTTTGACCGCTGTTTAACCTTTACCTTTTTAACAGGCTTAGCCTTACTCTTAACTCCCCTATCAGAACTAACTATGGTTTTTGTGGTTTTAGGAGCAATACTGACTTTAGGGGTTAAGACAACAGGCTTATCTTTGATTTTAGTGAATGTGTCAACAATCTTTTTCCTCTTTTTATATTTATCAATGAAAAGCAGTATTATCCCAAGCGGAACAGTGATTATCGTTATAATTATAAATGATATAAAAACAAGCCAAACAATATCATTGGACACAGTAACGTTAAACATTCCACTCTGTATGATTAAACATCCAAATGCTCCAACAAATGAAAAAAATCCTATCACCAGCAAAACCAATCCAGCCATTTTCATAGTTATCACCATCATTATTCAATCATAAACAATATAAATATTGGTGTCAGACTCACATTTTTCTACTTTTGCTATATTGGACCCGCCGGGATTTGAACCCGGAACCTCTGCCTTTTTCAATATAGTTTACAATCCTTACTTCATAAAGAATGTTTCTTTTTGGGATGAAACACTTTTTCTTTACAAAGAAAAAGGGTTTCATGCGAAGGCAGCACGCTACCGTTGCGCCACGGGCCCTATAAAGATTGCTAACATATTTTAGATAGTTTAATTTATATTGATTACTAAAAACCAAAAAAGAAGAATAAAAAAATTAAATCAATTTTTCAAGGTCTTTCTGTTTCTTCTTAGCAACTACCCTTACTGTATCCTTTGTACCAAGGCCGATCGCTATTGCACCACCTAATCCTATTGCTATCGCAATCGCTGCAAAGAATGCGTTGACTGCAGTCATGAATGTGGATTCTAAAATGATAGTGTTAGCACCTGGCAAAACCAATGGTAATGCCATTACCACACCGATGTAAACTATCACAACTTCCACCAATGTACCTATAGGTTTAGCAAACGGCGTAACCCTGCTGGCCTTAATCCTGTCAGTTATATAATCACCAACCAACATTGCAATCACTAAGATTGTTAATCCTTTGACTAAGTCAGGTATGTAATTTATTATACCTTGTATATTTGCTGTTAGGAACAAAAATCCTGACATCTGTGCTGCCCATCCAAGAAAGAGCATGAAAATCCATAACTCTAATATGAACTTTATTATCCCTGTTAATGTCCAGCCAAGCAATGCATCGTGTAAACCGTGTTGTTTCATGAAAGGCTCAAGTTTAATCTTTCCTGCAGCATACTTCCACAGCCAACCAGTAATCTTTGCAATTATATAACCGATGATTGCAACTAATATGAAGAAGAATATTGATATTAAACTGTTGACAAAATTAGTTGCAATCATACTGTAATCAATCTGGTTAAACTGTGTCATCATCGGACCAATTACATCAGTCATTCACCCACCTCCTAAGATGTTTGGTAACATTTACAACATTTTTTTATATAAGAAGTATTAATTAAACATTTAAAAAACTTTGGTTTCTGTTATCAACGAAGTTTATCATTGAATTATCATTGAAACTTTTTTTTTACTATTTAATAAAAATTAAATAGTTTTAAAAAGTTAACTAATTAAAATATATTTAATAGCATCTAAAGTTATGAGGTGAGGATATGAAAATTAGAACTGCAATTGTTGGGGTGGGGAACTGTTTTGCAGGATTATACCAGGGAATTGAATATTATAAAAAAATGGATACTGAAAGGATTGGATTAATGCATGAGAACATTGGACCGTATTCATGGAAAGACATTGAATTTGTATTAGCATATGATGTGTCAAAGAATAAAGTCGGTAAACCATTACATGAAGCTGTGTACGCTAAACCAAACTATGTTAAGATTGTAGATTCAATGCCAGAAAACGGTGTGATAGTTCAAGAAGCACCCGTGCTTGACGGTGTGGGGAAATGGGTCAAGGACATGTTTGAACCTATGGAAAATACTGCACCAATTGAAGTATTAAGAGAAAAGATTATTAATGAAATCAAAGAAAACAACATTGACGTTCTCATAAACTATCTTCCAGTTGGAAGCCAGAAGGCAGTAGAATTCTGGGCAGATGTCGCTCTTGAGAGCGGGACTGCATTTGTTAATTGTATGCCGATATTTATCGCAAGCAATCCTGAATGGGAAAACAAATTTAGAGAAAAGAATATACCTATAATAGGCGATGATATAAAGTCACAGGTGGGCGCAACCATCATCCACCGCGTGCTCGCAAAACTGTTTGAGGACAGGGGCGCGATACTTGACAGGTCTTACCAGTTAAACTTTGGGGGCAATACTGATTTCCTTAATATGCTTGAAAGAGAACGGTTGAAATCTAAAAAGATTAGCAAAACCGAATCTGTAAAAAGCCAATTGAAAAAACATCCTATAAAGGATGAAAACATCCACATCGGCCCAAGCGATTATGTCCCATTCATGAAGAATAACAAAGTCGCATACATTAGATTAGAAGGGAGGATGTGGGCAGACGTGCCGTTCAACATTGAACTTAGGTTGGATGTTGATGATAAGCCTAACAGTGCCGGTGTTGCAGTGGACGCGATAAGATTGGCAAAACTTGCGAAGGATAGGAACATTGGCGGTGCATTGTTAGGACCGTCAGCATATTTGATGAAACATCCTCCTGTTCAATACCCAGACCCTGAAGCAAAACAAATGACTGAAGAATTTATAAAAGGCGAACACCAAACCCACCAAAACCAAACAGAGGAAACAAGTGAAACTGTATGATAAAACAACAATTTTCTAAAGAACAAAAATGGTTAGGTGGCATATTAAAAAAATTGCCAATGTCACCTAATCAGATTACTTTACTTTCAATATTGTTTGCACTGATTGCAGGAGGATTAATCATTTTTCACCAGTTTGTGTATGGTGCGATATTTTTTCTGGTTGCAGGTGTAATGGATGTGATTGACGGAGCAGTGGCACGTGCAAAAGACCAAACTACTAAATTTGGCGGCTTCTTAGATGGAGTATCAGACAGGTTTGTAGAAGCAATCTTTCTTTTTTCATTAATGTTTTATGACCTTCCAACAGTCTTTATCAATCCCCAAGTTTGGCTGGCAGGATTGATATTCATCGGAACATGCATGCCTTCTTTTGTAAGGGCATACGGAGAACATAAACATGTGATAGACCATAACACTGCAAACAAATTGGGGGGGATATTTGAAAGGAGCGAAAGAATTATCACTATCTTTTTAGGGATTGTGATAGGATTCTTTATTTCATGGCAATGGTTTATTTATATTATAATATTATCCATAATATTATCATTAATCACAGTCATCCAACGAATATATATAATTTATAAAGAAACAAAGACTACATAATTCCAAGATTCAAAAGGTTAAAGGAGATAGCATGATAAAAGCAGTAATATTTGATTATGATGGAGTGATCGGAGATACTGAGCAGTGGCAGTATCAAACATGGAATGAGACGCTTAAACCATACAACATATCCATATCAAAAGAAGAATATATTAAAAAATTATGCGGTCGGCAGGGTGAAGACATTGACAAGGAAATCATCAACAAATTCAAACTTAACATCCCATACGGTGCATTAGTCAAAAAGAAAGAAAAACTTATTTTAGAATGGTTCAGAACCAAACCAATCCCCCTTATGCCCAACGTGAAAAAGATAATCAAAAAGATAAAAGATATGCAGTTGTTGATAGGGATTGCATCATCTGTCCCAACCAATGAATTAAAGATAAAAATCAAAAAGCTTGGGCTGACTTTTGATGCAATGACTTCTAAAGAAGAAGTCAAACACAGCAAACCCGACCCAGAGATTTATACATTGACTGCAAAAAAATTAAATGTGGCGCCCATAGAATGTGTGGTGTTTGAGGACAGTTCACCAGGGGTGGTTGCCGCAAAACGGGCGGGCATGTTTGTCATAGCAATACCTACTGAGTGGAGCGCAAAACAAGATTTCTCAATGGCTGATGCCAATGTTAGAAATTTAAGTGAAGGTCTGGACATTTTAAAAAAATTAATTGATAAAACAAAGCTTAAAATTTGAACCCATTAGATATGAATCTTTGATAATATCTTTTTAAAATGTAACATCTTTTCAACAGCCTTTCTGCTCCAATCAATCAGATGGATTTTGTCTTCATCTGTCAATTCAATTATCTGTTTTTCACAAGGTATACTGAGGCGAACCCTTGCAGCCACAGGAAGTTCTTCCCACACCATTTCGCCATCCACATCATCGTAAACAACTTTTTCAATGTCTGTTTTATATTTTTCAAGTTCGTGAAGAATAGCATGATTTTTGTCAGGGGATTGGGTGGTGTGGATTATAAGATCTATTGAATACTTTTTTATTGTTGGATTAAAACCAATAGAATAAAAAATATTAGACCGTCCAGAATTGAACATCATAACATGTTGTCCAACCGCAGGTTTAATATGGACATGAAGCGGTGCGAGAGCATCAGACAACAATGAAAAATAGTTTTCATAAGCAATCTTTTTTTCAGTTTTTTGTTTTTCAGTCAGAGTAAACTCAGGTCTTCTTACAACATTATAATCAAAAGCATACGGAGAATCATTAATTTGATATATTCTGAACTCAACAGCAAAAATGTTTAGTTGTATTATATCCAATGCTGTTATATGTTCTTCATTGAATTTCTCTGCAATCCATACAGCAAACCGTGCATCTTCTGCTGCCGAATATGTAACAATTTTCCCAAGGTGATCATGATTTGAAGTTCCAAACTGCACTTCTATGATTATCTTATCACCAGTTTCCTGTATTGTACCAGTTATATCCTCATAATACCGTCCGGAAAATTTTTGGTGTTCAGTGTCTATTATCGTTAATCCTATAGATTCTGATAGGGCGTTCAACATTCCAAACTCATTTTCACTTATATAACTAGTCAGCTCCCTTTCATCATCAAAAACTGTTTTCGGTTTAATTCTTTTCAATGAAACAAGATTGGTTGTTATTCTGTTTGTTGTATTTTTAGGTTTCATGATGTTTTTGTACTGCAATCAGTTTATAAACATTTCTCCATAATTAACAACCACTATGGTTACAATGATACAACGTAAAATACAAGTTGATAAAATCAGAACTGAGGTTAAAGAGGAAATTGACAAAATAAAGTATGACAAAGAAAATTTATTATTCTTTATTAATGATCAAAAAAGGATAATAAACGTTGCAATCAAAAAACATATCTCCCCTGAAAGAGTAAAAGAACTTGAAGACCATCTTGAAAATCTTAAGAAAAGAAAGAAATATGTTGATAAAATAGACACTAACGAATTTTACAAGATAAGATTAAACAAAGAATTGAGGACACAGGCAATAAAGAATGTTATGGAGATTAAACTCCCTGAACCGCCAATGGAGAAATGGATGGAAATATTGTTTACTAATGAAGAATATGAATCTGTTAAGCACAGGACAAAGGTTAACAATAATATTATTGATAAACTTGACATGATGTATAGAATAATAGAAAATATCAAATGTTCAAAAGAATGTGCTGCAAAGATGGCAAGAGCACATTTTGAACACAATGTCCCAGAAAAATTCTTAACCTATTTACACCTCAACATAAGTCCAATTGAGTGGAAGGAAGCATTCAAGACATTCTGCGAACTTGGAGAGTATGCAGTGTGGGCAACACCTGAAGATTGGACAATATTTGGAAAAGGATTGGTTGAAGAAGTTGAGAAAAGAAAACAACATCCGTCAGAAGAAACAAGAATGTTCTTAGAAAAATATCACATATCAAAAACGTCTGCATTTGCAATCATAAGATTCTTAACAGAAAAAAATATTAACATCCCGAAAAATAAAGAAGATACAAATAAAATTATCAAGAAGTATGGACAACAAATAATAAACAGTAAATTCATTTTCACAAACAAAAAGGCGTTCTCAAGAATGATGAATACTGCTTTCAAAAAAATCTTTAGAGGGCCGCATCTTAAAATCTCAACATCTGTCAAAAATGAAATAAAAGATTATATTGACCCGGAAAGGGTTGAAAAAATATTAAACTGTTTTATGAACGGTTACCCCAAAACCAAAAACAACCCAATACATATCACCGATATCAAGGATGCTGTTAAACTGCCAAAAGGTAGTGTAGAAAAAGTATTAAACTTCTTGAACCATATTGGAATCGTCAGACAATTCTATTCAAAAGATGGTGTTGCAAACAGATATTTTCTAATTTTGGATAGGAATGCAATAGATAAGGAATGGCATAACCTTTATGATGAGATTGAAAGGTTTATTAAAGTTACGAACGAGAATTAATAACTTTGTAGAATTATAAATTTGTAAATTCTTTGGTTGATATTATGAGTATAAGAATAGCAGTCATTGATAGAAAGAAATGTGTTAAGGATAAATGCGGATACCTGTGCCAAAAATTTTGCCCCGGAGTGTTGATGGGGGAAGATACTATAACAATCGATGATAAGGGATACCCAGTAATCTCTGAACTGTTGTGTACAGGGTGTGGAATCTGTGTTAAAAAATGTCCTGTCGATGCAATAACAATCGTAAACCTTCCGATCGAAGGAAAAGAACCAACCTATCAGTACAATGTAAATGCCTTTAGATTGTACGGGATACCTCTGCCCAGTGAAGGTGTCACGGGATTTGTGGGCAAGAATGGGATTGGAAAGTCCACATCAATGAAGATATTAACAGGCATGCTAAAACCGAACTTTGGGGAATATGACAAAGAATGGGATTGGAAAGAAATATTAGATAAAATGAACAATATTGAACGTGCGTACTTTAGCAAGATAGCTGATAAAAAGGTTGAAGTGTCTTATAAACCACAACACGTTGACATGTTTTTGAGGCCATTCAAGGGCACTGTAGAAGAATTGTTCAGAAAGGTCAACCCCAAAAGGATAGATGTTAATGAAGCTGTTGAGATGTTTGAACTTAAACCTATTATGAAACGTAAACTTACTGAGTTGTCAGGAGGTGAACTGCAAAAGATTGCAATCGCAGCAGCATACATAAAAGATGCAGAATTTTATTTCTTTGATGAGCCAGCATCATACTTGGATGTTGAACAAAGATTACTTGTTGCAAAGATGATTAAACAGCTTGCAGATGAAAAAAGAGTTATAGTGATTGAACATGACCTTGCACTGTTTGATTATTTAGCAGATTATGTCTATGTTTTTTACGGACTTGAAAATACTTATGGTGTTGTGTCAGGCATAAAATCTGTGAGGAATGGGATCAATGAATACCTGAACGGTTATCTTAAAGATGAAAATGTCAGGTTTAGGGATCATGAAATAATATTCAGCCAAAAAGCTGAGGAAGAAGGCGAAGGGGAAGTAATGTTGAAATATCCAAAATTCGAAAAGAAATTCAGTAATTTTACATTCTCATCACAGCCAGGAGAAGTTCACAAGGGCGAAATAATAGGAATACTCGGGAGGAATGCAATCGGCAAATCATTATTTGTTAAGATGTTGGCAGGGATCGTTAAACCTGACAACATTGAATGGGAAAACACACTCAAGGTCTCTTACAAACCACAGTATGTAAAAGCAGAAGAAGACATATTAGTAAACCAGTTGTTTTCAAACGAAAAACTTAATCAGTTCATATTCAACGAATCTGTGAGAAAACTAGGGATAAGCAAACTGATGGACAAACCATTGACTTCGTTGTCTGGGGGCGAACTTCAAAGGATAGCAATAACATTGGCATTGTCGCGTGAAGCTGACATTTATCTGTTTGACGAGCCGTCAGCGTTCCTTGACATTGAACAGAGGTTAGAGTTTGCATCGCTTCTTCATTCTGTGATATCAAATTCTGACAAGGTATGTTTTGTTGTTGACCATGACTTAGTATTGATTGAACTGCTGGCAAAAAAGGTTATGCTGTTCTCAGGAAAAAGTTCAATCAACGGCATGACGTCACAACCTGTTAAAAAGTATGATGGGATGAACCTCTTCCTTAAAAAGATGGGGGTTACGATGCGCAGGGATGCTGACACATTAAGACCGCGAATTAACAAGCCGGGTTCTGTAAAGGACAGGGAACAGAAAGAAAAAGGAAACTATTATGAAGTTATATAAATCATTCTTGTTTGCAAACAGAATATCCCACTACCTTAACACCATTACTACAATGGACTGGCAGTTTATAGGTTATGGTTAGGGTTTTATCATAAACATTTTCATGGTTTAATGTTATCCAAGGAGTGCAATGGGTGTTATCCGGAAAGATATAATTATAATCCGGATACCATGTATCAAGATAAATCATCAGCTTACTGCATTCATCAGTCAAAAATTGTGAAGATACCCCTAATATATAACCCCCAATCATAAAAAATAATGCAAAAAATAATGCAAAAAATATGATTGATTTATTGTTGACAAATGATGTTGCAAGCGGGAAAAGAAAAATTAATGAGATAAACCTTGTGATATCCCCCATCATCCAATGTATTAATATTATGTGGGCAGTTGACAGATGTAACAATCCCCATCCCCTAATGGGTATAATATTGTCAAACAATGCAAGAACAATGAGCACTGCGACCAGTAGGATGTACCACTTGGTTTTCATCTCACCTGTGAACGAAAGTAGTATTATCAAGATGACCAACGGGTCAAGATACCTAAGATGAGAAGAGGATGATGAGATTAAAATATAAACGATAAGTAGGATTAAATAAGGTTTTAGAATTGTTTTGTTAGGTAGCAAGAAAACTAAGCCGAACGTGCCGATGGTCAGATAAGGTATGATCTTCATAAGGTTTTCAGGGTTGATATTTGGAGTGTTGCGAAAAAATATCACAGTCAAAAGTATTAACAATGCTATCAATCCTATCAAAACCATTTTCATGTTTACAGTTTTTTTGTTTATGATGTCTAAGAAAATCAAGATGATAAATGTTAAGAATAATGTTGCACCCATAACCTTTGTCAGTGTGGCAAACAATGAAACCAATATAAACAATCCCAAGTTGATGTTAGACTGGTCTGTCCACCATCTTATAAGTAAAACAAACCCTAACATAAACAAAGGAATGAACAGGTTTTCAGCCATTACCAATGTTGGATAAAACAAAACTGAAGGCAGTAAAATTGAAAATAACATTATTAAAAACTGGTTAGTCTTATCCTTTGTATATTGAGAGATTAAGTATGCAGGAAACACTAACAAACTCATCATAAAAGCATTAATGTATCCTATAACACCTTCACCCAGCATTGCCCATAAACTGATAAACAAAGGATACATGGGCCGTGTCCAAAAGAAGTTGTCAGGTGAAAAGGTGGTTAAGGACTTGGCAGATAACATGTATAAAGGAGAATCAGGCTGGACATAACCAATACCTGTGAAAAGGATTAATATGGAATGAACAAATAATGATATGAGAAACCAGTATACAACTTTCTCCAATTTTACCACTCATTCTTGAACAGTGCCTGTTATTGGAACATCCGGCTTATATTCAAACTGCTGGCCAACAACTGAATATGTAAACCCTATGTTAAAAGAATATGGCTCGCCGGGATTAAAATTCTTATTCATGTTAATCTTGATTATCTTTTTCTCACTAGGATTAAGTTGTGATGACACTGTAAAACTGTCACTGTTTAGCCAGACATTATCGATCGTTATCGGGGCAGCCTTATTGTTCTTTATATTCAAAACTAATGTGCCGTCTGAATACAAAGAATGTGAACGAATGCCAATGTCTGAATAATACCAAAAATCTCTATGTCCTGATGATGACATCTGCGAAACCAGTGAAGGAATATTTGTAAAGAATATCGCTGAAGTTAATATTACAACCAGTACTATTGCCAGCATTAACAAGTATTCAGTTGCAGCCTGACCTTTTCTTTGTGCTTTTATGATATTGATAACTTTCATGATGATAATAAAAAGGTAAGGTATTTAAGCGTTATCACTTTTGCTGAACAATACTATTCGTTTTCATAATAAAGGATTAAATTAAAAGTTTAGTTTAAAGTTTTACGCAAAACTTCAAAGTTTAGTTTGAAATTATGCAATTATTTATAAAGGTTTTGGAATTTAATATAGTATATGGACATTATTGAAATTGAAAACCAAAATCCTTGGTGGAATGATGAGGAATGGTTCAAAAAAGACCAAAAACTTATAACGGTTGAGAGGTCTGCTGTCAGTCTTGAATGGAAGCCATTTAAACTGGCAGAAGGAATTTATATTGTGTACGGCCCCAGACAAGTAGGAAAAACAACATGGGTTAAACAGGAAATTAAAAAACTTACTGATAAAAAAAAATATAATATATTATACCTCGCATGTGATGGAATCCTTTCAAATAAGGAATTTAAAAAAACACTCATAGAAATCTTAAAATATAAAAATTTTAAATATATATTTCTTGACGAGGTAACATTCATTGAAAATTGGGAACAAATAATAAAATATCTTGCTGATTTAGGTAAATTTGAAGGGAAAACTGTGGTATTGACAGGATCATCATCACTCAATGTACTTAGAAAATCAGAGAGGCTGACTGGAAGACTAACAAAACAAAAACGATTTTATCCTTTAACATTTAGAGAATTTGTTAATGCAAAGATTAACACATCACCAACCAATGAACAGTTATTTTATTTATTTAGGAGATATCTAATTCATGGAGGAATTTTAAAAGTTATTAACGAATATGAAAAAAATGGGTTTGTATCCTCTGACACTGTAAATGATTATAGTGGAGCAATAGACGGAGAACTTTCAAAGATAAGGCATTCATCACGAATATTTAATTATATTCTCTCGCGTATCATAAAAACAATGACAAACACAATTTCATGGTCATCTATAGCAGGATCAGAAATTTCACAACCAACTGTATCTGATTATATTGAAATAGGAAAACAGCTTATGTTTATTGAATATATTGAAAATCTAAATTCATATGACAAGTCTTTCACAAAAAACAAAAAAATTTATTTTGTCGATCCTTTTATGTTTTGGGTTTCGCTCCATAGGATAAAAAGAATTGGGGATGTTGGATTGGATAGTATTTTACCATATGAAAGCAAACTTGTGGAAAATGCTGTCTTTTCAAATCTTTTAATATATATTGATAAAAAAATTAACCGTTCTATGTTTAATATACGTGATCACTTATTTTATATCAAAGATAGAACTGGGGAGATTGATTTCTACATAAATAAAAAGAAGATTGAAGTAAAATGGACTAATAATTTTATTAAAAAACCAGACATTTTATACTTAACAAAAAGCAGTTTAAGCAGGAATGAAATACCTGTATATCAATTTTTATATGATATCGAAAAATATGTAGGGTTATGAAAAATCTCAAAGTTTAGTTTGAAGTTTTACGCAAAACTTTAAAGTTAAGTTTGAAATTGTGCAATTATTTATAAAGGCTCCGGTTCTGGACAGATAAAAATATTTCTTTCTGTTCATAGAAAGAAAATTGGTAAATTCTTTCTATTGGTAGAAAGAAATTATTTTAACAGCCATTTCCAAACGGGCAAAACTTGAATCTCTCTACCACCTATCTTGATCGTATCCTCAGTGTCATATGTAATAATTTCATTTGAATGTTTGAACATCTTTGATGCTTCTAAAATTCCTTTAACTTCTCTGTCATAATTGTCTTGATTTAAAGTGTATGTAACCTGAATAGATTTGTTTGATGTTATAAAATCACATTCAAACCCATTCTTATAATAATTAATCATCTTTTCTCTTCTGCGTAGTTCCAAATAAACTATATTCTCCAACATTCTTCCTATATCTTTATCAGGCACATAATAATTTATGAAGGCATGGTCCATCACATAATTCTTTTTTGAATATGAAAGCTCTTTTTTCCCTTTATGTCTTGGGGTTATTAAATCTAAGAAATAAACCTCTTTTAGCATACCAACATAACTATGAATAACTGATGTGCTTGATTTATAATTTAAACTTTTTGCAAAATTATGAAACTTATTCATAGAAAATTCTTGAGAATAATTTTTTATTATATACTTCATTAACAAATCCATTAAATCTCTATTCTTTATATTATACCTTTCAATTATATCCCTGTAGAATATCGTTTTAAAATAATCATCAATTATGCCCAACCGGTTTTCTAAAACAATTTCTGGAAATCCACTCAACCTAACATAATCGTCAAACATTTTTTTTACCTTATGCTGCAATTTTCCATATTCCCAATTCTCTTTAAGTTTAACTCCTCTAAAAACTAAAAATTCTTTAAATGAAAGAGGAAACAACTCTATAGAATACGCCCTGCCTCTTAAAGATGTTGCAATCTCTCTACTAAGTAGATTTGAGTTTGAGCCAGTGATATAAACAGTATATCTTTGCTCCTGTAATCTCCTTATGAATTTGTCCCATCCTCTAATGTTTTGTATTTCATCAAAAAAAAGTATTGGTTTTTTGTCTGGATATAATTCATTATATCCTTCTAATATATAATTCAACTGTTCCTTCCTTATGTCTGAAATCCTTTCATTTTCAAAGTTTATGTATAAAAAATCTGTTATATCTTTACCAACTTTCATCTTTTCATTCATTATTTGATAGAGCAGATATGTTTTTCCAGCTCTTCTCGGACCAACAACTGTTATAATTTTATTTATTTTCTTAAACTTGGGTATTTTAACATCTCTTTTGTAAAAATCAGGTATTCCAGTATCATGAAACTCCATTATGATTTCTTTTATGAACCTTTTTAACTCATAATTTTCCATACTATTATCTACTAAATAAACATTTTTAAACCTTTCTATTTCTTTCTGTTCATAGAAAGAAAATTGGTAAATTCTTTCTATTGGTAGAAAGAAAGTTGTTTTCTGTAAAAAACAAAAATGTATGTTTTTGTTCTTTTGAAAAAACAATTATAGGATTGAATAAAATATATAAAACGGAAGTTTATACACCCCATCTTTTTCAGAAATATCCAATCCTTTATAAACAATTATTTTCTTGAACTTAGTTTTTATGTTATTAAACTGCTGGAACCCTTTTTTCTTTGAACCTATTTCAATTAGATAATCTTTCCAAACAAAATCAATATTATCTAAAAAATAAACATTTGTAAAATTAGATGCAAATATATCTTCAGTCATATTCCCAACAGTTTCTGACTCTGGGATCAACATCATATCAGCATACTCCTTTCTTATAGATGGGACAATAAAATAATATTTCCATTCCTTTCTTGCAGAAGATTTACCCATTTTGTAAGGCAATACCCTTTTTATGATTTCACCTCTCTCAAGAAGATTAAGCATACTACCCACCATACTCTTTGAAACTCCAAGATCATTAGACAATACTGTATAATTAATCTTATTAGAAGCTGATAATAAGAGAATCATCCTTTCAAATTTATTCAGAGTGTATGTTTCCAGATTTCTTGACTTTGCAATGTCTGAATATATTACTTTTTCAACAAGGTCTTTTAATGTTTTAGGAGAATTATCAAACAGGTATGGTAGATTATTATTTATATAATCATCAACAATATTTAATAAATTTGACACTTTATCATGAATATAGATATCATATCTCATTGCACTTCTCAATAAATCTTCACCTGGATTAAACCTTTCAAGTTTTACACCAGTCCTAATAAATATATATTCTCTAAATAACAAGGGGGGCAGGTGAACATAATTTGCACGTCTTGCAAGTTTTTGTTTGGATTCCTTAATATTTAAAGATGATGAACCAGTAATATAAAATTTCATTTTAGTATATTTATCATATGCAACTTTTATTTCATCCCACCAGTTAGGATAAGCATTGATTTCATCTATAAACACTATTGCATCATCACCAAATAGATATTGAACCGCTTTTAAAACACTAAGTAAAGGTAACTTAACAGTGGATATCTCCTCCCCATGAATATAAACTCGTTTACTTTCGTCAGATTCATTATATTTTTGGAACATGATAGTTGTTTTACCACTGCCACGTATACCATACATAATATTTAAACGTTTATTAAACATATCATAAAAAAATCTTTTTTTATATTCAACATAATCTTTAGACGTCTTTTCATATCCAATCTTAGAATATTTAACAAATTCAACTGCATCAATAGAATTTACTCCAAAATTATTCATGTTTATTATATATACATATATATTTATAATGTTTTCTGTAAAAAACAAAAATGTATGATTTTGTTCTTTTGAAAAAACAATGCTTTTAGATATCACCAATCTTGCTTGAAAAGAATTCTACTATTTGTCCACTATAACCATTATAATAAGATCCTTCCA
The DNA here is from genome assembly GCA_021158105.1 of Microcaldota archaeon. Lineage (GTDB taxonomy): Archaea > Micrarchaeota > Micrarchaeia > Anstonellales > JAGGVH01 > JAGGVH01. The sequence continues at coordinate 36,180 of JAGGVH010000016.1, forward strand.
TAATAGGATTATACATTTTTTAGTTAAAAATTGTGATTAAACATTTGATGTTTAGGTTAAATGTTAACTGTTAAGGATAAGAGTTAGAGTGGTTAACTGATAGTTTTTATAAAACATTTTCAACAGTCAACCCCCATAAAACCCATAATAACCTTTTTAAAACTATATGATATAATATACTTGAATATTTAAATGAATGTTTGAAAATAAAAAGTAAAAAGTTTGATGTTTGAACGGAGGTGTCAGAAGATGAAGATAAACATGTTGTTTGCAATGATGTTCATTGCATTGTTAATGATGAATGTGTGGAGTGATCTTGGTGATGGTGCCTTGGTTGATGATGATGATGGTGGTGATGGTGATGATATTACATTTGGTAGTCTTAGAAATGTGCTTTGTGAAGTTAAAAAGGGAATTGAAGAATTATTAGGACCGATCGCATTCCTGCTTGTTGTAATGGCAGCAGTGATTTATGCTGGTGGACAACTCGGTGATGCACAACTCAGGGCAAAGGCGCAGGGTTGGGCAGTCGGTGCACTCGTTGGTGCTATCATAGCGTTTGTTTTATATGCAGTAGGACCAACTATTATAACAAAGATGTTTGGCGCTACTGATTGTCCTCCATAAGGTGAACATCATGAAACCTCTTTTTTCTTTTATTTTGTTTTCAATGCTTCTTACCGGTTTTATCTTTGCATATGAAGATGAAGACAGTGGCATGACCAAACTCACAGACGTGTTATGTAAAGTTGAAGCTCAACTTATTACTCTTCTCGGACCGATCGCATTCCTATTAGTTGTCATGGCGGCAGTCGTATACGGTGGAAGCCAGTTAGGTGATGCACAACTCAGGGCAAAGGGCCAAGGTTGGGCAGTCATGGCAATTGTCGGTGCAGTCATAGCATTCGTTATAATGATGTTCGGCCCTTGGCTGGTTGAAACCATGTTCGGCGGAAAATGTGAAGGGGGAGAATGGGTAGTAACTGAATAATGCCATTTTCTAAAATTTTCGAAACATTTATAAATAATCTAAAATAAAATAGAAACATGAGAAAGAAAGAATTTGTATATCTATACCTCTCAAACAATTATATTAAAGGTAAAATTAAATTTACACAGAAAGAAATAGCTGAAAAACTCAACATTTCTTTAAGCACAGTCAACAATGCTCTTCGCCCATTAGTAAAAATGAATTCTATTAAAGTTGGGCACATGGGATTAGAAATAATTGACTTTGAAAAGATAATGGTTTACTGGGCGACAATAAGAAACATTAACAAAGATATAATCTACAAGACATTCTGTCCATACAGACCATTAAGGATTGAATCGAGTTTGCCTTCAGATGTTATATTCACTGGATATTCAGGATATAGGATCTTAACAGGTGACGCACCAGCAGACTATGGTGAGATTTATGTTTATTCAAACAATCCAAAAGAAATCGAAAAAAGATTTCCAAAAAAGAAAGGACCCACCAATTTAATAGTGCTTGCATACGATGAACACTTAGAAATGTTCAAACAAAAAAACTGTGCACCTTTGCCCTTAATCTTTGTTGACATTTGGAACCTGCCGCAGTGGTATGGCAAAGATTTTCTTGATAAGATAAAAAATAAACTTTTTAACAGGTGATTAGATGAAGGAATACTGGCCAGAGCACGTTACACAAAAAAGTTGGGAAAGATTAACAAGATTAACAAAAGAGTTTGATTTTATACTGATAGGTGGCTGGGCAGTTTATCTATACACTGGATTGCACAAATCAAAAGACATTGACATTCTCATCAATCTTGAGACATTATACTCTTTAAAAAGCATGTATGACTTAAAGAAAAATGAACATCTTAAAAAATATGAGATTGAAGACAATGAGTTTGACATTGACATCTATGTCCCACATTTCTCACAACTTGCAATACCTGTTGAAGATATCATTAACATGGACAACCCGATAATCAAAGGAATAAAGACTGTAACACCTGAGGTATTATTGACCTTAAAACAATCTGCATTTATTGACCGCCACAGCTCAGTAAAAGGCGGTAAGGATGCTATTGACATAATAACACTGTTGATGTATACTGATGTTGACTTTGAAAGATATATCACTCTTCTTAACAAATACAAACATAAAAATTATCTTAACAATCTGTTGCAAATCATACAATCTTTTAATGATATTGAATACACTGGAATGGACTTTATAAAATATAACCATTGGAAGAAAGATATAATTAAAAAGATAAAAGCAAGCAAATCACTTTGAACAGCCTGCAACCAAAAATGATTACTATTTATACCTTAAAAACGCCCCTATCCCAAAAAACATATTCTTAAACTGTGCACCTTCAGTAGTATTAGTAGAAATAAAATGATATTCAATGTTATGCCTATTAGCAAGATTAACAAGGTAATCAATCAAAGGCATAGTTTCACTGTTAGGTTTAACTTTATCACCGGGCTTGATTATCCTGACATCCTCTTCACCATCATCGCCCTTAACAATCTCAACTGTATAATCCAAATCTTCTGATATCAAAACAGAATCGGCTTTATAACTCTTTATCGCATCAATCACAGGCTTGAGACCATAAACTGCAAGCCCGCCGGTTACTGCATCACCAATGAACCGCGACACCATCTTACGCTCCTGCATAGCCTCTTGTTCCATTATTATATCTTCACCTTTTCGTATGATTTCATTAATCCCTGCCTCATCAGTATACCCAACATCTATAAGAGGTTTTAAAACCTTTATTTGATAATTAAACGGTTTCATCTTAATAAAATTCTCCTTGGCAGGACCGGGCCCGCCGATCAAAACACCTTTAACCTGGTTTGGCATAAAATATCTATCCATGTACTCCCCTATCCGCTTATAATAATTTTCAATCTCCTCAGTAATCAAACGTTGATATCGTGCTGCACTGTTATGAACAACAAAACTGTTTGCTATAAAATTTTTATATTCAGGAATAGTCAAATCATAAACTTCTTTTTCTATTCCTAACTTATCAATGCTCGCTACTACTGCAGGAATAAGATCTGATGAAACTAAAACAGACATCTCATCCACAATTTCTTTATATCTCTTATAATTTGAGTCGCCCTTAAATGCTGATAACTGCTTTCTGAACACTGGCAAAACCTTTGCCTTAAACCTTTTACTGCCAATGCCCCTCTTTCCACTGAAAAACATGTTTAACCCGTCAAAATCCCTTGTTTTCATACCCATCTTATGTGCCTGTTTTAAAACATACCTGCCGTCCACTGGAACCTGCCTGATAACTTGTGTTACAGTTTCAGCTTTACATATCTTTTTACATCTTTCTTGTTTTGAAGACAAACTAAAACCTATTTCATTAGTAAAAATCTTAACAGATTCTAAATCAGATATGATCAACCCCCACTGCCTCTTTTTCTGGTTTTTATCAGTATGTTTCTCATAAACAGTTGATATGATCCCAAAACGTAATAACAACATTTGCAACTTTCGTATCAATTTTTCGGTAGTCATAGCAATTTCTATTTTTGTGTTTGCAATATATCCTTCCGCATCAAATAAACCCCTTATAAAAGCACTACAAACATTATTATCAGATTTCATTACAATCTCGGGTATATCTCTATTATCACTCTTTTCAAATACTGTTTTACTTATCTGTTTCAACATCCGTCCAAAATTCCTACCATAAACCCTTAATTCAAGATATGTCTTTTTTGCAAAGCTTCCTTTTTGTTTAGTCTTGTCGACCGTTCTTACTTTCGTATCGACTCCAAAAGTTTTTGAGATAAGTTTTGAATATAAGTCAACCAATTCCTTTTTTGATTCATACAAAACCACTTTATCCCCATCAAAAGAACCATCACCTGTGAGATAACCTATAACCTGTGCGACATCACTGTTAAAATATCTAGGAAATTTGGGCAGTTTTGCTCCTTGTCTTCGCACCAGGCCAATCTTCAATGGAACCTCAACACCTTTGTGTGGTATGCATCTTACAGACAAAACCTTATCGCCTTTTTTAAGGTCTTTTGCCAACCTTTCCCCAATCCCATTCTCAGTGATTACAAAGAATCTATGTCCAGCAGTCGCCCTTATCTCCATTGTAGGATATTTTGTTTTTATCAAGAATATTGACCTGTTCAAATTTTTAGTAACTACGGGGCAGATATAATCTTTAACTGAATAATCCTTAAAACTTGAAACTTTAAGATAATCGTTCGGAAGAAGGTTTTTTATCTCAGTTATCACACCATCAGACTTTTGCACCAGCGTACCAGGATGCAAACATTGCCCACCGACGTGCACTTTAGCATGTGCTGTTGAATTGACCTCTTTAAGCTTTTCAACTTCAGTACCTTTCAAGTAGGCCAGTGTAGCCTGCCTACCGTCCATCGCCAAAATTCCATAAACGTCAGTGTGTGATATCATACGTTCTAAAGGTTCAAGAAAGAATTTTGAATCACACCTATAAATCTGAACAGATAACGGTACCGGCGGCAGGATCGAAAACAGTTTAATGTCAACTTTTGCAGGGTTATCTGACACATTACCACAGAACACTGCAATACCGTTTTCAGGTGTCCGTCCAAGATTTTTAAGAAAACCTATAACTTTCTCAAGTGCATCGCCCACATTAGTCCGTGTAGTCTTAGATTTAATATTGGTTGACTGGCTCCGCTCACTCCTTAATTTATTTGTTACTTCATGAAGTTGATACCCTGCAGGTATATAAACCGATATGAGCTGTGTACCACTACCCTTAAGTTTTCTTAAATAATCCAATTTACGTTTCAATTCAAACTTCTGATCCTTTGTAATGACCACTGGAACATCATCTGAAGCTGCCATAATATAAGTTTAATTCAATATTTTTATAAACCGTGCAGGCATACATAGAAATATACAGACCACTCAAACAAATTTCATAATGTTTATAAAACTTCGTATATAAAAGAAACCTATTCTTCTTATAGAAGTGTGATATTGATTTAAAGAGGTGTATTTGATGGCAAAGAAAGAAAACATTGTTGAAATGGTTGAAAGATTGATGGGCAACCGGGAAAACATCAGAAACATTGCTATTGTTGCACACGTTGACCATGGCAAGACAACACTGTCAGATTCATTAGTCGCACGAGCAGGACTAATGTCTAAGGAATTGGCAGGTGAACAAAGAGTTTTGGACTATGACGAACAAGAACAAGCAAGGGGAATAACTATTAAATCAGCAAACATTTCTCTTGCATTTCCATATCAGGGCAAAGATTATTTAATAAATCTGATTGACACGCCAGGGCATGTCGACTTTGGAGGCCATGTCACAAGAGCAATGCGCGCCGTTGACGGAGTCATAGTGGTCATAGATGCAGTTGAAGGTGTAATGCCCCAGACTGAAACAGTGCTACGGCAGGCTATAAAAGAACGTGCCAAGCCTGTCATTTTCATTAACAAGGTTGACCGTTTGATAAGTGAAATGAGGCTCACACCCGAAGATATGCAGAAACGGTTAATAAAAATAGTATTACAAGTCAACAAACTGATAGGACAGTATGCACCAAAAGAATTCAAAGATGCATGGAAGGTTTCTGTTGAAAACGGAACGATATCATTCGGTTCAGCATTTCACAAGTGGGCAGTGTCGGCAAATTCAATGAAACGCACAGGGTTAGGTTTCAAAGACATAATAGAACTTACACAATCTGAAAGAGTAAAAGAATTGCAAGAAAAAACACCTGTCGACGAAATCATACTAGAAATGGCTATCCATCATCTGCCCAACCCGCTCACTGCACAGAAATACAGAATACCACACCTGTGGAAAGGTGACATTGAATCACAGAACGGTAAGGATATGATTGAATGCAACCCGGACGGTAAACCGATAGGTGTTTGTTTTGGCGTGATGAACGATCCACATGCAGGTGAAGTTGCACTTGTCAGGTTATTCTCAGGCACTGTAAAAAAAGGTGACCAGTTATACTTAGCATCAACGATGAGTTATGAGAAGATTCAACAGTTAGGGATATACATGGGCAAAGAAAGAGTAGTATGCAACGAATTAACGGCGGGCAACATTGCGGGCATTGTCGGACTGAAAGATGTGTACGTAGGAGAAACAATATCATCAGAACCTGTTGAACCGTTTGAAGAAATCAAACATTACTCAGAACCTGTGATAACCAAATCAATTGAAGCCAAGAACAGCAAAGACTTGTCAAAACTTATCCAGGCGCTTCGTGCAATCTCAAAAGAAGACCCAACAATCAGGGTCAAGATCAACCAAGAAACAGGTGAACATTTGATTTCAGGCATGGGAGAACTTCACTTAGAAATCATTGAATATAAACTTAAGAACGAAAAAAAGATTGACATCGTGACTTCTCCGCCGATTGTTGTTTACAGGGAAACGATTCACAAAAAAGGGCCTGAAGTAGAAGGCAAATCGCCGAACAAGCATACTAAACTATTATTCTCCGTTGAACCATTAGAACCAGAATTTATCAAGGCAATCGATGAGGGCAAAGTTAGCGAGGGCAAGGCAAAAGGCAAAGCTTCAATCGAAGAATACATTGCAGGCGGTTTACAGAGGGATGAGGCAAAGAGAACCATTGAAGTCTTCAATAAGAACGTTCTGATTGATGCTACAAGGGGCGTACAATACTTAAACGAAATCATGGAACTTGTAAGGCAAGGGTTTGAAGAGGCAATGAGCAAGGGACCATTGGCACAGGAAAAAGTTGTCGGTGTCAAGGTCAAGATATTAGACGGTACAATTCACGAAGACCCAGTCCACCGCGGTCCTGCACAGATATTGCCGACTGTTAGAAATCCGATCTATTCATCATTATTACAAGCAGGAGTAATAATACAGGAACCTAAGCAGAAAGTATTAATTCAGGTCCCACAGGAATTCTCAGGTGCGGTTATTAATTTAGTAAACGGCAAGAGGGGGCAATTACTCAACATGGAGCAGGAAGGTGAAGTTGCAACATTGCATTTCAAAATACCTGTTGCAGAAATGTTTGGTTTTTCAAGTGACCTGAGAAGTACAACACAGGGCAAAGCTATATGGTATCAGGAATATGCAGGATATGAAGACATACCACGCGACTTACAAAAGAACATTGTCCATCAAATCAGAAAGAGGAAAGGATTAAAACCTGAACCACCAGAACCCAAAGATTTTGTAAGTTAAACCAAACCATAATTTTATTTTTTAACTTTGGAATTCTTCCTCAATCTCAGGTTTAGGTGGCGAACGATAAAATATCATCTTAACCCCGGCCTTTAGTATCAGATATAACATTATCAATACTGTGATAAGCAAAATCGTCCTGTAAACATCATACGATTCTGATACAACAGTTATCTCACCATCATCATCTGCAACTGATATCAGGTCAAACGTTGCAACATTATCTTTAAACGATTTGGCATACTGTGCAGACGATATACTATACGGAAAAATGATTTTATAGATAAATGTTGCATTCTTAAGCTTAAGGTCTCTTATAAAGTTAGATGACGAACTAATCTGTGACCCCCCTGGTATGACTGGATAAATCTGCGGCAACGTATTAACAATAACTGTTGACTTTCTAAGTATGAGCCAGTCAAAACCATTAGTATAATTATAAAACCTGCCGTTCTGGAAATCTCGTTCATAAACAACAGTCATCCCATCAACATAGCATTGGTTCTTGCATGAATCATTAAGCTGTTTGATAAATTCCTCTTTAGTAATAGAACTATTGTCATACAAACTAGAATAATCTATAAACAGTTTGACATGTGACGACCCGTCAACATTGATTTCCTGTTGTAAAGTATAGTCAACTGCAAAAATTAATGAACTGGACAATGATAACAAAAACAATATTAATAACACTCTTATCATGCCCATCACATCACCACAAATTTCAATATATGTTAATATTTATAAACATTTGTGTATCTTGATGACTGGCTCCTTGCAACTTCTAAAAGTTTAAGCAGCACGATTAGTGATGCGACCCCTACAATGATTTCCTTAGCATAAATGTTCTGGAATGCAACTGCTAAATAATTGAAGATGCTATGGAATATGATTGCAGCAATCAACCCATTCCTCGGCGATGAAAACAACTTCTTCTCAAACCCCAGTATGGTCATCATGACAAACAACCCGTGCGCTGTAGCAGTTATGTATGTCCTGTTAAGTATGATGCTGACCCACGCACCCACACCGAGAGACAACGGACTTGCGATGACTGAGAAATAGATCAAGTTCTCAATAAAACTAAACCCTGCACCGATCGCAAACGCGGTGGTTATTATTGATGGATAACCTTTAATCAACAACCCCTTGTTTTTGAATAATAAAACTGATAAATATTTTAACACCTCTTCAACCACTGGAGTGATTATTATCACCATCAGAAAGTTTAATGGTAACAATACATATATACTCTGGTTGACAAGAAATGATAATATGCATGCCATTGCACCAATAGTTACCAGTTTGCCCACTCCCCTGAATATGTCATTGTTCATAAAAGCAAAGATTAATGATGAAAACAATAACGTAAAAACAGGAAACAGTGATGACAACAGTGAGATGATAAAAAGTTTAATCCACATGTCATTAACACCTGGCAAAGTCATTAAATAATACGCCACACCAAATACCACAATTAAAATAGATAAAAGGCCCACCCATCTAAAATCCTTAAACGGGCGGTTAACTTTAAACTTATCTTTAAGGACAAGTTTTACAATGGTTATGGTTGTCAGTAGATAAAAGAATATCAGCATGACCATTTCAATGAACGCCAACACCTGATCAATGTCCTGCCCGATGTTTCCAGCCTGGTTATACATTGCAACACCTTCTATTTCCATACATAATATCTAACCTTTTTAAAAGGAAACCCTGGCACCCTGCGCGTGATTGAGACGACATTCGTACCCTTATGATAATGTGATGATGGGCAAGTGTTATACAGTTCAATGCCCTCGCCGTCATACTCTGCACTGATACAATATCCACTGTCTTTTGTTAAACTGCTCATCACATCTTTTGCATCCTCAGTAACATCATAACTCCCTGTAACTTTATAAATCGTCTCAGCAAAATCGTTCGCAATCTGATACTCATACAACGTCGTATCAACTTTATAGGTGTTGGCAGTCAAAAGCAAAAAGCCTATCAACACAGACGCAAACATTAAAGAAAACACACTTTCCCAACTCATCATCCTAACCACTCACACATGGACATTAATCATCCACACACACTATCAACTTGGCAATAGACCTATTCATCACGCCATACCGCGTAATACACACCCTGTCATCATCAAAATCAAGATCGCACTGGATGTCACCGAGTTTGCCAGAACATAATGTAACATTTTTGTATTTCAACTTTGAAATCACTTTATCATACTCATTCTTATCCAATATCTTATGATCATTAAAACTACAATCATCATATGACCCAAACTTTATCAGATGGTCTGCAATTTCCAATGCCCAGTTGTATTTTGAAACTGTCTTCATCCTAACCTCTGTCCTGTATGTAACATTAACCAATACAGTTATACATAAATAAAGTATCATTACAATGCCAAGCATGAAAATCATTAGATCAAACGAAATCATGCCGACCATACCTTTCAAACTTTGCTTTTTATTATTACCACGGCTCACGCTCTCCACCTTGCCCATTATCATACAACACCTTGGAATTAATAATCGGTACTGTAGCACTATTATACGAAACATTAGTAACAAGTTCGTTCCCAAACACTGGAGTCGTCCCCGGATACTTGTTTACTTTCTTGCCACCATAGTACAAATCAGAATATTTGGCCTTGAAATCATAATGTTCTGACAGGTAAACACTGTCATACCATGCATACATTGCATCCCTTGTGCGGTTTGCTGAATGAACGATGTTGCTCAACATGTCGTGCGACGCTGACAATATCATCAGTATTATGGTTAGCGCAACAAACGTAGCATACAACATTTCAAGGGACAGTTGGCCTCTCGTCATATCTCCCATTTACCCACCAATTTGCTATTACTTTGTATACAAAGATATTATATCATTCACACTCAAAAGTCTGCCTACCACTGTGGAATTATCATCATTTCCAAACTCATGAAACACTTGGTCCCATGTAACATCACCATTACTGCCTATAACCTTTGAAAATGTAAACTCCTTGTTTACTGGAACATAACCCCCACTCATTGAACCCGTTTTTTTATCATACACAATAACACCAAACGGTTTGTCAAACGTTACGTTCGCAGAATATACTGTACTTTCGTCAGGACTGGTTTCCAATAACGGCTTATTATACCCTTCCCCAGAGAGTGATTTAATATTAATGTTGCTATCACACGACGACGTCCATGTGAGTTTTCTAAAATCAAACCCAGTCAATATAAACGGTTTACAATCTCTAATATTGACAGCATTGTAAACTGTATCAAAGTTTACATTGCCACTTAACATACTGCGCATTGAACCTAATGATGACATACAACCTTTAAAATCATCAGAATCATTTGTGCACACATAAACAACTGTATAATCGTTATCACCCAACCGTGCAATCTCATCAGCAAACAACATTAATGTGACCCCGCGTTTTAGGTCAGGTTTTATGTCAGGAACTACTGAGTAATTCATGACTGCATGGTGGTCTTCATCAACAGTGCACATCGCATTCTCGCAAGGGTCAAAAGGCAAAGAATCTAACAATGGACAGACTGTCCCAGTTATAACACCAGACGTGCCGCCTGTTAACACGCCAAGCCCTGCCTGGACAGCAGGATCGCATGCACAGTCCTTAACACAATACGTCGTCCTTAAAACCCACATAATATACCCGACCCACATCCCCTGTTCAACTATACTGCCAAGGTTATGCTTGGCATCGAGCGTTTCATAATACATCTTCTCAGACAACAATGCTCTTGAATACTCTTGGGCATGATACATTTGTGAATATGTATAAAGAGCAAGCATGACTGCTGATGAAAACACCATCACTAAGACAAAAGAAAGAAAACCTTTCCTGTTGGATAACATCCCTTTTATGTGCCCCACACAACAAGATAACCAGAAAAGAGTTAAATATTTAACGCAAGAACTATGATTAAAAGCATCAAATCATAAAAATTATAAACCGTTTAATGCAATTGGATCTCCTTTGCAATATTATACTGGTTGAACGTTATAAATTTCACACCTTTCTTAGGTATGTTGGCATAATCAGTCTTATTCCTTATAGCCATAAGATATTTCTGGATAGTGTTATAATCCTTTGTCTTCTTAACAATAATGTCAAAATAACCTCCTTTCTGCACTAGATTGACAATCAACGGTTCAGTTATTGGAAGATTAAACTGTTTACAAAATTTAAGAAAATCTCTTGCCATGATACCGCTCATTGCAATGGGCTTTCCCCCTTTCCTGATTTCTATGTCCAAGTAAATCAGTTTCATAAGGTCAACACTGGGGTCGCCATAAAACTGCAAATAACTTAATGTCTCCTTATTGCGTATTGGCCGGATAATAATTTCAATTTTTGATCCTTTTTTTATGGGCTCCATTACATTTAACAACATAGAATTAAAATTTTCTATTGCCCCGTAATTATCCATACGTTTCCCTCACATAATTATGAACCCTAAACATTAAAATCCTTTCTTTACTGTTGTCATACACCTTCTGCCCTAATTCTTCTAATGATTCTGTTGGGTATTTTGCATAATATGCTTTCAAACCATACAGATACGCCATTTTTGCACTGTCCCAGTCATACGTTGGAACACCGCAAATGTTCCACCTAGAAATCAAAGGATTAATACCAAGATTCCTCTCAGCCGAATGGACGAATGTCACTGCATCAACATAATCTTTAAACTCATATGATGTATTAAAATGATATGTTGTGTTAACAATCATGTTAATCCTTTTTGTAGTATTAGCATAATCAACCATTGCATCGAGAAACTCCCAACGCAGTGCCAACATTACTGGCCTGCAATTGATTTCGCTGTGGAAACATACATTCCTGCACGACTGCTCATCATAACACCATGACTTGTAAAGCCCTAAAAATTTGATACATTTATCATAATATGTATCATTTGCCATAGAAGATTTAAACTTGTTAAACTGCTCTAACGACTCATTTAAAAGCGAAGATGCATTGTCAGAAGTTAGCCCATAATAACAAACCAATACCTTTTTTATAACATTCTTGTCAGTTATAATTTCAGGCGTATCATACTTACCACTAGTTATTATCATGTGGGGCTCATTGGAAATAGAAACTACATAATATTGTTCACCACAGTTAACATTTGACAACGAATAATACTGCTCGTTACCTATATGATGATACACAAAATGTTCTATCTGAAACATGTCAAGTGGATGCACTAGAACTGTTGACATTAAAATGAATAGGATAATCATATGATTGTTAGCCATGACATATAATAATTTTTCAATATTTAAAAATATATAGGTAAACTATAAAGTAACCCGCGAAAAATTTCATACAAAATATATAATAAGTTAAAGGCACCTTGTGAGGTGAACGAAACCGAACAGAGCAGAGTTGGAAACTGAAGTTTGAGTCAAAACGAGCAAAGCAGAACTGTTTATCCGCTGTTAGTTTCAATAAGCGAGTGGGCTAAATATACACTTCAATGAAATCTCCTTTCATTCCAGAAGCAAGATATTTAATTCCATTAATCTTAAATTGTTTTTTGGAAAGTTTATGATTATGTCCTCCAATAATAATTTTAGGTTTTATTCTTTCAATA
>JAGGVH010000018.1 GCA_021158105.1 Microcaldota archaeon
CAGCAGCCTCGCAAGGCAAATCAGGATGAACAAAGCATTCTGATGGCGCAGGACGTTTCCATATCCCGCTCCCTATAAGTATTGCTATGACAGCTAATATGATTAACAATGCCCACCCATAACTCATAAGATATTCAATTGCAACTTGTGCCTTTTTCTGTTTTCTATGTTTGTTTTGTTTAACATAAAACTGTATCATGAAATCACCATATAATATTCAATGATAAAGTTTATAAATTATGGTTTTTAAAGTTATATTAGTATAATAATTTGTACATAAAATAAAGGTGATAGTATGGCAATGATAAAGGTTGAGAATGTATGGGCTGGAAGACGGACTGATGAAAAGCCGACCACTGAACAAATCCAATGGCGTGATGCTCTTTTTAATGAGATGAAGAATAATAACATTTTAACTGACAGGGCAGAATTTTTTGATGAGGCAATGGTGCGGGCAGAGAGGATGTTCAACGGTAAAACGTTGTTGTCGACCACTGGCATGTTGTCAAGGGATGACGTGAAAAATTTACAGGACAAATTAAGTTCGCTCCCAAAAAATGAGCAGGAGTCTGCAAAGATATTTTTTACTATGATGTTCTACTGGTATGGTTGGAGCAAGAAAGGATTGCCAAAGATAACCGATGCAGTTAAAGAATATCTGGGCGGTGCAAAACTTACCGACCTGTCAAGGAAATACCTTCCAAGGAATTATAATTTATTTTTTGTAAAGAAGTATGATGAGCTTGTAAAGGAAACTGAGAAGAATGTCCCGACAGTGACCGCGCCAGCGCCTCAAAAGCCCGGTGAAAAAGGTGAGAAGCCAAAGGCCAGTGGTGAGATTGAAGAGACATTAACAAACCTTGATGATATTATCAACATCTTTGCAAAATGCGAAGACAACAAGGATAATATTGAGTGGGAATATACCCGTTCAACAAACATATTAACTGCAATAATCGTAACCAAGACAGGTTTTGAAAACTATAACATTGACCTTAACAATATTGATGTAAAGAATGCTGATGATGCATACACTTTAGCTGCTGAACTTGATATGCTTGGAAATGAGTTTCCGCAGTTGTATAACTTTTCAGGGTTTCACGAAGTTGGCACAGAATACACTGCTAAGAGTGCTGAGGACCTTGACCATATCATAAATTTTGTAGACACTGCACTTTCAAAGGATTTGGGAAATGTTGACCTAAACATCAATGAAAAGACTGGCGAGATTAATATAGCCATCAAAATAGGAAAAAGGACACTCACGTATAACATTAATGATGAGACTGTCAAAAATGTTGGGGATGTAGTGGGCGGACCTTTCTGTCAAGGTTTGTGCCATGTGTTCTTTAATAACCATCCTGAGTGGAGCGAAGAAGAAAGGCAAGCGTTCCTTGATAGGTTGCATACAACAACGTTAACATTATTATCAGGTAAGCCCCAGGCACCTGAACACAAACCTGAAAAACCAAGTGTTGAGCCAGAAGTGTCTAAAACCGAAACTGAAACTAAAGCAACTGCTCAGGTAATAAATGTCAAGGACAAGCATAACGTTCTTAGGGCATTTGACGAATTGGAAAAGATGATAAAAAAGGAAGGACAGATGAGTGTGCTCTTCTCAGGGGGGGTATTGGTAATTTCTGGTAATAATAAATATTTATTAGATTCCGAGACTGCCAAGATTATCTCTGGCGATCCTGAATTATTAGACAGGTTTAAAGCCATAATAGGTTCATTGGATAGTGTGAAAGATAAGGATTTTGCGAATAGTATGAGGACACAATTGTTAAATTATGACATTGTCATAAGCAACACAGTCCCTGAAAAGCAAGCACCACCTGTTACTACTGCCGTTCCCACTGCAGCAACCACTGCAATAGCTTGCAACACAAAAAGCGAGATAAATCAAGCACTTACGAATACTGTTGAGTTTATGGATGCACATCCTGACAAGTTCCCGTTAGATTTTGATACAGAGAATAATGTTATAATTATAACCCTTGGCAGTACAACATATTATTTGAATCCTATCTCAGCCAACCTTATAACTGCCGACGGTAAATTAAAAGAGTTGTTTGATGATCTTCATGACAGAATATTAAATTCTGATGTTTTAAATGAGAATGATAAGGGCAAGTGGTCTGAATATCTCGCATCATTTTTCAATACTCCTGAAACATTGTCTGCCGGCCCGAATCCAGTCCAAACCAGTAAACCCAAGGAAAACATTCTGAAGATATTTGATAAGGATATGAATGTGGTTGCCAACCTTAACTCTGCTGAGTATGATGAAAAAAGACAAGAATTGATCATTACTGATAACGATGGCAACACTTATGTGTTGACGCCCGACATTGCGGGTGATAACTTAATGGCTTTAAGTTCATTATATAATTATTTTTTAAGCAGGAACGATGACAAGAGCAAGGTTGCAGTGGGCGAGTTTGCAAGGATTGTTGAATAATGTTTTATATCCCTAACAATTTGTCAATCATGGGACGATTGAATCCTATTATGATATGCCCATCAATGTCAATGACTGGCACGCCCATCTGTCCACTCTTTTTGACCATTTCAATTGCCCTTGCCCTGTCCTTGCTGACGTCAACGTCTTCAAACTCAAACCCCAACTGTTTTAAGTATTGTTTGCTCATTTGACAGTAAGGACATGACGGTGTTGAATATACAATGATCGCATGCTTCTTGTTCTTGTCCTCTTTTTCTTGCGACGAAAATGATGCCATCATCTTTTCCATTTTTTTTCTTTTAATCTCTTCAATATCATCTGTCATAATACCACCTCTATAATTTATTTCTTATATCCAATCTTCCTAAGGAAATCATGCCTTTCTTTTATATCTTCTTCAGTTTCGATTTCTCCGTTTGTGGCTCCGTCGATCACTCCTAATATGCCTCTCTTTCCGTCGTTCTCAGCGATTACTACATCAACAGGATTTTGTGTTGCACAGAATATGTTAACCACTTCAGGAATATTCTTGATAGGAGTTAAGATGTTAATAGGAAATATATTTTTAAGCACTATTATGAAACTGTGTCCTGCTCTTAATCTCTTTGCTATGTCAATCGCAATCTTTTTAGTTTCGTCATCTGTTCCATCATACCGTATTAGACTTTTCCCTGAAGCTTCACAGAATGCAATCCCAAATTTTGCATTGGGATTAGTGTTTACTATGGTTTCATAAATATCCTCAACAGTTTTTATGAAATGCGACTGACCAAGTATAATGTTGTATTCTACATTTATGTTTACAATCTTAAGTTCCATAACACCACCCCCCGAGCATAAATAAATATTGTTTAAAACAAAGCATTTATACATTTATAAATTCTTAAGGTAACCTTTCCTTTTCAACCAACCCACTTGAATTTTTGAATATCTCCATACTATGTCACCACGTTCGTCACTCTGAATTTCCCACGGCTTGACAATGACATAATCGCCTGCCCTGACCCATATATGCCTTCTAAATTTTCCTGGTATCCTGCACATTCTTGTTTTTCCATCTTCACAGTCAACCTGCAACCGTGAACCGCCGGTCATCAGTGTAACAACACCGAACATTTCATTGCTCCTTGGCAGTTTAACCCTTACAACCTCAGTGTGTTGTGTATTCTTTTTCTTTCTATGTTTATTATCCAATTAATCACCCTAATAAAGATTGAACAAAAATGAATCGTCTTTGGCGTCCTACCTGATAGGTGTCCTTGCACCGCATGCCTCACATACCAATATCTTAACTTTATCCTGTTCAATTATTTTAGTGTCTGGCTTGCCACATTCCGGACAGATAACATATTTCTTAACATACCTCTCAAATTTGCTGTTGATAATCTTATCATTGAACTTGCCAAACAGTATTAATGTATTATTACTTATTGTTGTCGGGACTGCTAATTCCCGTGACAAGTATTTTGCAACATACTGCGGTTCTCTTCTAATCTTTTCACAGGCCTGTATAAAATTTCTTATTATTGTTTTACTGCTCTGTTGGATAATGTCCAGTTTTGGGATTTCAAACCTGTTGTCATGAGTTTTAGCTTTTTCGGGCAGTCCTGCGTATGCCCTCTCTAAAAGTTTATCATAAGACTCCATGGCATATTATATCTTAAGAGATATTTATAAAGGTTGTGTTGAGATGACTATGAGTTTTATTGTGTTCTTTGTATGTTAGTATTATTAGTTTCATTGTCTTTATTATTAGTCATAGTTTCATTATTATCTTTTTGTTTGTATTCTTCACTGTCCATTGCTGTTGCTTCAAAAGGTTTATGCGACGACCCTGACGATTCATAATCTTTATTTTTTGTCCCCTGACTTTTAATGATTGGTTGCGTGCCAGTACCGCCTTCTCCTCTGAATACTGGCAGGTCTTCCTGGTCGACCGGCACGCCCAGATCAAGATTGGATTGGAACATTATGTTTGTTGTGATAAACAATGCAAGTAACCCCAATGCAAACAGTCCTAATACTATCACAACTCGCCTGACATAATTCTCATTTTCTTTATCTTTATTGCCTATCAGTTTGCCACCATATTTTGTTAATGTGTAATATTTCCATTTCCCTCTGTCAACCTCTTTTATCACGCCTGCATTTATTAAACGTTCGATGTGCTCCTTTATAGTTGACTTTGAGAGGTTAAGCGATTTTGCAATTTCTGACAAGTTATGATCTCTGGTTTTAAGCAGTTTAAGTATCTTAATCCGCGTGTCAGAAGCTAAGAGTTTGAATGTTTCTTTGTCCATTACTATGGCGTCTTCCATGAAGTTGGTATTGATACAAAAATATTTAAATGTTATTTATTTTGTTTGGTTTTCACCGTATCTTTTCCTTTGTTGTTTTGTTTTTCTTCTATTTTGTTTAAATCCTTGCCAAACAAGAAGATTATTATTGACGGAAATAGGTTGGTAATGAGTATCACCATGAACACTGTTTCTTCAAAGTTTGGTATGTACAACCCCTGTGTCAACGGGTATGACGCAAGCACTGCTGCAGCCAATCCCCTTGGCACCATACTGTTTAATATTATTTCATCAGTTCCTTTTACTTTTGGATACATAACCATTTTTCCTATTCCGCGGGCGACAATCGCGACACCCAATACTAACAAACTATAATATACAGTTATAAAGTTAACCTGTGACGGGCTTAACAATAGTCCAATGTAAACAAAAAAGAATGTCCTGACAAAGAATGTTACTTCGTCTTGGAACTTAAGAAATTTGTTGTCTATTAAGTATTGCTCATCAACCTTTACATAACTTTCTAATTCTTTAACATGACCTATGACCAACCCGAAGATGAAGACTGCTATCGCACCGTTGCCTGCACTGTATTCAGTTATTGAGTATAATAAGAACACTGTTGCCATTGTTAACATATAATAGAATGAGTGTTTTGGAAGTTTTGACAATGTAAATATCCAAAGCATTGCAGCGATCCCGCCGAGCACGATCGATACTGAAAATGTTGAGACAAAATAACTTAATATGTCATTAGGTGTTACTGCTGCTCCGCCTTCGATTATTATTTGCATGACAATGACAGCTGTTAATACGCATAATACATCTGTTAATGTGGACTCATAACTTAATGAATATTTAATTTCGTTTGACAAAGGGAGCTTTTTAACCATTGTGATTACTATCGGTGAACTTATCCCACCGACCACTCCACTGAACAGGATTGCATACAATATCTCCCATGAAAATATGTAATAAAGAATAAGTGATAGAATTATTACTGTAAGCAGAAAGACCAGTATTGTGAATACTGTTGCCTTTGGAGCAGTCTTTAACATTCTGTTAATGTTTGTTTTTGTTCCTGCATCGAACAGGATAACGATGAACGCGAGCGCCCCAACAATCGGGTAGATATCTTTTATGACACTGCCTTCTGACACGTCAGCAATTCCCAGCAGAGGTCCTATGATAAACCCTAAAATCATGAGAATGACAACGTTTGATATTTTAATCCTTTCAAATAATATGTCTGCTATAAAACCTAAGAATATTATAGAACCAAAAACAATAAAAAAATCGCTTATCAAGAAAAATCACCCGAAGAGTTTACCGAACCCTTCACTGGCGCTGTCCTTTTCTTTCTTGATAGCGTTGATTATTTTTTCGGCTTCGTCATTTGGAAGTTGTTTTGCAATGTCGCCGATTTGGTCTTCGGCCCAGGCCATAAATTTGTCATCACCTGAAATGTATAATATCCAGCCGTCCACTCCATAATATCTGCCATCTTTAAGGTCATACCCCTGCCTAGCAAAAGACATTGGAGCGGTCGGTTCAGATTCTAATATCTTCTTTAACTTGTTCTTATTCTCATTTGAACAAACATAAACCTTGTCCATCACAGATCACCTGTTAATGATATGTTTACTTGACATTGGTCATTGCCATGATAAACCCTATGCATATCAATATGATTGATAATGTTGATTCCAGATTGATGTTATTTAGTGATATGCCGTTGGGGTTTGCAAGGATTAACAACCCCACGCCGATGACTGTGATCAATAAAGATATTGTTAGGTTGTCGTTAATTTTAATCCTTGGTGTGGCTTTGGTTCTATTGTAAACTTTCTTGTTTGCACGTTTTGCTGGTCTAACCATTTTCTTTTTCTTTTTTATGGTCTTTTTTTTAGATTTGTTAGTCTTTCTTTTGGCTACCATGTTTTTTGTTAGAAATGTAAGCTTTAAAAATCTTTATCTTGAAATAATATTATGACAATCAAAAAAGTTGGTTATAAGATGCCCAATTCAATGGCAGGAGTAATGGGAGCAGGCAACATGGAGATTGGCGGGATACCTATAGACCCTAAGATGTTCATCATAGGAGTAATATTTTTTATTATCATCATTAATGTGTTTAACATAATCATAAATTATTTTATTATGCCGCAATGAATGCGACTGCAATGATAAATCTTATATCGCCCTTATTAGTATAATATTCTTTTTAAAATCGTTTAGGTCTGACAACATTCCGTCATAGTATTCTTTTGATATGATTCCGTTTTCATGGTATGTTTTTATCATTTTTGTAAACTCGTCAAAGAATCGGTTATAATCTGTGTTTTTCATGTTCTCAGGTGTTAAGTGATATTCAGTCCTACTCTCCCCGCGGTATACAGTTATCGTCAGCCAATCATTGTTTTCCTTATATTCAAAATCAAACCTGTCGGACTGTTCAATGTCCATTAGCAGTTTGTCAATGTTGACAGTGGCAGGTGGGGCAGCAATTGGTCTGTCTTCTTTTTTCTCTTTTGGTAATGCTCGCGTTCGGGTTGGAGGTTGCACCACTGTTTGTGGTTGCGATGTTTTAATGTTTATGATTGCAGGCGAATACCCTAAAATTTCTTCAAATGGTTTTAAAGCATGCTCGCATTTAACAGTATCAGCTGGTGGCATTGTTGTCCAGTATCTTAAGTAATCATGAAAACTGTCCAAAACTTTAAACACCTCTCCTTTCCTGATAATGTCCATGTTTCTAAACCTTTTTGCGTCATCTAAACTGAACATGTATTCTTTATCTTTTCCTATTATTATTAATGTGTCCCCCTCCCATTTGAAAGGAACTATATTGTTTTCAATCATTTCTTTAGCAGTTTCTAGTGCTGTTTTAAAATCAGTCATTTTTTCTTCAGTTGTCTTCTCTGTTGGGTTTATCCTAAGTTTTTCATTAGTCTGAGTTGTTTGAGTTGGGTTTATTGTTTCATTTTCATAATATTCCTTTGGAAAGTTTGGCAACGGGCCTATCTCATCTACATCTAAAACACCATCAAGATGGATAGGTTTATTTTTTTCTCTTGGTATTCCATAAGGTGCATCTTTTGAAGGGTATAATGGTGGAGCGTTTGTCTTATTTGTTTCATCCTCTTTTGGTTTAGCTGAACTCTCATAACCTACTGGGAACTGGGGCAATGGTTTTGCATTTTCGTTTGGTCCGTGTATCCCGCTCAGTGTTAAGTCTTTGTTGCTTGGTCGGTTTACAGGTTCGATTTCTTTCCACGGCGTGCCACGCACCACTTCTGGTTCTGTAGTGTCTGCTGGTGCGTTTACAGTATTGTTTGAGATTGTTGGGACAGTGTCTAATTTCTGTGTTATGTCTTCATTGATCTTGTTTGTTATTATTTCATTATACCATTTGTAGACATAAGGCGAAGATTTAATAGCACCGGCAATGCTCTTGTCCTTTTCAAAAACTCTGATTGTTTCATCGACTTTTTCTTTTCCTTTGTTATACCCGTAGAAGTACCATTGGAGTGCAAGTGCAGTTGTAATATTATTCTTATCAGTTGCTTGTAGAGATTTAATCTCAGGAACATCGTTAACTGTTCTCAATGCTCTAACGTATGCCTCAGTAAGTTTAGTCTTCATTTCGTTTTCTGTCATGTGTGGAAAAAGTTTAGTGTGCATATCATCTTTAACCAGAAAATTGTA
>JAGGVH010000019.1 GCA_021158105.1 Microcaldota archaeon
TCTGTTTGTTCAATATAATCCCGGCGAAATGGTGCAGTTAATGGTCTTATCCATTTAAAATTAAGGTCATTGTTTGGGTTGGTGTTTGTCCACACAAATCCAAATCTATCTGCCTTTGCTATGTCTTCATTTTTGGATATAACCGAACTTTTTGAAGTTGTTTGGTTAAAATTATCTGAGGTTGTTTGATTGAAATCATATGATGTTGCTTGATTAAAATTATACAACCATAGGAGAAACACAGATGATAGAATAATAACAATCACAACTGCAATTGGAATTAATTTTCTCATAATTGATCTAAAAAGTTTAATTATTTAAACCTTTGGTTTTTGGGTTTCACTAATATTGATAATCATGGATAAACTCTATTAATGACCCGTGGGAATGGTATTGCATCTCTAATATGGTCAAGGTTCAAGAGCCATTTTATAAACCTTTCAAGTCCTAATCCAAACCCGCTGTGTGGTACTGAACCAAACCTGCGCAAGTCAACATACCAACTATAAGAAGGATCGTTCGGGTCAAGGTTAAATTGTTTCATAGCATCCAACAATTCTTCAAGTTTCCATATCCTTTCAGAACCGCCTATTATCTCACCGTGGCCTTCTGGCGCTAATATGTCATCATTCAGAACATACTTTGGGTTGTCAGGGTCTGGGCGCATGTAGAACGCCTTTGTCCCTCTTGGATATTTTTCAATAATCAATGGTTTCTTAAGTTCCTGAGTCAACGCCTTTTCCTCGTCAGCACCGGGGTCATCACCCCATTCAAATTTAATGTCCATGCTTTGCAACCTGTCAACCATTTGGTCATAAGTTATCCTGTCAAATGGCGCTTTCACATTCCTTAAAATTCCCGGGTCCCTGTTAAGTTTTTCAAGAATATCACTATGTTCATCAACAAGCTTTTGTACAACGTATTCAATCATCTCCTCTTGCAGTTTAATGTTATCGTCATGGCCGCACCATGCCATCTCAGGCTCAACGTGCCAATATTCTGCAAGATGTCTGACAGTCCTTGATTTCTCAGCACGGAATGACGGTGCCCACATATAAACCTTTTCAAGAGAATATATCAATGCTTCACCATACAACTGTCCGCTCTCACTAAGGTATGCCTTGTCACCAAAATAGTTAACTTCAAACATTTGCGACCCACCTTCGCATTCATTCTTAACAATCGTAGGCGGGACAACCTCATAAAATCCTTTTGAATTAAAAAATTCACGAATATAATTTGATGTATAATGTCTAACTTTTAATATATTAGTAAGTTTTTGTGAACGTACCCATAGATGTCTATTATCCAGTAAAAATTCTGTAGAAAAATCTTTTGAAATCCTGAACGGCTCGCCTATTGAGATTGGAGTCAATCCTGTTACGACTAGTTCTGTCCCGCCCGGCGCGCGAGAATCCTTATGAATCTTACCTTTAACTTCTAAAGAACTTTCAATATAAAGTTTATTAGCATTTTCCCAAACATCATTACTGACATCATTTTTTGATACAACACATTGAATTATGCCAGTCACATCTCTGACAATAATGAATAATACGTTATCTGAACCGCGTTTTCTGTACACCCAACCACGAATGCTAATTTCACCGTTGTCCATAGATAAAACTTTATTAATATGCTCAAACTTCTCCACATTATCACCTTTACTTGATGTTGTGCTGTGTCAGAACGTATACTATAACAATGACTATTGACACCATTACAGTTAGCAATATCATCTTTTCAACCATGATAAAAATAAAGAACTAAACTTTTATAAGTCTATAGTTTGTTTTAATACTTATGATTACTATTTATAAGAAAACAATAAATTCAAGTAGATTAACCGAAATGAAAAAGATTACTAAGGGGTGTTGGATAAACATGATTTCCCCTACTCAGGATGAGATTGATGATATCACAGATAAACTTAATATTGAGAAGGAATACTTGATCGATTCTTTGGACATTAACGAATCACCTCGTATTGAAAAAGAAGACGATTTAATTTTTATACTGTTCAAGATTCCCCACATATCAAGATCTGATATGGAATTTAAAACGTATCCGTTCGGAGTGATATTAAAGAAAGATGTAATAGTTACAATCTGCAGGTATGACAATGAACTTGTTAGGGATTTTGTAAAGGAAAGGATCAAACAGTTTTATACCACAAAACGTGTCAGGTTTCTGTTGCAACTCCTCTTACGTTCAAGCTATTATTATATGAGATATCTGAAAAGGATTGAAACTGAGATTAGCCAGATTGAGAACCGATTGTCAAAGAAGTTCAGTAACATTAATCTTATGAAACTTTCAATGTTAGAGAAAGGATTGTTATATTTTAATACTGCATCGGTTGCAAATGATAACGTGATGAAACGCATCGTAAGCGGTAAGATTTTGCCGTTGTATCATGAAGATCAGGAATTATTAGAGGACATTTTAATTGAAAACAAGCAGGCCATTGAAATGATTACAGTTTACAGAAAACTTATTACTACGTTGAGAGAAACATATTCATCAATGGTGTCAAACAACCTTAATGATGTAATGAAATTCTTGACTGCTGTTACATTAGTAATCTCCATCCCTACAATGATAGCAAGTTTTTATGGTATGAATTTTGAGTATATTCCCCTGTATC
Organism: Microcaldota archaeon; assembly: GCA_021158105.1. GTDB lineage: Archaea > Micrarchaeota > Micrarchaeia > Anstonellales > JAGGVH01 > JAGGVH01. Next base: position 2,648 of record JAGGVH010000019.1, read on the forward strand.
ACAATCAACACGGGTTTGTTATTGTTACAGTTATAGCCTTAGTCTTGGCGATAATCATTGCGTTGTGGATGAAAATGAAGAGATATTTGTAAAGGTGGAAATATGCGGTTTGTGTTTATCGGCATGGGAGGAAGCGGTATAGTCGGTGACGTATTAAAGCAGGGATTGAAAGATGTTGACATTGAATCATTACATTCTTCCAACATTCCAAAACGGTTGTTTAAAGGTTCACATTTCATAATAATAAGTTATTCTGGAAATACTATGGAGACTATTCAGGCGTTTAAAAAAATTAAAAGGTTGCCCTATACCATTATTACATCAGGAGGTTATCTGATGGATTATGCAATCGATACACGTAACAGGGTTGAACCGATCCCAAAAGGATATGTACCACGTGACGCGTTCAGTATAATGGTCAAAGCAGCGTATAACATATTGTCAGAGTTTGTCCCATTGCCAGAATTTCCTAAGATTGAAAAACCTAACAAGACAGAGATTGAAAAGATGATGGTTGCATTGGAAAAAACACCCATTATATATTCATCTTCTGAGGACGTTTATCCTGCGGCATACCGATTAAAAACTCAAGTCAATGAAAATCTTAAACGTCATGCGTTCTCAAACAAGTTTACAGAATTGTGCCATAATGAAATTGAAGCAACCGATGTTAAACATTATTCTTATATCATATTATCAGATGACAAAAATAATAAATATATTAATGCATGGAAACGCGCGACACGTAATAAGATCAAACAAGTTCACGAGTTTAAATTGATCGGTGATACAATATTTAAAAAGATATTGTACGGGATAAGGCTTGGTGATGAAGCTACGATTCGTCTTGCTGAAAAAACAAAAATAGAAAGAATTAAAACGCCAATGATAAAAAGGTATAAAGGATACCTTTAATCTCTTAATTGTTTTCTTGCAGCTTTCAATAAAAGTTTACGTTCAACACTTGCAACAGTCTTTCTAACCTTTTCAATGACGTCTGGGTTGACTGACATGCTAGTAATCCCAAACTCCACAAGTTTTTCTGCGAACTCTGGATATACACTTGGTGCTTGCCCGCACAATGATACAGTAACCCCGTGAGCATTACACCTCTCAATCACATGTTGTATTGCACTTAATACTGCTTCGTTTCTCTCGTCAAACTCATGGGAAATCTTTGCGTTATCCCTGTCAACACCTAAAATCAATTGTGTCAAGTCATTACTTCCTATTGAAACACCGTCAATCCCAACATCAATAAATTTATCAATGAGGAATACTGTTGATGGCACTTCAACCATTATCCACAACTTAAAATCTTTTGTCCTGTATAAGTTCTTCTTATGAAGTATGTCTTTAACTGCTTTGAGTTCACCGGTCCGTCTTACAAATGGTATCATTAACCATAAATTCTTTAAACTGAATTCCTCCCTAACCTTTTTTATAGCATCAAGCTCCATTTCAAACACGTCAGGATCCATAATATACCTGACTGCACCGCGGTAACCCATCATAGGATTATCCTCGTCATCTTCATACTTGTCCCCGCCGTCTAAGCTTTTGTATTCGTTTGTCTTAAAATCTGTGGCGCGGTATACAACAGGCCGTGGGTAGAATGCTGCTGCAATCCGCCTCATACCTTCTGCAAGAGTGTTGATGAATTCATCCTTTTTCCCTTCTTCAATGAACTTCTTAGGATGTTTGCCAAGCGCAGCTATCATAAACTCTGCTCTGAACAGGCCTACACCATCGACAGGAAGTTGTGCAACCTTTTCTGCAACGTCAACCTCAGCAACATTAACATAAATCTTAGTACCAGTTACTGGTGCAGCAACATGGACAGCATGAACTTTTTCATTCTTTTCGATAATCTTATGCTCTCGAAGTTCTACGTTGCCTTCGTAAACTACACCATGGGTTGCATCAATCGTTACGAACATGCCATCTTTCAAAACACTAGTGGCGTTCTGTGTTCCTACCACGCATGGAATGCCTAATTCTCGTGATACGATTGCTGCGTGACACGTTGCACCCCCCGCATCGGTTATTATCCCAACGGCCTTTTTCATTGCCGGAACAAAATCGGGCGTTGTCATTTTCGTTACTAATATATCACCTTTCTCTACTTTGCCAATATCGTCTTTTGAAGGAATATACCTAACAACTCCTTTTGCAATCCCCGGCGATGCTGGAAGACCTTTAACTAGTATCTTAGCATTTGAAACATTAGTTTTTTCAATCCGTTCAGGTTCTACACCTGATGCTTTGAGTTCGTTTTTTATGGTTGATTTTAATGTAGTAATGGGACGGGATTGTACTATGTAGAGGTCACCGTTCAGGTATGACCATTCTATATCTTGAGGTTTGCCGTAATGGTCTTCAATTCGTTGGCCGATCTTGGCGAGTTCTATGATTTTGTCATCAGGCAATTTTTGTTTACCTTGCAATTCCTCAGGAATCTGAACCTCTTCGTTTTTCCCACGGACAATCGCAATCTTCCATGTTTGCGTGACAATCTCTTTATCCTTAATCTCAAGTGTGTTCTTATCAACAAGGTATCTGTCAGGAGTTATTGACCCTGAAACGATTGCTTCCCCCAACCCATAACCTGCTTCGATTGAAATAGTGTTATAATCTTCTGTGACAGGCTCGACTGTAAACATAATGCCTGAGACTTCTGACTCTACCATCAACTGAACAACTGCTGCCAAGCCAACCTTAAGATGGTCAAACTTGTTTTGTGTTCTGTAGTATATTGCCCTTGCCTCAAACAATGACGCCCAGCATTCTTTTACTGCTTGGACAACGTCGAGAGCACCTGAGATGTTTAGAAAAGTTGCCTGTTGTCCTGCAAAACTTGCGGTTGGCAGATCTTCTGCTGTTGCACTCGACCTCACTGCAACGTATACGTCTGTACCTAGCTTGTTGTATGACTCAATGATTGCCTCGCGAATCTCATTAGGTATTTCACCACGGAGTATGGCATTCTTTATTGCCAACGAAGCCTTGTTAAGCTCATCAGTATCTTCAACGTCTAAATTTTCAGTGTATTCTTTTATGATTTTGTCTATCCCGTTATGATAAATGAATTTATAATATGCTCCAGATGATACGACAAATCCGTCTGGGATGGGAAAGTTGGAGTTGTACATTTCACCGAGGTTTGCACCTTTACCACCTGCAATGCTTAAACTATTCTTAGATAATTCTCTAAACCAGTATACATCTTTCATTTCTTTCCAATCCATTATAACACCTCTACTTTAAACTTTTACTCCTACCCAGCAACACTTTTTAGTAACACTAAAACCAACTAAAGTTTAATTTAAAAACCTTTTCATTGAATAAAATAAAAATTAAATCTATCTAAGTCAAAATGAACAACACAGTCCTGATGCCTCGGTAGCTCAGTTGGTAGAGCGACTGCCTTGTAAGCAGTAGGTCGGGGGTTCAAATCCCTCTCGAGGCTTTTTTTAAAGGCCCCTGCGGTTCGGAGTGGTTCGGAGTTATTCTTTTAATAAGAAATACGCCCCTATTGTAATTATTATGAAAGAAATTAAACTTAATCCTACTCTTGTCATGTAATCCAAATCAAACTTCTCAAGAAGGATAACATAAATCAAGAGTGAAATCAACACTGATAAGATTAAGCTCAAGAAAAGACTAAGATGATTTATTGTCTTCTTTTGGATAGGTTGTGGTAGCTCCAAAGGTTTTTCAATTTTTGCATATTTAATGGTTTGAAGATTTCTTTTCATTTTAGCTGGTTTAGGTTTTACGTTGGACTTCTTAACCTTTTTCTTAACTTTCTTAGCCCGGCTTACTTTTTTTGTATTTTTCTTAGTAGTTTTCTTTTTCTTGTTAGTTTTTCTTGTAACCATTAAACCACCATGTATACTCTCAAAAATTAATTATATAAAGCTTTCCATTCCTCTGTTAAAAAAGAGTGCAATGCGGCCGCCGGGATTTGAACCCGGGTCGCAGCGTTGGCAACGCCGTATACTAACCAGACTATACTACAGCCGCATCATTTGATGTTGTTATTTATTTTCAGAAATATTTAAAAGTTTACCTAAGAATCATCATAGCATCTCCAAATGAGTAGAATCTATACCTTTTTTTGATAGCTTCAGAATACACCTTAAAAAGTTCTTTCCTTCCAATGACTGCTGCCACGAGCAATAATAATGTTGTTTTTGGAAGATGAAAGTTGGTTATAAACCCTTTAAATTTAGTTTTAAACTTATATCCCGGATAAATAAAGAGATTGGTTTTTCCTTTACCTGGTATAACTATCCCTTCTTCATTTGTTACAGTTTCTAATGTTCTCATGGTGGTTGTTCCAACTATGAACAGGTTGCCTTTCCTTTTATTGATAATGTCTGCATTATGTTTATCAACACAATATGTTTCATAATGCATTTGATGTTTTTTGAAGTCTTGTTCTTTCACAGGTACAAACGTCCCCAAACCAACATGTAAACAGACCTCTGCAAAATCCACACCTTTATCTTTAATCCTTTTAACCAATTCATCTGAGAAGTGAAGACCTGCTGTTGGCGACGCAATGCTTCCTGTTTCTCGTGCGAATATTGTTTGATATTTATCTAATGGTGCATCTGTTTTTATGTATGGTGGCAGTGGCGTTTTCCCATACTCTTCTAAATATTTTGGTGTTATTGGTTTATTGAACATGACAACAAATTTGTATTCCTCGGGCTTCTTTTCAGTGATGACACATTGATTTTCAGGTAGTATTACTTTGGTGTTTACTGTTGTCTTGCCTTTGATTATACATTGCCATTCTTTTCCATTAATCTTTGAAGTTAATAAAATTTCAATCTTGCCACCTGTTTCTTTTTTTCCAATAAGTTTTGCAGGAAATACTTTGGTTTTATTTACTACAACCACGTCACCGGGATTAAGATAATCTATGATATCTTCAAACATCTGGTGTTTAATCTCTTTTTTGGTTTTATTGTACACTAGAAGTCTATGTTCTTTGAACGGTTCTGGACGTTGCGCTATCAACTCCTTAGGTAACCAGTAATCATAATCATCTATTGTTTCCATTTTAATCATCATGCATTATTATAAAAACTCAGTTAGGTTTAATTGCTCTTTTTGTTCGTCAACAAACAAACTGTCCATATCCTTTTCTAAAAGCATTAATCTTTGTTTAAGATACTTTGGCAGGTCATACTTTTCAGCAATTTCTTTTGAAATGGTATAATATTTCCTTACACTGCCTTCATGGATTGTCAGTACCAGTTTACCGCCGCATTTTAGGCATTTGCCTTTCAGAGGCGGTCTTCGGTATATTGTATTACATTGAACACACCTGAATGTCTGTTGTGAGAACTTTCTAAGGTTGCCATAAAGGTCTGGAATGAAATGTGAAAGTATAACTCTTTCTGCAGCATCTTTATTGTCAACAGCTTTTATTTTGTCCTGCACCGCAAGTTGTGCAAACACTTTGTCATGTATCAATTTAAATTCAACATATTTTGATTTGATAGGACCGTCGTCCATTTTATTAATGTGATGAGTGAACTTAAAACCTTCATACTGTTCAGCCGTTCCCAATACATCATTAACCAGTTTAATCCCTTCAAGATTCTTTTCAAATCTTTCAGCAGCTTCAAAGAATGATAATGGATATTCTGATGATATCTCCATATTAAGAACTTCATCATCAACTTCTTTTGGGTTGATTATGGTTGTCAATACGATTGGCATGTCCATGCTTCCGCCGCGCAATTCAGGTTTAAATTTAAGTGAGAAATTTAGCAGTGCATCCATCAATAACATGATGGCATCTTCATCACCGTCGCA
>JAGGVH010000038.1 GCA_021158105.1 Microcaldota archaeon
GATCGTTCGGTGAAGGCGGAGGACAGATCCTTAGGACATCACTGGCACTCAGTACAATAACTAAAAAACCTGTTAAAGTATACAACATCAGAGCAAACCGGCCAATTCCCGGACTACGAAATCAGCATTTGACAGTTGTGAACGCATTCAAGACGATTTCTGGTGCAGAAGTGGAAGGCGCAAACATCGGCAGCATGCAACTAATCTTTAATCCAGGAAAAGTTAAAAGGGGTAACTTTGAGTTTGACATAACAACAGCCGGCTCGGTTACATTATTAGCACAGGCATTAATCCCTGCACTTATAAACACAAACAACAAACTTGTATTCAAAGGAGGAACGCATGTCAAATGGTCTCCGACTTATGATTATTTTGAAAACGTGTTCATACCTGCAATTAAAAAGATGGGTGGCAACATAAAGACCAATATTGAAAGATATGGGTTTTATCCGCATGGTGGTGGAAAGATAAATGTTGAAATTGAACCGTCAACCATCAAATCTTATGATTTTATTGGAAATGAAAACTCCGAAAACAAAGAAAAAGTTAATGGGCGCATCATAATATCAAATCTCCCAGAACATATAGCCTGCAGAGAAAGAAACGTTATCATTCAAGAATTTAAAGATGTAGAGGATGTAAGGATTAAAAAGATTGATGCAAACGACCCCGGAAACAGTGTTACGTTATGGAAAGGGTTTGTGGGCGCATCAGCATTAGGTGAGAAGGGTGTGCCAGCTGAAAAAGTTGCAGAAAAAGTATGTAGGAGGTTGAAAGAACAAACAGGTTATGGCGTCGATGTTAACCTTGCAGACCAGCTTTTGATTTATATGGCACTTGCAAAAGGAGGAAACATGTATACAAAAGTAATATCGCAACATACTAAAACTAATGCTTATGTTATTGAGCAATTTTTAGATGTGAAATTTAAATTTAATAAGAAAAATAAAGGTTGGGTTATAACGGTTTAATCACAACCATTTTCTTTCTTTTGACAGTTGATGTGAATATTTATCAAAAAATAATACAAGAATAATTATAATAATTAACCATGCTGCTAACAAATAATTTTTATACAATAATAAAAAGAACATTAAAATAATCCCTGCAATTATTTCAACTAATAATAATGCCCGTGAAGATTGGTTGGAAAACGCATAGGTTTTCCTTTTGCTTTCATTCACACTCAAATTTTTGCTTTTTATCCAAATCCTAAACTCATCCAATTTATCCTTGTCAACATAGATAGGTATAACCTCACTGCCGCATTCTTCACAAACCATATAATTTGTCCCACCAACTGAAGACGTTAAAATGTCAGATGTCATCTGAGGAATTCTCAAGTGTGTACTTCCGCAAACCGGGCAAACCATCACACGTTCATGCTTTTTCATGAATATGCCCCATACCCAATGGGGCCGCTGGGATTTGAACCCAAATCACCAGCTTTTTTGCTCTTTCTTAGTGCAGGCTCTTTACGAGTTTGCGAGTAAAGAAAGTGCCCCAAAGCTGGCATGATGACCAAGTTACACTACGGCCCCGTTAATGAATTTACAAACAGAAGTGTTTTTAAAATTTGGTAATCCAGTCACCTTTCCCATCTCCTTTTTCTGTAATCTTTTAGCCTTCTTTTAATCTCTTCCCGTTTTATGCTCCTTGACTTGATCTGTTCTAAGTATTTCTCATCGCCAACAATGAAGAATAATGGTTTTGGCAAAATCCTTTTATAAACTTCTTCTTTATTATAAACATCAAACTGGACACTGAAGTCCCCTTCGTTCTCAATGTTCCTAACAATTCGATTGAGAAAATAAATGTCAGGCCTTCCGATTATAACCATTTTAAACTCATCGCTGAACATATGATAAACATATGCTACATCAATCCCTGTAACATCCTTAATCTTATCAAGCAAAATATGGGGTTCACTTTTAAACACGTTCTCTAAAGGACCTGAATATGTTTTATAATACACCTTTTGATTACCAATCTGTTCACTCCTAAGAATCCCTGCACTTTCAAGCACTTCAAGCTCTCTCTTAACATGCGATGGAGAATAGTTAAGTTCTCGTGATAATTGTCTAATGCTAACCTTGGCCTTTGGGTTTTCAGCCAGAAAATACCTAAGCAAATTTAAACGCAAGCCAGAAGTAATAAGCTTATCAATCTTTAGCATGATATTCACCTATAACTTCATACATTGGACCTCTAGGGGTTAAAGTACTTTTAATAAGATAAAATTGTGATACTTTAAAAGAACCGAACGCTCTACTTCCAAATTTCTTAATTAATTCCTTAGTTTCAATTTTTCTTTTTACTCTTGCAATAGTAAGATGTGGTGAAAAAGAATGATCAGGTGTAAACCCTAATGGCTCAAGAGCACCCCGAACCTTTGAAGCAAGCTCTTTTAATCCACCATTGTCATCTGCACCCAACCACACAACCTTAACATAATTTTGATTAGGAAAAAAACCTATTCCATGAACTGCTACTGTGAACTTATTAAACTTAACATCTGAAAGTGCATTGGTTATTTTATGAATCTCATTACCATGCACTTCACCTAAAAATTGTAATGTGTAATGAAGATTATTCAATGCTACCTTCTTAATCTTGTCATCAGGAAGATAATTATAGATTTCCTTTATGTTTCCTTTAATATCATCAGGGATTTTAACTGCAACAAACAATCTCATCCTATCACCTGAAAGATATGTTCATTTTTTTAGAACAATTGTTTACTTTTTTAGAACAAATACATAATTTATCTCGATAGATTTATAAATATTTCTATATTATAATTCTGTTTGCCGCAAAATTTTTACGAATTTTACGACAGGTGTCCTCCGTTTAGGGGGAGCCACTTATGAGGATGAAGAGATGTTGTTGGATTTGATGGTTACAAGAACCCATTCAGTGGATGGCTTGGCTAGGACAGTTCGTGGCGTGGCAAGCTGCGATAAGCCTAGGGGAGGAGCACGCATCCTTAGATCCTAGGATCCCACAGTTACCCCCTGAAGTAAAACATTCTAGTAGGGGGAGGAAAAGAAAGCAAAAGCGATCCGGTTAGTAAGGGCGACTGAAAGCCGGTTAGGCCGTCCTGAACCTCCTATGGTAACATAGGTTGGGATGTGGGGCCCATAATCTCCTAACTATGAGCCGAAACAGCTGAAAAGCTGTGCCAAAGAGAGTTATAGCCTCGTAGGTTAAGTGGTTAGGAAGGGGGCGAAAGAGTAGGGCGCCTTAGGTCTGGCGTCTGAACATGGGAGTATCAACTCCTAAGCCTAAATATACTCCTAGACCGATAGCAGACTAGTACCGTGAGGGAACGCTGAAAAGGACCCCGGTGAGGGGTGCGAAAAGAACCTGAAACTGAATGGGGACGATTTGGTGTGGCATGAAAGGGTTTGACTCCTGCTGAAGATATGTTGGGAAACTGGCATGTCGAAGTGGGATACCGGTGTCACACTGTCCTTCTCGAAGCAAGGGCCAGGGAGTTAATGGTAGTGGCAAGGCGAAAACCGGAGCGAAAGCGAAACGCTCGCAGCTGCCTCGTGCAGTGAGGAGCGCCCTACGAAAGTGGGGCCAAGTCACTATCTTTAAACCTGAATCCGGGCGAACTAGGCTCGAGCACGGTGAAGCCAGCCCTACAGCTGGTGGAAGCCGTCAACCGGTGGTGGTTTTATTCCCTCGGGTGACTCGTGTCTAGGGGCGAAAGACCATTCGAGCTCGGGAATAGCAGGTTCCCCTTGAAATATCTCTCAGGATAGTGCCATCCGAGGCTGATTAGGGGGTAGAGCACCGATTGAAAGTGCTGGGGGAGAAATCCCTTACCTTTCTGTCGATCTCCGAATACCTAATCTCCGTAGACGATGGTAGCGGGGTTCTGCTGGGTAAGCTAGCAGGCCATTATGGGAATGACCAGGACTAAGGTTAAGGTCCTTAAGACTTGGCTAAGTGTTAATCTAAAGGGAGCATCCTCCTAAGACAACTGGAAGGTAGGCTCAGAAGCAGCCATCCTTTAAACGAACCTTTCTTTTTCTTGTAAGAAAAAGAAACGTTCACGAAAGAAAAAGAACAAATTGTGCATGTGAACATCTGAATTGCAAAATGAAAGAAAGGTTCGGAAGAAACAACGCGTAATAGCGGACCAGTCGAGGGTGCTGTTCTTGAAAATGTACGGGGCTAAAGCCAAGCACCGAAACCTTAGGGCACTCTCTGAAGAGAGAGTGATTCGGTAGAGGGGCGACCGATTCGGGCAGAAGCATGGCCGTAAGGTCGTGTGGACTGGATCGGTATGAATATCCTGGTGTTAGTAACATCAAATCCAGGTGAAAATCCTGGGCGCCGGAAGGGCACGGGTTCCTTGGCAACGTTCATCAGCCAAGGGTTAATGGCATCAGAGAGAAAACCTTTTAAATATAACTGCTAAAGTATTAGACTGATGCAACTACAAACAATAGATTTTTTACCAAGTAAAACAAGAATTAAGGTGACGGGCAGACTTAAACAAAATCTAGTTGGATTACTTCAAAAACAAAAGAAAAACTTTTCTCGCTATAAGATCTGGAGATACAAAAAAGGTATTTCTAATTTAACTATTGATGACCTAATTAGCTTGGGTGTTGATAAAGAAGACATATTCAAAAATACAGAAGCATTTGGACTTGAAGCATCTTATCAACTTATCCAACTTCCAGAGAAAATTCTTGTTGATGAGGAATTAGCATGGTTTTTAGGCTTCCACATCACAGAAAATTCAGAAACACCTTGGGGGATTGGTGTTTGTAATACAAACACAACCCTAATCAGAAAAGCGTTTCAAATCTTAAAGAAAAAATTTCAAATCCCTATAGAAAAATTTAGATTGGAAATCAGAGTAACTCCAAGAATGAATGAGCGAGAAATAACTAAGGATATTCAAAAATATTTAGGACTCTCACGTCAACAAATCAGGATAAGCAAACGAAAGGAAGTTATGAACTATCCATTATTTACACTGAGAATAAATAGCTCCCTAATTAAAAGTCTAGTAAAAAATATTGAAGTGTTTTTTATAGGCAATGCTTTAAAGTTTCGTAGAAGAACTCAAGCAAAATTCATTCAAGGAGTTTTCGATGCAGATGCTTGGATAAATAAAACAAAAGGGATAATTGTTCTCACCCAACGAAAAGAGAAATTAGTTTTACTTATAGAAAAACTCTTACTGTCTTTGAACATAAAATGTCGAAAAGAATATTGGAAAAAGAAACATTTTTATGCATGCATCATAACGAAGGGGAGGAATAAAGATAATTTATTATCATTTAGAAAAAAAATAGGTTTTTCTCATCCAATTAAAAATAAGCAGTTATCTCAGTATCTCTCTGGTGCCAGCCTAAGGCGGTCCTAAGCCAGACGGTAACCCCGTTGTGGCAAAAGGGAAGCCGGTTAATATTCCGGTCCCATCTAAGTAGACGTGGCAACACAAGACAGATTCTTGACGCATTCGGCTAGGCAGACATGGGGAGACTCATGCTAAAGAGGATAGGTCCTCGGAGACTTGTAATGAGGAGAAGAGGTCCAAACTCTCAATGGCCGCAAGGTTCTGCTGAGGCCAAGTGCTCGTAAAAAGAGAATCTGCCCGATCTTAGATGACCGTACCAAGAACCAGCACAGGTGCCCCTGGCAGAAGAAGCCCAGGCGTGACGGGATAACTCTCCCTAAGGAACTCGGCAAACTAGTGCTGTACCTTTGGAATAAGGCATGCCTGCAGTCGTTGCAAGGCGACCGCAGGTCGCAGACATCAGAGGGCTCCGACTGTTTACCAAAGAACCCTTTTCCGCCTTTGGCGCAAAAGCGTTCACGGAAAAGGAGCGGTATAAAACAAAGGTCATCGCCAAGCCGTAAGGCCTAGTATGATGGCCGACGCCTGCTCACTGCCGGTACGTGAAAGCCTGTTTCAACGGGCCTAAGCGCCGGTAAAGTGCGGGCCTAACCTTGAGGCTCTTAAGGTAGCGTAATACCTCGCCGCTTAATTGGCGGCTTGCATCAATGGCGTAACGAGGGCCCTGCTGTCTCAGGGAGAGACCCGGTGAACTCACCTCTCAGTGAATACGCTGAGTACTTCCAGTGGGAAAAGAAGACCCCGTGGAGCTTCACTACAGCTTGTTGTTGATGTGTTGGGATTGTTGCAGAGCGTAAGTGGGAGCCGTTTGAGACCATCCTTTCGGGGGTGGTGGAGGCGACAATGTAACACCACTCAATAATTCTGACACGTCTAACCCGTAAGGGGACAGCTGCAAGTGGGTAGTTTGACTGGGGCGGTACGCCTTCGATAAGGAAACAAAGGCGCCCAATGTTCAACTCAGGAGGGTCAGAAATCCTCTGTAGAGGGACAAGAATAAATGTTGGACTGACTGTGCTTCGAAAAGCAAGAAGCGCAGGTGCGAAAGCAGGGTCTAGCGAACCCGAGAGTCCCGTTGATGGGGACCTCGTCTGTCAGACAAGTTACCCCGGGGGTAACCGACTGGTCGCGGGCAAGAGTACATGAACTTTCTTTCTTTTAAAAAGAAAGAACCTTCACTAAGAAAGAAACACATTAGTGAAAGGAAACATTTTCTTTTTGGGATGACCCATAGACCTTTTTCTTTTTTAAAGAAAAAGGGATTTGGAAAGGAAGTCTGTATAAATCGACCCCGCGGTTTGGTACATCGCTGTCGGCTCAGGTTATCCTGGAGGTGCACAAGCCTCCAAGGGTTGGGTTGTTCATCCATCAAAATCCTACGTGAGCTGGGTTCACATAGTCTACGCGAGTCGGGTAAATTTATAAATTTTCCCCTTGGAATATACACATGGAAATGATAGGAGATGAACCAAAGAAAGAGATATCTTTGAAGACCTTTGAATTTCCTGAAGACATGAGGATTATAATCCCAAAAAGGAAACTCAAAAAAATCATTGACAAGAGAGCAATTAATGTTAAGGAGATGGCAAAAATTAATGGAAGTGGAAGTAAATCAATTTATCACTACCTAAATGGGAAGCGAAATCCAACACTTTCTTTCATTAAAAAAGTTGTTGATGATAAACTCCTACATAAATTGCTTAAAACTAATAGAGTCAAGTTTGGTCATGGAGGAAATGCAGCAACTGCAATTTTTCCTTCTCAGTTAACCCCAAAATTAGCATACCTTATAGGTGCTCTTAGAGATGGAACCATTAATTTTAATGGAAAATATGAGTTATGTTATGTACAGAAAAACATTCAGTGGCTCAAGATATTGTCAAGGTTAATACTACAAATTTTTCATCCAAGTAATAAACCTAGGATTATCGTTAGGAAGGGCTATACTCCAAAGATGACAGTTAATAATAGAGTAATCTGTGAATTCCTGAAGATTGTCTTTAACATTCCTATAGGAAGAAAAGAAGAATGGGGAACACCAGATATCATATTAAAAAGTCCAAAAGAAATCCAGAGGTATTATGTCAGAGGTTATTTTGATGCTGATGGTATTTGTGGTAAGCATATTGGTTTTTGCCAAGTAAATCTACAGTCTTTGAAGGATTTGAGACATATACTTAAGAAATTTAATATAAAATGCACAAATACTATCTCCTCACGCAAATTAAAATCTGGAAAAATATTCTATTCTTTATATATTCAAAAAAAATATTGGAATAGTTTTTTTAAGAAAATAGGTTCATCATATCCTTCTAAATTTACCCGATTCGTACAGAATTAATTTCTGTGGCTATGGCCCAAAGTACGTCGCGAGACAGTACGGTCGTATCTACTGGAAGCGTTACTGCCTGAGAGAAACGCCCCTTTAGTACGAAAGGAACGGGGGACGGGTGCCTCTGGTCTACCAGTTGTGCCAAAGCATTGCTGGGCAGCTAAGCACCGTGTAGATAAGAGCTGAAAGCATCTAAGCTCGAAGCTACTCTCAAGACTAGGCAGTGTAGGCGGCTGTAATAGACAGCTTTGATAGGGTAGCAGTGTAAGCATCAAGGGTCCGCCCGAGATGTTAAGCTGGTCTACTACTAAAGCCGGTGTAACCTCAAAAAACAACATCTCTTCATCTGATTAAGTTCTAATCCTATTCAGGTCAAACCAAACACAAATAAGTGAATGTTAATGCGTATTATCTGCACTTCAGGTTACGGTGACTACAAAAGGTTTAAAAATGTAGTCACCCATACCCACCCAATTGTAAGTGATGTATTTATCATAGCTTTAGGTTCAATCACCACATAGATGGTGCTTATTTTGGCTTCTTGGAAGTATTTATAAATATTCTGCTGAAGATTAAGTTTCAAGTAAATAAAAGGTTATATACATGCGGGCAATTCGTTTTTGGGAAATTGATTTTCTAAGGGGGATAGCAATTATTTTAATGATAATATATCACTTTCTGTTTGACTTAAACCTGTTTGAAGGATGGAGTATTGATACACAAAACGGTTTGTTCTTACTTTTGGGCAGAACAAGTGCAGCACTATTCCTCGTTCTTGTTGGCATCTCATTAACATTGAGCTGGTCAAAAGGTGAAAAAGAAAAAAGAAACAACACAAGGCATTTCATATTAAGAGGTATCAAACTATTTTTATTAGGTTTACTCATAACAATATTCACATGGCTATTGCTCCAAAAAGAATTCATAATTTTTGGCGTCTTACATTTCATTGGTGTTTCAATAATCTTATCAATACCTTTTCTCAAATTGAGCGCAAAAACAAACATGGCCATAGGATTAATGATTATCATAATTGGATTATGGCTGTCAAAAATGACTTTTCCGTTTAATCATTTGTTATGGCTCGGTTTTGTACCACAAGGATTTAACACACTTGATTATTTTCCAACATTCCCGTGGTTTGGGATAGTCTTATTTGGTGTTTCAATAGGAAGATGGACATACAAAGGTTATTTTAGGAAGTTCAAGTTTATCAAGAAACCAAACAATCTTATAATCAACATGCTATGCTATGCTGGGAAAAACTCTCTATTGATTTATTTTATTCATCAGCCAATATTGATTAGCATAACATATCTCTTAGAAATTATATAACCCAAAAATGAAACCTATATAAACATATCTTAATCAATAATACTTACAATTTAAGGGGTGATCGGATGAAAGGATTAACATTGTTCATTATGTTTATCATGCTAATATCGGTTTTAGGAACAGTGACAGCGGGCGGGACAATGCCAACAGCAGCAGATTCCAACATATTCAAAATACCAGTGAACATACCAGATCCTGTTCCTATAAACGCTTCAAATAAAACATGCACCATAAAAACTAATTCTGGTGTATATACCGGAACATTAATAGACCTCAACATCCAAAGGGGATGGAACATGATTGGTTACCCTGGGAAGTTGGGAGGAGCGACATCAGTCGACACATACTGTGAAGACATTTGTGGATACTGTAATGTGCACAGTTATCCTCATTTTAAATTTGAACATTCATATTATTTACCTGAATCAGACCCAAAGTTTAATACTGGTTATATGATGTTTAATGTAGGAAGTATAACAAATGAAACTGACTGGTATTGCTGTGTTGAAGGCAATTCGCCCATACCAATACATTTAGAAAAAGGATGGAACATGATCACTAACCCATGTTGTGAAGAACATAAAATTAAAGATATATTAGGAACCGGGATTGTTGCTGGTGATATAGGATATTGGTATAACCCAAGTAGTATGTCATATGAAACATCATCAGAAGCTGTGCCTGGAAAGGCATACTGGGTAAAAAGTACTGAAAATACAACTGTGTTAGTTGATTGTCATAGTTTAAGAGAACCTGAAACAGTTGAAGTTGAATATGATATGATTAAAGATTATTTAGAAGACATTGCATTATCAGTCACAGAGTGTCCGGTATCGGCACCAGTTAAAACAATGTTCCCACAATCTGGATTCTATATATGTTCAAAAGGACCATTGTACGGTCCAAACCAAGTTGATGATTTCATCTATATATGGAAAGGAATTCAATATGGATGGAATGACAGGGCACTTCAATGCCGACCACCACTTAAAACAATCATGTCAAATGGCAATCCAAAAGTGGATTATGCAGTTTGTGGAAAGTCAGGAGTTACTGGTGAGGATGTAATGAAAGCAATTGATGATTGGACACAAAGAGGCTACATACCTGGTGAAGGAGTAGGTGGCAATGGTGTTGTTATGGGAGTTAGTTCTTGTGCATCATGTTGCAATTATGTTGGGTGGACACATTGTTGTGATGGGAGCTGTTCTGCCCAGTGTGATGACTGCATCCAAAATGAACCACAACCACTGGATCAAATAGTGAATAATATTAAATCATAAACCATTTATTTTTTTTATTTTTTCTAAACATTCCTCATAAGTTTTAGAATCAACTGCCAATTGTAAAGTATTGGAAACAAAATTTTTGAGCACTTCATCATCTTTAATGTTATGTATATAAGATTTAACTTCTTTAGAATTAAAAAGTTTGAATATCATTTTAATACTGTTAATATATTCGTTTCTTTCCTGTACAGAAGATTGTGCCCTGGCAACATTTGTAAGGAAAGTCACAATTCCTAAGAATTGAGACAAGACATTTGGTTTCTTCTGTAAAAATAATACTAAAGTTTCTAATTCCTCTTTTTTCAACATCCCTTTAAAAAATAATGTAAAAACTTTTCTTTGTTGGTCCTTAGTTAAATTAATAAAAACTGGAACAAAAATACATTGAAAACAATCTGTTTTCTCAGGAAGATTATGCTTAATAAGCATCTGATTTAAAATACTTTTAAGTCTATCTAAAAGATTTCCTTTCTTTTTCATAGTGATTTGAATAGATTCAATAATTATTTTATTCTTATCCAACAGTTCTTTTTCAGTAAATGAACCTTGATGTTCAGTAGTTTGGTGTGTTTGTAAATTATTAGCATTTTTTAAATTCATAATATCACTTTAATATCAAAGGTTATGTTTATTACTCACTCAACCTTTAAATATCTTGTGGTAAAACTTTGTAAGTAGTGAAATTTGATATTAGAAAAAATTTAAAGGTGTATAGGTATAAAAATATAACATGTTAATTTTTCTTACTAAAAAGATTGCACAGTACATCATTAAAAATAAAAAACAAGGTTATGTTTTAATCTCGCCCGACTTAAACAAATCACACACTAAACTAAAGGTCAATCCAAACATGTTCGACATAAAAATATTAAAGAAGATTACACAGGCAAATGCAGTGTATTATTATGACACTGAAACTAAAAAATATTACAAAATTGCACTGTACGAATTTGATGAAAAAAAACATAAAGGAGTATACTGCCAACTCAATGTGTTTGATAAAATTCCTGTGCTAACCATTAACGGGTTCAGAATGCATAGGGTTATCAACGACCCATTAAAATATGTTAAAGATGTTATTAATTCACTGGACATAAACAATAAAACAGTCCTTGATACGTGCATGGGATTGGGATACACTGCAATAGAAGCTTCAAAAAAAACCAAATCCGTGACAACATGTGAAAAATATAAAAGTGTCTATAATATTGCAAAGGTTAACCCGTGGTCAGAAGAACTTTTTAAAAACAAAAATATTAATGCGATCAATAAAGATGTTATTGAATACCTAAAAAATAATAAAAAATTTGACATTATCATTCATGACCCTCCAACTATAAAATTTTCACCAGAATTGTATTCAAAGGATTTTTATGAATTAGTGAACAATGCATCCCATCCCAAAACAAAGATGTACCATTACTTCGGCGACTTAACAAAAAAACAAAACATGAATGCATTTGAACACGCAAAAAAAACATTAAACTGGAAAGTCATCAAACAAGGAAGCATGGGAGCAATATTCTTAAATTCTTAAACTTAGAACAACTGAGTAGGCAATACCTTTTTAGCTTCATACAGTTGCCGGTCAATCTTTTCAATAAACCTATAATAATTCTTATCCACACCTATCCTAAACTTTGTTCCCACAACAGGTTCAAACTCATATTTCATACAGATGTCTAACAGTTTTCCGATGTAATAATCATTATTCTGTGGTGTGAACACTTCTATGTGTTGTATGCCCATATCCCTAAGTTCTAATAGCATAGATCCATTAAATATTTCTTTGTTTGGGATTATGATAATCATGTTCTGCAACTCAGCAATCTTGTCAATGGTCAAAAGTGAAGATTTTAGTATACTGATGTACCTATGCTTAATCTGGCGTGCAAGTGAACGCAACTGTTGCTTGCTAAGTTCAGGGTTGACCATCTTTGCAATCATATAAAAATTAGGGTTTTTGTCATAATATATAGAACGAAATATGTGATATTCCTCCTTGTTTGAAAACTCTTTTGGCAATGTTGCAAGCAGATATTTTAAAGCTGTCAACCTCTGAATATGTAATAACTTCATTAGTTTATCAGCAAATTCTTCAGAAGGATAAACCAAAATATCAAACTCTTTACCTTTCCATAATACCCACGTCCTTGCTCCATAAATTATGTTTGCACTTCTATTATTGATGTCTATCTTTGGTATAAGAGTATTGCCAACCATCCCTATCATTGGCAAATTAAACCGATCAATAAATGCTTTAACCTCATGCTTCTTAGCATGAGATACTGAAACATGATAATCTCTTATTTTAAATTTGCACATCTTAACCACTCTCATATTCAACCTATAGCTTCAGCTCGTAAATCTTTTAAGCTCCTTATTATATTAACATATTCATTCTTGTTATTATCGTAATTACCATGAAAATCACTGCCCATTGTAACTCCAATGCTGTTTTCTTGTGCCAACTCATCCATAAACTTGACGTCCCATGGTCTGCCAAGCATTGAAGGATGTAAAACTTCAATCGCATCAACACCCATCTCTGAAAACTGTGCAAATATTTCATATTCAAGTTTAATGTGTGATAATACGGGATGAGCGATTATAATCTTACCGCCTGCATTGTGCACTTTTTGGATTAAATCTTCAAGTGGCCACCTCGCCATACCAACAACATGGTTAACCTTGCGTCTTAATACATAGAATAACTCACTTGCAACACCTTCTATGTCCAACGTCCTCTTTCCAGATCTATTGAATGTGTAAGGAATATGTTTAATCATTCTCAATACTTTATGCGCCTGTGTCCTCGCAATATGCCTTGCAATGTCCCCTATCAGCATATTAGATGTTTTTCCGGCAACATCAATCTTTCCAATGTTGACCCCATACTTTCTCAGTTCATACCTTAACGCATCAACAATATCTTTCCTTGCATTGGCAAGCTTAATCAACCCCCTTATTACTCCTTCATCACTCGGTTCAAACCCCACTGCCAACACATGAGCCCAGTGTTCATTATAATCATTCTCAAGCATATAACTAACAGTGATTTCAACAGAAGGTGTTATTGAAACTCCATCAATATAATTCGTTGTGATCCATGATAACGTTTCATGGTTTGCAAAACCTACCACATTGGGTGTGCCACTTAAAAACACCATATCAATAGCTTCTGCCAAGTTTAGATTACTGTCAGCAGAGACGTCTGTGTGTATATGAAAATCTGTATTCAATATCTTAGGATTTCTCATACTTTCAACAATAGGTTTAAGATAATCTGTTTTCCTTCTCATTTTTTTCTTCTTTTTGCTTCCACCCACATAACATACACCATTTCTCATGTGTATATTTATGGTTTAAAGTGTTTATAAATATTGTGGTTGAACGTGGAAAAAATCAAAAGGTTCAAATATTGTTTTGAACTTAATAGAATCATGACACTTAAAAAAACAAAAAAAAGATTGAAAACTAAATTCTCAAAAGTATTGCCCTTTTTTTAATACCGGTTATGGTGCCACCATTGTTTGCTGAACAGGACAGCATAAAAAATAAGAAAAGATATTATAGGGGTATAGATTACATCATGGAAAATCAAAATGAAAAAGCTTTTGCAATTTCAGATTCGCTTGACAAAGAAATAAGGTTTGATTTCTTAAAATTATATTATGAAGTAACGTATGTTCAATACATTGAAGGCGACACGACCATTACTGAGATAGATAAAAAAATGTTGGAAAATATGCTGATATGTGCATGGAAAAGGAGTTATATGATAAAGCAAGAAAAGTGTACAGTTTTCTTGGTGATAAAAAAAGGAAAGAAAGTGTTTAAAAAAGATTATACAATACATTAATGAAAAATCAGAAAATAGAAATGGTAAAAATAATGAGCCCAGTGGTTCAAGAATTAAAAAATAAAGAAAAGGAGTTCATTAAAGAAATTCAAAAACCCAAAATAATCAATCTGTCACCAGATAAAAAGATAAGGTTATACTTAAAAGAAGCGATAGATCATAATAAACCTGAAAAGATTCTTGGTGTATTAGATATTTATCAAAAAACATTGGACTTACAAAATATGTTACTAAAATATGTGCATTTTAGCAACTAAATTCACCAAAATGCATACATTTTAGGGGATTAATTAACCAAAATGTGGAAAAGTTTATAAATATTTGCATTTAGATAATATTATGGAAAAACAAATTTTAGAATTTAATGAAATTGCAAAAAAAGAAGGGAAAAAATACCCAAAAAATAGATTTATTTATGCAGACATTAAAAAAAGATTAGGCAAAAAGATTTTCATAGGTATAATAGGTCCGAGAGGGGTTGGTAAAACAGTTTTACTTAAGCAGTTTAGTTCATTATTGGATGATTCATTTTACATTTCTTTAGATACAGTTGTCTTAGGAAGACCATTATTTGATGTTGCAAAAGAATTAGAAAAAAGAGGAATTAATTATTTACTATTAGATGAAGTGCACTTTCTACCAAATTTTGCGAGAGAAATTAAAAAAATTTATGATTTTTTAAGTATACAAGTAATATTTACTGGTTCTGTTTCAATTTCTCTTTATGATTCTGCATATGATTTGTCCAGAAGAGTTATGGTTTTTCATCTTTATCCTTTTTCTTTTAGTGAATTTTTATACTTTACTAAGAATATGTCTTTGAAACAAATTGGGCTTTCAGACTTCTTGGATTTAGGAAAATCAAAACAATATTATGGTAAGGTTATACAGTTTGAACATCTTTTTGATGAATATCTCAAAGGTAATTTATTTCCATTTACTTTAGGAAGCGGTCTTGAAAAATCACTTTTTTCCAATCTTTTGAATACAATACTCCGCAAGGATTTTATCGGAACTGGGGCAATCAAAACAAATGAACTGGAAGAAGTATGGAAAGTAATAAGATTTATAGGTCTTTCATCTGTTGATGGTATAAGTTATTCCTCAGTTTCTTCTAATACTGGAATAAATAAATATCGTGTTAAGAAATATATTGGTCTACTTGAGAAATCATTTATTTTAAATGTTATATGGCCAAGAGGTACAAATGTGACTAAAGAACCAAAGATACTAATGGAACTTCCTTTTCGTTTGTTATATAAAACATTTGACAGTTGTTTAGGTGAGATTAGAGAGGATTTTTTTGTAGAAGCATCAAAAATGAATGGTTTAAAAATTAATTATTTAAAATCAATACGTGGTGAGAAGGTCCCTGATTATTATTTACCAGAAAAAGATATAATATTTGAAATTGGAGGTAAAGGCAAAACAACAAAACAATTTAAGGGTTTTCCCCTAAAAAGAAAATTAATTCTTACACACCCAGGTAAAATAGGTGAAAATTACCGTCCCCTATTTATGTATGGGATGTTAGAAAATGAGATTAATAATTTAATATAATATTGAAGCGGAGAAGCTCCTTGCTCTAAAGAACGAGTATGCTTCATCCGTTCAATAGCTGTTAAATTCGGCTTCGGAATTCATCCAACAACTAAACCAGTTGGTTTTCTGCTGAATTTAACATAAACTGCATTTCCTTTTTTTATCAAAGCGTGTAAAACTCACTTAAAAACTTTTAATTATTCTACAAACATATCAATGGGCAACATATCACTGACTACTCCAAACCTGTTTAATGCCTTTTTAATTGTTGTTATCTCAATCTTTGTAAACGGTCTTTGTAACAGCCACGAGAATACATAAACCATCCCACCGAATAAAACCAAAATCCCAAGCAATAATATCGTAACATACTTCACAGGTTGAATGATCACTGAACTGATATGTATAGTTGGAAGAGTTAAGGGAAATATTCTTAACACCCATTCTGAAATTGACTCAACATTTGTAAAATATTGTACAAACAACAAGAACAATAACATCAACAGCCCCGATATAAATATTTTGTAAACGCCTCTTGAGAACCATACACCATAATATTTATGTGAATAATAAATGAACAGTGATTCTGACGAGATAAACGCAAACATTGTAGCGATCGCACCACCCAATAATCCATAGACTGGTATAAGAATCACATTAAGAATAAAGTTAGGGATAATTATTCCAAGAGTAACATACATAAAAATCTTGGTTTTGCCCGCCGCCCATAACACACTCCTAAAAGGTGATGACAAAATCGTAACAAAAAATGTCGGACCCAATATATAAAACAACCAGTATGAGTCAACATACTGAGGAAATGCATACATTAAAATCTGTTTAGGAAATGTTAAGATTAAAAGCAAGATCGGCAGTGCAAAAAAGATATACCATTTTGTCCCATACTCTGCAATCTTCTTAAAAAGCTTCATATTTTTTTTACCATAATAATATGCCAACACAGAATTTAACATTCCTGTAAACATTGATGTTATGAACGAACCAATGTTTCTTGCGATCATCCCAACTGAATTATACATTGCAACGAATTCTGGTTGCATAAAATAACCAATACACAATGTATCAATCTGTGTAGATATTGACCCAGCACTTGCAGTTATGTATATTGGAATGCCGTATGAAAATAAATCAATATATTCTTTCATGCTTATCTTTTTCTTATCGTGCGCCATCTTTCCAATCATTTTAACATAATCATACAACACTACCAGTAGTCCGATTATAAACATGGCAAATATACTTATGATATGTGCAAGCAATGCATAGTACGCAGTCTTAAACCCATGAAGTATAAAAAAGGTTAAAAGCAACAGTCGCAAGCCTGGTGAGATGAAACGCAACGCTGACGACATCACAAACCGTTGTTTTCCATTGATGAACGAAGTGACCACTGCAGACAGTATTGTTAAAAATGAACCGATTGCGATCAGAATAATCAAACTGTTCAACTCCTCCTGGCCATACAATGCGACCAGCTGCCCCCTAAAATATAATATGCTTAATGCTATTGCTCCAGAGAAGATAAACGTTAATGCACCACCCTTTATCAGAAGGTCTTTTAATTTTCCATACTCTTTTCTTCCATAATAATATGCAGTAAACCTGTTGATTGTTGCAGGAAGACCGAGCGATAAGAATGCACCGATTATCCCAATAAAACTCAAACTTAGAAGGAACAGGCCGGCATCTTCTTTTGTTAAGAACCAGAAGATTAAAAAATAAAACAATAACGTTAAAACCTTTGTCAATCCTGTTGATAATATCCCGCTAATACTACCTATACTGATACGTTTGGCAGCTTGTGCAGCTTCAGTTTTATTTCCTATACTCTTTGTAATGTGCCTTTCATCCACCGGTTTCATAACAATAAAAAAGAAGTTAATGTTTTAAAATCCATTTGTTTTATGAAATACATTAATAACAACCAATCTCCCCCAGAAGATTTTTAAATTCTTTCTTTGTTTGAATTATAATGACAAATATAAAGTTTTATTTATTATTTATATTTTCTTTTTTTATACTGATAAACATCTCATCTGCAACCAGTGGGACAACAGTCAACATGTGGTTATACTATGCGATTACAGTCATAATCTCACTACTCCTTGCAGGAATTTATTATGCATTGTCACAGGTTGCACAATCTCCACAGGTTGCTGCACAGGCAAAGAACGAGTTCAAATCAGTAATTGGCACAATTATATTAGGAATTATATTGTACACTCTAATTTTCGGGACAGATATAACATCTAAAATCATTGGCGGCAGCAGTGATGCAACACTTTGGACTACTGTTCATAACAATGTAGGTTACCAATTTAACATCTTACAAAAAGGGTTCAGACAATTGCACAGAGGATATTATTTAATAGGCAAGATTGTAGGGTATTCGTACACTGCTACAATTTCATTGCCTTCACTTGCAACAAAGTTTGAGTCTGGAATGCCGGGAATAGGATTGAGTACAATCTATGGTCAGTATGGCCAGATTTTCCAAACACTTTCACAAGGCATGCTGTTCATCATAGGAGAACTTGTCATAATAAAGTTTGCAATATTTGCAGTGCCACTGTTCATATTTCCATTAGGCCTAATCCTCAGATTATTTTCGCCAACACGAAGATGGGGGTCAACAGTGATTGCATTAGGTATTGGAATGTATTTCATATTACCGTTCAGTGCAGTATTTAACTCGTTGATATACAGGTCATTGGAGGGTGTTGAACCTGTTGACGGTGCAATTGATGAGATGAATCAGAACATAATGAGCGTTATGCCGATTGATAAACAACCACCGAACAGGTGGCTTATATGTTCACCGGTTGTTGTGCCGTTTGCAGCACTCGGTCATTTAGGATTTAGAGCAGCGATAGTATGTGGCCCATTATGTACAATAGAACATGCTGCTGACTTAGGAGCAGGTTGGTTACCATGTTATATTGGATGCGTTTCTGGGGGAACACCAGAATCTGAATTTTCAGATTTTCTATACTACGTTGCACAACCCGGATATCAATGGGGATTATCGGGTCCATTAAAGAATTTTATATCAATAAGTGATGCACAGGTTGAACAAATTGGGAAATCAGTGGCGAATGTAATACTTCCAGTCATTTCATACCAATGGATGCTTGCAATGATGTTACCAGTTTTAAATTATATAATAACGATTGGGTTTATACGGTCATTGTCAACCGCTATAGGCGGTGAGGTGTACTTTTATGGGATTACAAAGATACTTTAAGATCACATTACTTGTTGTCATTATGATGATAACAAATACGTTTGCATACAGTTTTAATGATATGAAATCAGACACAATTTTATACATGGCGTTTGCAAGCATGCTTTTATTGGTTATACTTACAGGTGCATACATTATCGGAAAAGGATTAAACAATCCGCAACTCGTTGCATGGGTTAATGTTGAATGGGTGAATATAATCGTTTCAATACTCTTGGGATTGTTTGTTCTTGGGATGTTTTTAGGGATTAATCAGTTTGTTGTTGACAATTATGGTGATGACATTTACACCACATCATTCAATTATATTGACGGGCTGACTAACGAGGCGTTATCGTTTGCACAGACCGAAACCAAGAGAAGTTTGACTGACCAGTTTAAGACGACTGCATATGCATTCATCGGCACGCCGATGACTGAATCTGGCGGGTGCGGCAAGTCATACATGGCATATTTTATGGCATCTGCACAGCACAGGGACATGGTTGTTGACCTGTTGACAACTGCAGGAATCAGTTTACAACTGCAGAAGTATGTGTTGTACGGTGGGATGTTGGTTGTGATGACGTTTGCCTTGCCCGTTGGTATAATGTTGCGCATGTTCCCAGGAATACGCAAACTTGGCAATTTCCTGATAGCTGTGGCGTTTGCAGTGGGCATAGTATTCCCGTTAACTTATGTAGTCAACAGTGACATGCACAGGAACATATTCAGTTATTCTGGTGGGTCATGCCCTGTAACGACATTGGGAGCTGACGATGAAGTGTTTCCCAATGATCCCGCGCATGGGTGTGTACTGTCAAGGATGGCACTGATATTTCCACAGGCGTTCTTTTTCCCGAACATTTCAATGATAATAACCGGTGCATTCGTAGCAGGACTTATGCAGGCATTGGAGGGGATTAAGGCATGAGGAAAAACTGCATGTTAAGTATTATACTTATAATAACACTCTTGACAATGTTAATGCTTGTCCATACTATGCACGCAACAGGTTATGAAATCTGCGACAATGGTATTGATGATAATGGTAACGGGGAAACTGACGAGTCAGACTGCATACCTGAAAGCATGAGCGATTATGTTAACAGGATATATTCTGAATGTCAATCAAACTGCTCATTCACTCCAGAATGTGAATACCTTGATATATGTAACTATACCCACAACCATTATTGTGCATGGCCCGGTGAAATTGGACAAACATATACAATAACATTCGATGACGGAACTACTACAACTGTCTCAGATTGTGAGAATGATTGTACAGATGGTCATGATGATGACGGTGACGGGTTGATCGATTGTTCTGACCCGGATTGTATGGGCAGGGAATGTGATTGGTGTGTATTATATGATGATGAGACTCGGATATACTATGATGATGGAGGTATAGGACCTGGACTAGGAGTTGTTTATGCAGACGGTCGTAGAGTAGAAAGTCGGGTAGAAACTAGAATATGTACTGCTCCTGGCCAACGCAATAATAGTGAAAAAGGACATTGTGATGACAACTTTGATAATGATGGTGATGCATACAATCAACTGTACTACAAAGAAATTGGAACAGGATATATAATGATATATCCTCAATCCGCACCGGTTGACTGTGTAGACTCAGACTGTTATCTTGATCCAATTTGCTGCGGTGATCATGTTTGCAGACCGCACGAGCAATGCCCTGCAGATTGTGTTAATGAAACATGGTGTCATGATGGTGTTGACAATGACGGTGACCATTTGATTGACTGTGACGACCCTGACTGTAATTCATACTTCTTATGCCAAGGGATACACTTTGAATGCCCAACTGGCAACTGCTCAGTTGACATGATTCATGAGATTGAACAGGGCAACCTGTTCCCGTTCAGTCCTGCGATCAACAGCATGTTAATGGACTGGAAACTTGTATCAGTAATCCTAATCATGTTAGCACTGGTCATCATTGCACTGATTTACATGGCAGGAACAACATTCCAAAACCCGCAACTTATTGCGTTTGCAAAACATGAGCTTGGCCAGGTCATTGTGTCAGCAATCTTCTTAGCAATCATAATAGGTGTATTGTTATTATTAGAAGTTGTATCGTCATACGTCGGCGAACAGGTGTTCGGGTCAGAGTTTGTTTTCACGTCTAACATGAGCAAACATTTTACGATTGCACACATTTATATTGAGAATGTTAAGGACGTTGGTGTTACAAAGAGCATAGAACTGTTAAAAGAGAATGTTAAGCTTGGCAAACAGATGACACATAGGAAAGGATGGTCTTTGCAAACATATCCTTATATTTCATATTCCCAAGCACCTGATGCAGGATATAGAATGAAGTATGAAAGGAATAACCAGATCATGCAAGCATACTCTGGCATGATTTCAGCATTGAGCGTCCAGGATGCAGTCCTGAGAGGGTTTGCATGGGTGATCGGCCCGTTGCTTATCATGCTTGGAATAATATTCAGGTCATTCTCGTTCACGCGTAAGATTGGTGGCATGCTGCTCGCAGCAGGATTAGGTTTATTCTTTGTTTATCCGTTGACATACTCGCTTGCACTGTTTACTCTTGCAACAACAATCTATGGCAATTCGCATGCCATGCCACCGCCCACTGACTGCCCAAGCGAATGCTTAATGGAGCTTCCTATTGCATACAACGGGTCAACAAAGTATTACCAAGAAGACCTGCTCAACCTAACACCGTCTGGCCATTTCTGGAACGACCCTGAAGCAAAAGAGCATATGAAGGATTTAGGATTAAAGTTCTGTGATGATAACATAACTGAAGGCGGATGTTGTCATAATGACATGTGCAATGATACTCAATCGTGCCCGCGGGAATGCAGGAACAAGCCTTTGATGGGCAACCAGTGCGGATGCCCATTTGAAGGTTGCGGGAACTGTCCTGATGAATGTAAGATTGTAAGGAACATGAGCGCGTGCACAGACAGACAAACAAGGTTTGTTGAGGACTATTGCCCTCAAACATTATGCCCTGACGAGTGCAAAAAAGACATAACTGATGCAATAAACGGTAACGAAAGCGGGTGTGGGAATTGCCCGTGGATGTGCAGATGGCAAGATGATTCTACAACAGGGTGGAACATCTCAACAGACCCAATATGCAAAAATTATGCAAGTGATTGTATAGGGTGTGATGCTAAGTATAAAATGCCAAACACAAATGTAATAGAAAAACAATGTGAAGACAACTGTACATGTCCACATTATGACAGGATATTACACGGAGATCACCCATTACCTGGCCACACAAGAACAAATTGTGGCAGTTGTCCTGATGACTGCAAGTATGACATGCGTTTTGACCAGTGGCACTTCACATGCGAAGATGCATGCACCTACATTAACGAGACAACTGATGAAGAAGTAGTGTGTCCTGACGAGTGCAGGTTTGACGAGCAATACATGGCACCTGAATGTTTTGATAATGATTCAATAATCAAAGCATGTGAAAACTGTCCAAAGTATTGCAAGGTTATGGAAGTTAAACGAACACCGTGCTCAGCATGCATACAATGCAACAATGACTGCACACGAAAACCTGCAGTGCGCACTGACTGTGCAGGGTCATGCTTAGCATATGAGGGCGAGTTTACATTAAACCCAGCAGTCCTGGTCAAAGACCTTAGCAAGGTTGCTGCTGACGGCGACCCTGACCTGCAGGCAGCAGGGGTATTGATGGTGCCGGCATACATATTACCATTGTTTAATGTTATTTTAACATTAGCATTCATACGAGGGTTCTCCAAATATCTTGGTGGTGATTATGAAATCCCTGGGATTGAAAAGGTCATCTAACATTAAACCTATAATAATGTTTATGCTGATTGTGACCAGTGTTAGCTTTGCAAGTTTTTGGGATTTATTCTTCTTCCCTATAAACAATTGGATGTTAGTGTCAACCATTGCAGTGTTATTATCAGGAGTGCTCTTAGCACTCACATACATGGTCGCACAACTTATGAACAACCCTTATATGACAGCAGCAGTCAAGAATGAGCTTGTGCAATGGGCGATAACATCTTTCATTGTCATGGCGTTTGTTATAATACTTCCGTCCTTGCTGATGATAGTTGCTTCAGGAAGTTTATCTTTTGGACAGGAGTATACTCCACCAACTGGGTTAAGTGGTGAAGAAGTTGGACCGTCAGGTGTACTTGTAACATATGTCCAATACGCTGCAGTAAACATAATCAATCAGACAACCGATAACCTCAAAAAATTAGCCAACAGTCTTGACCGTAGGATTCAAGAGGTCAGTGAACAATCTGCGATGACAGGAATATGCAACTTTTGGCAGGTAGGGTTTTCAATGAGTTTCTGTGGTGCGCTCGGTGCATTGCAAGGCCCGTTGACCAACGGGTTTAATGTTGTCAACATGGGAATCGCAGAACTTGAAATGTTAAAGGTGCTGGTTGTGATGGGTGGCAACATTGGACTGCTTATCCTGTTCCCTGCAGGCATAATCCTGCGAACATTTTCAATGACGCGCAAAACTGGCGGGATATTGATTGCATTGGGTTTGGCGCTCGGGATAATCTTACCATTGAGCGTAATATTCTTAAGGTTTACAGTTGACCAATACTATGCACATTACGGTGGGACTAGAATGTATCATGTCCCATATTTTTATGAACATGATGATGACACATGCGACGAATTCTCTACAAACTATGACAAACACATGAAGGTTCCCATATATAGATATACTGATGAAGGTTTTCTGCTTAATGTGGCAGAACCGTTCATCTTAGAATCTGTAATAATAACACTGGGCTCATTGTTTTTCACATTAACATTCATTACTTCAATGGGTGCACTGTTTGGTATGCCTGTTGACGTATCAGGACTTGTGAGGTTAGTGCAATGAAAAGGGTTATGATATTATTATTGATGATAAACATAACAAATGCAACATTCTGTGAAGTGCCAGAGGCAAACTCATGGCTGTTACCAGTGTTCATTGCATTATTCATTGGACTTTTGTTGTCAATCATTGGATACTTTGTAAGCTTATTCTTAAACTCTCCAAAAATGGCGGCATGGGCAAAGGTTGAAGTCAGTCATCTGGGTACTGCAGCGTTTGTTGCAATATTAATATATGGTGTGATGACATTTTCATGTGATAATAATGCAACACTGGTCTTAGGCGCGTCGTTCTGGCCCACACCATATAACGAATCGATAACTCCTCAAAACTTCTTTAATGCATCAGCAGACTACTTTGACGGAGTAGCAAATACATCTTATAAAGCAATAAAAATGATGAGGTATAACTTAGCAGTGGCTTATGTTCGCGCGTCAATCAGCGCGTTCGGTTCACACCCGCACAGTGGTGGAGCATACGGAATAATACAATTGTTGGGTGGGCCGTCAACGTCATGGTCAAAGTTCCCTGATGCTTATGTCCAGGTTTCAATGTTTCAGATGGTGCTGCGCACTGCAACTGTTGCATTCTTTAACATATTGTTCTTGAAAGCAGTGTTTTCATACATATCAACAGGCGTGTTAACAGTAATGCTGCCAGCAGGGATAGTACTCTATGCAATCCCGTTGACAAAAAACATTGGTGGTGCACTCATAGCATTAGCAGTCGGCCTGTTTGTGTTCTATCCTGCAATGTTTGCAATATTAGACATTTATTGGCTACCGTATGTCCAGAGCGAATGGGAGGTTGCTGACGTTCCAACATTAACAGAAGTTACAGGGTTTACATCCCACATTGCACTCAGTGACTTAGTAAGTGCTGACGTGTGGGACTGGTGCAAACAACCTGAATATATCTACCCAGTAGGCACATATTCAACATGCGACAGCGGTGATACTGGATTTAATAATTGTTATATAAGAATTTATGACTTTATGAGTTATACAGGAATATTGACATTGTCAACAGTATTCTTCCCATACCTTGCAATAATCGTGGCGGGCGCATTGACAAGGGAAGTATCAAAAATCATGGGGCAGGAGCTTGACATAACACGACTGGCAACCATGTTGTAGAATTGGGTGGTGAGATGAGGAAGGCATTATTGTTTTTGTTTGTGCTCGGAACAGTACTGTTTGCACAGGTTGACACAGGCGTAGAATTTAACCAGACAGGTAACGTTTCAACAATGTTGGGGATCAATACACCACCCGGCAGCAGTAGTTATGGGTGGGCATTGTATGCAATCCTATCATTATTCTTTGTCCTCATGCTTGCTGCGATAGTTTATATGTTAGGAAAATCGTTCAATATACCACAGGCAGAAGCATGGGCAAAGGTTGAATTATTAAACATCTTTGGCTCGTTCTTGTTGCTCATTATGATATTAGTAATATTGAACGCAATATATTCAGTGTTTATGGGTTCAATGCTGCAAGGCAGTGCATACTGTTTAAAAGAGGGGTATGACGGCAATCATACTATGGACTTTGCAATGTGTAAGGTGCAGGCGCAGATTACTACGCTTGACAACCTATGGGCACAGGCTAATGAAGCCAACAAACCACAAGAGGTTGAAGCATCAACATGTTATTCATTATGGGGGCTTACATTATGGTGCGGGGATTGGTACGGTGACCTGAGGCAGAGGATCGAATCTGCACATTATGTCGGCACAAAAGTTTTAGGGTTGCTGATCCCGTTGCACGCAGAATTTGTCTTGATGCGGTACATTGCACAGAACATGTTGGCAGTGTTCTTGCCACTGGGAATCGTACTGCGATGTTTTCCGCCAACCCGTGGACCGGCAGGGTTATTGATTGCGATGAGTATAGGATTATACTTTGTGTTCCCAGCATTAAACTTTGTCCTTGACCCGTCAACCACACAACCACAGATTGACCAGCCAATAACAAATCAAAAGACTGATTATGCATGTTTCCAGGGGTTTAAGAATACCATAACACAAATACAGTATGAAACAGACGTTGAACAGTCACAAATAATGACATATTCCTATGAACAGGCGGCTGACATAATCGCAGATATTACAATAACAGGACTGTTCTATCCGATGGTGGCGTTTGCGGGTGCTGTGATGTTTATTTATGTCACTGCACCGTTCTTCGGTGGTGAAGTCATGGACTTCTACAGAGTAGTCAGTAAGATGGTATAGGTGGTATCATGAAAAGATTATTGATCATTGGACTGTTGGTTGTTATGTTTTTTATATTGGGCTGTGGCAACAAGCCGGCCTATGTGCCGTGCTGTGTTAATGTCAGTGATACAATTACTTGTTATTATGGTGAAGACCATTTCACAGTCGACCCTGCGAACTGTACAGGTGAAGGAGTTAACATGACATGCAATGCAACAAACATTGACATCAACGGGACATTAATGAATTTTACTAACATGCGCGCATGCAACACTGGCAAGGAAAACCCGTGCGTTCACCACGGGTGTTATGCAATGGTGTGCGGGGAAAGTTATTATGACCCGAGGGAAGACCCGAGCTATTGTATGCTTGTCAAGAATCAGACTATAACACCTAACACTAATGCACCAACTGGGCTGTACGGGTCAAAGTGTGCATTCTATGAACTTGATGAGATTACACAAAAAAAACTTAACAAGGGCGCATGGGTCAATTCGTTCCGCGCAGGAGTTGGAGAAAATTATGATGACTTTGAAGAGGCGAAGTGGTATTTCCCAATAACTGACAGGTTGACTTATGCAAACCCGTCAGGGTTTGTTGACAGGTATGCAAACTATCTTCCAGGTAGGCAGAGTCCGTGGTTTCATAAGAAGGAAGATTTTGTAAATATCATAAAATTCCAAACCGGTGCAGGCCTGTGCGAACTTAACACTTCGCTCAATGCTTATGTGTGCGCGCTTGAACCAGACATAAAAGTTTACTTGGACGCATACCATGGTGCAAAAGGCACTGCACAGGCATGGTGCAACCATCTATGTTTTCACATGACACAGAATAATGTGTCAAAGTGCACTGCAGATGTTCCAGAGGGATGGCGGGCACCATGGTTAGCTACATCATACATATATTATCCTGGGGGTATTAATGATTATCCTGATTTTAATACTACAATTCCAGAGTATAGCTTCACTTTACCTTATTTATATAGAAATTATACAGGATTTGAATATGTAGAGTTCTGGGCATGGGGATATGAAAATGAATTGGAGAAGGGAATGGTGAGGACATCTATCGGAGTGGGAGATGACGGTGACCCCTACTACGAGAACACCAGCGGTTGGACAGACGGAAAAGGCACACCGCACATCGGCATGCCATTTGAATGCCTTAAACACAGCGACTGCATATCAGGACACTGCACGTGGAATGAATATAAACGGTTCTCATGTGTTGATAAAAATACTGGCAAGGAGATTGACTGCGGGATTGAACTTGATTATGAAGACAAGCCAGTGTTCAGAACAATTCAGACTTATGTAAGATGGCATAAATATAATGATTGGGAGGACACCGAGGAAGATGTGGTGGGGGGTTTGGCAAACGGTGATACCACACTAGTTTCACAAGGCTGCCCACCAAGGGAAAGTGGCGGGGGTTGTGATGATATTACAACTGTTGATGTTGATGAACCGTTAGTTCCTGGTTCTTCAGGAGTTGTAGAATTCAGAACAAATGAAGACCCTCACAATTTAAAATTTATTAAAGCATGTAATATGACAGAAGGAACGGATTATGATTATGAAGTGATAAGTTATGACCATAAAGACTGGATTGATGATCCTCATGAAGGAAACATGTGGGCAGAAGTTTGTTATAATTTAATACCTTATTGGTGGCAATGCAGAGATTGGTTGGATAATGAGTGGGATAGTAGTGATTATTGTAGTTTTCCATCAAATTATGTTGCAGGAAACTGTGATTTAATACCACATTCCACCCATATTTGCGATGCAGATACAAATACAGGGGGGTGGTGTAGTTCAACCAGTCCCATATGGGCTGGGTGTCACCCTTACTCAGGTGATTTAACTGTGTGTAGTATATGTAATAGACATAGTTGTAAAATGTATGCTAACACATATTGTAAAGTCTATGATAATATATTAAATTCATACGTTCCAGGGAGTTATGAAAAGGAAAGTGGACAATGTGATGGATGGCAGGACGTTCACGGCCGTTTTGCACGGTATAAAGTTATTATCCATTCATTCGGCAGATGTGAAATGGAGAACAAAAGTATTGAAGGCGAAGATAAAACAGTTGTAAAGGTTAACAAGTTTGGATGGTGCGAACCTGCAACATTCTTAGGGTTTGTAGTTGATTATTTGCCACTTAATGATATTACTATAACAACAAATGGTGGGGATACTCCCTCAATTGAAAATGAAGATGCAGAAAAAGTAACAGATTATTTTGACAAGATTGCAAATTACCAAAAGAATAATTTGATACCTGTCTTATTCTTAGAAGATGTAACAAAAGGATATTCATATTTTCATAATGCTGGGGAGAAATATTTTTCTACACTTTATGAAATCCCAGACTATTGGTGTGGTGTGTGGACCAATACTGAATGGGGTTGTGGAAAAAATAATGTACATGTAGCTATGAAAGAAAGTGGATATAATTGGGGAACATGTAATACTGATTGTGGGAAAGTGAAAGGAACATTTAAATATGAATGCCAACCAACAATGTGGTTTACAAATGAAGTTGACCCATTAAGTTTTGAAACAGATGATAAACCATTCACATCAGGACATGCAGACAATATATGGGATAATAATCAACACATTTCAACATGGCATAAAAAGTGCACGACTGAACCACACCCATTATTTCCAACAACCGGTGCAGCAATTATTGTTGTTGACAGGTTTAAACCCCATGGAAGTGGAAATAGAGATAATATTAACGAATCAATAGAGAGAGCACGGTTTGTTAAAAAGGAATGCCCATTATGCCTAACTGGTATTTATGTCGGCCAGAAGCACGGTACACAAGAAGGGATAAACAACAGAAAAAAATCTATAGACTTATTGTTCAATTACGACCCAACAACAGAGAGGTATGATCATATGGTATCATCAGCATTTGACGTTGTCCTTCTTGAAATGCCTTCAAATGAAGGAATAACTGAAAACAACTTTGCTGAGATGCTCAACGTTTCTAAACATCTTGTCCGCGCATTCAACAAACCATCAATCTGGGTGTTCTCAGAATCAAGCGCGCCTCCTGACTACGAATACCTGTTTGCTCACCAGCGCGAGCTGACAGATTCAGGAGTTATAGGGATAATCCACCTGCCATGGAAAAAGAATGGTGGGAGCAGCATTTACATGAACAAACCTGACAAAGGCACAACGTTCTGCTCATTCCAGAAAGGTGCCAATAAACTGATAAGGGTCAAGGTTGACTCAAATTATATGAAAGTTACAGCAATGAACAACACAGGATGCGAATGCCAACCGTGTGAACCAACAGAAATCTCAGCAGGCGTGTGCAATCCGATATGCGCTGACGGAAAATACTGTGACGGTTACACACCGGGCGCAGACGTCAAATGCTCAAGCGGCGGGGTGTGCGCACGAATGCAGAACTGCACACCGTGCACCAACATGACACAGTATTTGAGAGAACATGATGTTCCAGACCCGCACAACCCAGTTCATCATGGCCCGATAAACAATGTCAAGTATAACTGTTCAATACTCACGCCAAACGGTTCAGTAGTTGAAGGACCGAAAGGCAACTTTGACAATCTTTCAATACTATGGCCCGACGTGATTGCTTCACTACCGGATAGTTTTAGGTGTTGTGTTGTTGAGCCGCAGACACGGTCTCCTGTAACATTTATAAAGCAAAGTTACTCATCAACTGATAGCGAACTTGACATCTGGAACAGAAAAGCTGACGACGCAGTTGAATGCGGCAAACCACCGTCCGGCACAAACTGCACATGGTGCCAGGAGGTGCCGACTTTACCGATTGATAAGGGTGAACTGATATGCAACGTGATAGTGGAAAGGGAAAGCGGAAACGAAGTAATAGAACATGGAGAAGCATATTAATCATATTATTCTTATTGTTACTGGTTAATCTTACGTTTTCCATACCAATAACACCAGAAAACGAAAGCCAACGAATGTGTGGCCAGCCCACAGCATTCCAGACAAACTTGTTCCTGTCAGTCAACAGAACAAATGTTACAATCATAGGAAGTGCGGTCAACCTTACAAACATCAGTGACAGGATCGCGCTCGACAATAAACCAATTTTTGTCAAGGCGGTATGTTCAGACGGCAGCACACACCTGTCCTTCATACAAACAGACCCTGAAGGAACTGCAATTTATGACTTATCATCATTATCATCATGCTCAAACTGCACAATTGTTTATTTTATATTTTGCCCGAACACTGAAAATGATACTGTTCTTAGGGATTGCTTAAATGTTAATAATACTGTTACACTGCCAGCATTGGGTGGTTCTGCATTATACACATTAAATTATACCTCAGATGTCAAATCCTACAGGTATTGCCCGCCAACTTCTGCTGACATGCCAAAAGAGGCGTGCATGTTAATCATGTTAATGTTCGGCATACTGGGCGGGGCAATATATTTGTCAGGGTCGTCGCCGTTCAGGTTCTTCACTGTCCCGCGGATGCGGATGCCAAAGACACAGATGTATCAGGTTAAACCGCAGAGTATGAGCTTTACGATGATGAGTGTTTCAAGCATTGCAGGCAAGGCAGTGGGCGGGCTTGTAAAATTGGCAGGGAAAGGACTCAAAAAGTTGGGCGTCGGAAAAAAGGGTGACAAGGCAACAAAAAAAGAAGCTGCTGCAGACCAACCCGAACAGTATAAACCCAAAACGATCTTTGGTAAAGTTTTACAAAACTATAGTGGGTTTGTTGGCATGGTGAACATGGCAACAAAAGGAACAATCGGAAAGATTGATATCACTGGAGGTGGGAGAAGCAAAGTAGACAGCAACAGGTTAGCTGCACTTGGCATGGCAGCATTTGCACAGGAAGGTGGGATAAACTTTGGCGGAAAAGCATTTAGTGGTGATGTTACAAAGATAAGTGAAAAAATCATTGCAATGATTATTGCAATGATTAAAAAAATTCTTGGCATGCTTTTAATGGCACTCTTACCACGACTGTTGGCGTTTTGTCCATTGACAGCAGGAATTGCGGGTTCATTGGAAGGCACCAGTGATTTTCTGGAAGGTGTGTCATCTTTTTTCAGGTCAGTCGGACTGGGAAAAGCAGCAGATTTTATTGACAAAAACATGGTGAGTAAGATAAGGGGGATATTTAGGTTGTGGGGCTTGCTTGATAAGTTAGAAGATTTATGCTTAGGCATTGAAACAAGAAAAGGTATGAAATGGTTGGAAGAAATTGCAAAAGGAGTGGAACTTCCTGAGGAAATTCAAAAGAAACTCAAAAATGGCGAAGCCCTCAGTGACAATGACCTTGAAGAAATAAACAAAAAAATAGAAGACAAAGGATATAAAATGGATATGAAGGATGGTTATTTCATTATTCAACACAGAAACTCAAAAGGGAAATGGAAAACTGTCAAACTAGCAAAAGAAGACTTTTCACGTATGCTCAGGATTATGCCTGATGACATGCGTGATGCATTACAACCTTTAATAGAATCAATGATCGTAATGTTGGACAAAGGTGCATTCTTAGACAAGTTTGATGCTAAAAATATTGGTAAGATGAAAGAATGGATTGACAACTTTTCAGAAAAGTATAACAATGCAAAAACAGATAAAAATAAAGAAAAAGTGCTCAATGAATTCAAAAAGAAATTGAGAGCACTGGGACTGAACGCAGATGACCCAACTTCAATGGGATTTGAATTTGCAGAGCTCGCAGTAAAAGCAGTAATGGGCGAGAAGGACCAAAACGGAAAACAGATAACCAGTGATACTGTAATAAATGCGATTGAAAATGCTAAGCAATCCTTAAACCTGAACACTCCCATTGTTGCCATATTATTTGGAAATGCATTGAATGCTGCACAAGAAGTAAAAGAATTAGGACTGGGCCATCAGTATTCGGCAGCAGAAGTTGAGAGGAAGATTGATAATGCAAAAGAAGCGATTGAAAAACTGAAAAAGGAGATTGAACTGCAGACAGACATAATTGACAAAATCAAGAACTCAGATGATATGATAGATTTTGCCATTGCATTAAGAATTAGGGAAAAGATTGAAGAATTAGAGAGTAAGAAAGAGGCACATACACTATCTGATGATGAAAAGAAAGAATTGGAAAAATATGAGAAGATGTTGGCAGGCAATAAATTCAAAGATTATTCCATTGATGACTTAAAAGGTATGGAAAAAATTGTCAAAGAAAAGTTCTCTGATGGGTTGCAGCTTGCAGACAGTATTGCAGGTGCAATCATTGACAAAAACATTGGTGTAAAACCTGAATTCTCAGACAGTGAGATAACACAGCTGAAAAACAAGCTAAGCAGTATGACAAAAGAAATACGTAAAAATGATGTTTTTGAATATGGACTTACTGATAAAAGGGAAGAAATTAATATGTATAAAAAAGACATAAAAGATGCTGAGAAGTTTGCGAAGGGAAGAAGAAATGGTGAAAAGTTTGCTAATACATTTAAAATTGAAAGCCCAACCGCTCCACCAATCACTGTCAACTTTGATGAATACATTGACAAATTGAAGAAAGACAAGGCTGAAGCACTTGCCACTGGCGATAGTGCAAAAGCACAAGAGATAGAAACTAAAATAAAAAATGCATATTCAGAAAAGGCCAAACAGTTGCAAGACAGGTATGCAAAACTTCTCAGTAAACTGGGAAAAGCAGAAGGTGCAAAGCAGCTTAAGATTTGTGGTGAACTTTCAGCACTTGAAGAGGCAATGTACAGTCTTCAGCAAGACGGAACAACAAACTATTACGAAAACAAGATTGAAGAACTTAAACAGCAAATGATTGATTCACAAAGTAAAGGAGATATAGGAACATATCTGCAAACACAGATAGATATCAGAAAATTAGAAGATGAAATGGACAAAACATTGGGCGGACCAAATAACTATGTTGACATGCAAAAATATAGGATAAACGCGATAACTACAACTATCGGGCAATATGATGCATCACTGTTTGGCGTTTCAATCATAAGAGCATTGGACACCAGCAGCAAGGAAAGGTCGCAGTTGTTAGAACAAAAAGGCAGACTGGTTCAGAACAAGACATTGATTAAACAACAACTTGATAATATTAAACAGCTAAAACAAGTAATGTATGACACACCTTTTGCCCAGGAAAAGATAAAACAACTTGACATGGAAGAAAAAGAACTAACCAAACAATTGAAAGACATCGATTCAAAAATAGATAAGATTGATATCAAAATAAGTGCAATTGACAGCAAAGGCTCCACTGCAGCAGTTGCATGGGCAAACTCGTCATACATGCTGAGTACATATGAACTGACCAAGCATAGTCCAATGGAGGACTATTCAAAAGAGGAAAAAATTAATGTGTTGAAAACTGGCGCGTTCACTGACACATTTAATTCATACTCTCAGATTTACAACCAAACAGCAAACGACCCGTTGCTTTCTCAAACTTATGCAAATTATATAGGATATATGACAACTGAAAACTTTATTGATTATTCTGAAAGGTTAAAAGATTCTGCAAAATGGGTTAATGAACAAACGCAAAAGATTGAAAAAGTAAACA
Source organism: Microcaldota archaeon (assembly GCA_021158105.1). GTDB lineage: Archaea > Micrarchaeota > Micrarchaeia > Anstonellales > JAGGVH01 > JAGGVH01. The sequence goes on from JAGGVH010000038.1 coordinate 33,701, forward strand.
AAGAATTTAACACTGAAAAAGAAGACATCCTGAAGTCAGCACAAGAGATTGCCAGCAAACAAAAAGAAGTCATAACAACAACCGCAAACATACCTTGGGGCAGGATTGAACAGCAAAGAGAAACAATAGAAAACTTAAAAACACAAAGGGACGAACTGGCACAACAGAACAAGGAGATAAGAGAAAGGTTGGATACAATACAAACAGAAAAAGAAAAATTGGTTTTCATGATCGCCACATCCCCCCAACCCCAAAAAATAAGAGACAAGATTGATAAACTTAAAAAGGAAGAGCAAGACCTGCAAAAGCAGTGGGAAGACAACGATTCAGAGATTGACAGGATTGATATTGAGATAAACGCAATAAACACCAAGATAAATGATGCAACAGAACCTCTCAATAAACTAGAAAAAGAAATAAGAAATGCGCAAACTGATTTAAGCAAGAAAGTAACAACAATTGATGTTGAAGTTAATGAAAGTTTGTTTGAAAATGAGGTATGGTATGCAACTGAAATAGTAGAAGCTGTTGAATATAAATCAAAAAGTGAAGAAAAAATATTTAGTAATATAATCACTCCTGGTGTTACTACACAGTACAGAAAAATTGGTGATGAGATAAGAAAGATAAGGGACAACTTTGAAAGTGTGAAAGAAAATGGCGGCGGGGCAATCAGTGCAGATATTTCAAGCAAACTTGCAACTACGATAATAACTGCTGACAAGGCATACTCACAAACAATATCTGCAATATATCTAAATGAACATCCAACAGGTAGCATGTTGGAAGTATTAGGTATAAAGAATGTTAGGAGTAAAGAGAAATGGTTTAAGAACTTTAATAAGAGTGCAAAGAGGATCAGTTTGGGCATTAAAAACACTTTGCAGAACATACTTGACAGTAATGTTGCCAGCAACACAATCAATTTAGAAGAAGGATTGGCTCAGAATAAAGAATTGAACAAAAAATTAGAGGACGCTCAGGCTCATGGTGATGAAACAGAAGTTGAGCAACTTGAAACAAAAATAAAAGAAGTCGACGCTCAAAACCAGTCAATACTAACAGAATTGAACAGCACCCTTAGAGGAGAAGGTTCCCAGCTGGAGCGGTTGACAAACATAAACATAGAATCAAAGATACTTGTAAACAGCACAAAGTCGCCAGCATCATCATGGAGAGAATGGAATGAAATAAGGGAAGGGTGGATCAGGGGTGCACCAAGATTAGATACTGAAACAGTTAAACGTAAGAACGAAACTACTGATGAACATGATAAACCTGTAGCAAAAGGAAAAAATGGAAAACAGTCTTCATCTTCTGACAAGGGGTGATTGAATGATTTCAAACAAGATGGTAGTATATGCGCTGTTGCTCATTGCAATAGCTACTTTATTGTTATCATTCTACATTGGCGGCGCAATACCTTTCCTGTTCCCGTTGAACCTGATTTTGGTCCTGATAGCGCTTGCACTGTGGAAATTCGGTTATCTGTTCACCCCAATATTGGGTGGAGTGATAAGGTCAGACATTCAGATTGGGAAATATGAAATATTGCCAAGCTTAGACGGGATATACCGAAAAGCAAACGGGCAATATTATGTTTCAAAATTCTTGACAGCCAACATTTATGAGTCAACAACTGAAAAGACTGAAAGCCAGAAAGGGTTGATGATGGAATATTTTGAACGTGCGATAACATCGTTTAAATATCCTGTCAAGATCTCAATGCTTGTTAGAAACATTGACCTTACAAAAAAGCTTGAAGAACTGCGCGCTGAACGTAGCAGGCTTGAAACACGGAAGGGACACCTAGCAAATGATAACCCACAAAAGAACGCTCCACAGATCTCAATCATTGACAGGAAGATTGCCATGGTTAACAAGGAACTTGAAAGACTGACGACTGGCGATAAACCAATGGAAGTTGTATCGCTGATAATGATAACTGCAAAAGGCGCAGGCATTGATGAAGCTAAGATGAAAGCTGAAGCGCACGCAAAAGAAGTTCAAGCAGTAGTAGGCAACGCATTAGGTGTGGAGGTGTTGCCGTTGAGGGGTAATGAAATGTTGAAAGCGTTTGACTTTCAATTTTTTATCCCGAGCGACAGTGGAGAGTTTACTGACATGCTTGAATAACCACAAACATTGTAGACAAGACAAGGTGGAAACATGTATCTCAAACCTAATAAGATTATAAGTTCAAAACTTGCAATGAGGCGGATTTGGGTCCATCCCCCTGAACCTCCAAAGAGTTTTCTGCTCAGTGATCCCGCAAAGGGTGTATATCTAACAAAAACTAAACTGTTCAATGTCCCATTCTTCTGGGATTTTAGGAAACTTATAAACCCCCACATCGCAGTCGTTGGAGTTACTGGTGCTGGCAAGTCATACCTAGTAAAAACATTCCTGACCCGTGCAAACCTGACATGGAACACTAATGCAATGATAATTGACTGGGTCGGAGAATACAATGACTGGGTTAAACAGACCGGCGGTCATACTTTGCATTTTGGCAGGGGCGAATACCTTAATTTATTAGACCTGGCAGGCATGAAACCAATACAAAGAGTTAAACAGATCATCAGCGCATTAGAGATATTGACGGACATTGGAAAGTATCCTGTCCAGAAAAGGTTTACAGAAGATGCACTGATGAACACATACAAAAATCACGGGTTTGAACTTACAAAAAAATCTAATAATAAACCGCCAGTGTTGTCAGATGTTATAAAAGAACTTGAGAAGATTAAAAACAAACAGAAAACTGAAAAGAAAAAGGATGACGTTCAAGAATGCATCCACAGGTTAAAACCCATGACAATAAAAGGTAATGATTACTTTGCACACCATTCAACCATCAACCTTGACAAGATCATAAAGATGGGGCTTGTCAACATCGACCTTCACGAACTACCATCAGAAGAGATGAGGAGTTTGGCAGGGCTAACCATCCTCCAGATGTTAAAAGAAAAGATGAGGTTTGAGGGTTGGTCGCCTGAGAAGGGATTAAAACTGTTCATTGTTGCTGACGAGGCATGGAAGATTGCAAAAGATGACAGGAGCGACCTGATAACCATTGTCAGAGAAGGAAGGAAGTACCAGTTCGGACTGATCGTGGCCAGTCAAAATCCTACTGACATTCACAAGGATATATTTTCAAACGTTGGCACATTGTTCATAATGAGGTTAATGTTTAAGGAATTTAAGGAGCATGTGCGGTCATCATTACACTATTCTGATTACATTGCAGAACAGATTGACAAGCTTGGTGTGGGCGAATCGATTGTATACTTGGGTTATGCACAAAAAACTGATTTTAGCAATGTTGTAATATTAAACAAGATTGATGGTGAAGAGCCTTTAATAAATTATACATTAAAAGGTGATAAGATGGAAGTTACATTTATGAAAGAGAAATTTAAAAGACAATTAAAAGAGTTTGGACTGAACACGCAACAGATTAAAAATGTATGTGCAATGTTTGAAGAGCATGACAATGTAATCCATGTGCTACAACTGATTGAACAGCTTGAGAAGTATGGTTTCGGTCCGTCGTTAATCATAACATTCATGAGGGAATTGGGGCTAAAAGAAGGTGAACTGATCCCGTTATTCTCAAGATTGCAAAGGAAAAAGATGGGTATAGAGTCTGACAAACTTGTACGGTTGGTGGTTGAAGATGAAGAAACTAAAGAAAAGTAAAGATATTAAGAAAGTTAAAGCATCTAAGAATACTGAAAAAAACACAGTGAAAGAAAATGTCATAACACTCACCGGCAAACGTATTAAGAGCATTAATGAACTTAAGAATGCAATTGAAAAATTAGGGTTCAGAGAAATTGACATCAAAAAGAATGTAATGACGGTTAAAGTTGTTGAGAGGGAAACCATCAAAGGCGCTCCCTACCTTTACATATCAATCACATTCGAACCTGACAAAATGGTTGTAGAATACAATGTTCCAAAAGATTACAGTAAAAATCTTAGGGCTTTTGAAGTCGCAAGCTTGCTGCTCAGGATATTGCTCCTAACAAAAGCATATGACATTAAAAGCGAAAAGATATACAAAATGATATTTGACGTGTTTGACACTGTCAACGAGATATTAACAAAGGATTATGTCAAACTTAAGAGCAGATATGACAACCTTGCCGAGGAGCACAGAAAACTTAAAATGCAATTTGATGAAACTGAAAAGATAAACAGAAAGATCAACAAGACGATGTTAGAAATTGAAAAACGAAACCAAGAATTTGAAGAAAGGATTAAAAAGCTTGAAAGTGTAAGTAATGAAACACTTGAAGAGATGTTGATAGACTGGTTAAAAACAAACAGTGGCAGGATTAATGTTTATGAGTTCTCAAAAGTCAACAACATTTCGTCCCCCAGAGTTGAAGAAGGGTTGGATATATTAATGAAGAAAGGTGTCATTGAAAAGGTTGAATAAGTGGTAAGTATGGGCAAATGTTTGAAGTTTAGGTTGCTATCATCAGAAAAGGTTTCAAGAGTGTTCATCGTCAAAGAAACAAAACAAAACCTGTTCCAGAAACTTGTTTCATTGTTCAAAAAAACTGAATAAAAGTAAAAGGTGTGTTGAATGGCAGTCATAAGATATCAAAAGGAATATGTTGATAAAATATTGGGCGATTATTCTATACTCCCAGAATTGGGCGTCCAAGTCGAAACTGAGAAAGATGAAAACAAAGGAGTTGAAGAGGTCGAGTTTGAAATCACACCTGACAGGCCAGACATGTTAAGCATTTATGGGTTACGCAGACTGCTCGACGTATATAAAACTAAAAAGCCAAGGTTGTATGAACTAGAATCAAAAAAACCATACGGTGAAATAATCATTGACCCTTCTGTTAAAGACATCAGACCGTACATTGTCGGTGCAGTAGTCAAAGGGGTTGACATATCAGATGATGATTTGAAAGATTTAATGCAGTTTCAGGAAAAGATTCATACAACATACGGCAGAAAACGAAGGAAGATAGCGATCGGGATACACAACTTGTCAGTTATAGAGTTTCCTGTAACTTATCGCAAGGATAAGCTTGACAGGGTAGTCTTCACACCGTTAGAAGAAACAAAAAAGATGACTGGGGAGGACGTTGTTAACAAGACTGAAAAGGGCAAAGCATACGCGCACCTGACAAAAGACGGTGAAGCAGTATTTGTTTTTGATAAGAAAGGGGTAGTTTCACTGCCGCCGATAATCAACGCAGACAGGACCAAACTTACCCCGGGAAAGCAGGACATATTTATTGATATGACTGGCACCGACCTTAATGCATTAACCAAAGGACTGAACATGATCGTAACAATATTATCTGAGATGGGTGGCAGGATTGAACCTGTAAAGGTAAACGGTGAAATATATCCAAAACTAACTTACAATAAATACAACATCCCAAAAAAATACATTGACATGTTTATCGATAAGAAACTAAAAGATAATGAAATCAAAAAACTTCTGATGTCTATGGATTGGGTAGTTAAAGGCGATTATGTATGCTCGCAACCATACAGGACAGACATCATAAGCGAGGTTGACATTGCTGAAGACGTATTGATCGCATACGGCTACAAAAATATAACGCCGGAATATCCTAACCTTCCAACAATAGGCAAACAGAAAAAAGAACACATATTCCACAAAATATTAACAGGATTAGGGTTCCTTGAAATCAAGACATGGACGTTGACCAACGAGACCAAGCTCAAGAATGCAAACACAACAAGCAAAGAACTCATAAAAATATTAAACCCGCTGAGTGAAGAGTTCACTGTATTCAGGCCAACACTGCTCCCGGGAATATTAACCGTCCTGAATGAAAGCAAGAAGGTTGCAATGCCTCATAAAATTTATGAGCTTGGCGTGGTTGCACCCCCAGAGAGAGAAATGTTGGGTGTTGGCATGTGCTACCCAGGCGCAACATTTTCACACATCCGTTCCATCGTTCAATCACTTATAACAGAAACAGGTGTTAATGCAGAAATCAAGGAACATGATGACAACAGATTTATCCCTGGAAGGTGCGCAGTTGTAATGATAAATGGTAAAAGGTATGGTGTGTTTGGCGAAATTCATCCTTTAATCATTGAACGGTTTGGCATAGAACAACCTGTGTTATACTTTGAAACAGAATTATGGTAAACCACAATCAAAATTTAAGGTGATTAATTGCCAACAAAAGAAGACGTCTTAGACAAGATAAAAACATGTGACAACGTTTACCCACCAAGAGAGGATACATTTTTGATGCTTAAAGCTATTGACAAATTAAAAAATAAAATCATGGGTAATGAGAAAATAATTGATATGTGTTGTGGCACGGGAATACTGGGGATTTATGCATCACAATATGTCAAATCAGTAACTTTTGTTGACATATACAAAAACGCAATAGAATGTGCAATTGAAAATGCAAACTTGTTCAACACCACTGGGAAATTTATACAGTCAGATTTGTTTGATAAAATAAACAGAAATGTAAAGTTTGACATTATACTGTTCAACCCCCCATACCTGCCAACAGACGAAGATACAAAAATAAACGGCCCGTTCAATATAAACTTGGACGGCGGGCCAGACGGCAGGAGAGTGATTGACAAGTTTTTAGAGCAAGCGCCACAATATTTGTCTGAAAAAGGCAAAATATTAATGTTAGACAGTTCATTGGACAACACAGAGAAAACAATTGATAAACTGGCAATGCATGGGTTTAAAATAGAGATAATACTATCACAAAGTTTTTTCTTTGAAAAACTCAATGTGATTCTGGCAGAAAGGTGAGGCAACATGGAATATTTACTAGTCGAACCCGAATTTCCCATCAACCTTGGGTCAGTTGCACGAGTGCTAATGAATTTTGGGATTAGGCATCTTCATATTGTAAACCCGAAGTGTAAGTTGGATGATAAAGAAGTCAAGATGTTTGCTAAGAAAGCCTATTCTTTAGTCCAGAACGCTAAGGTTTATGACACAATGGACGATGCAATCAATAAAATCAAACCTAACCTGGTCATTGGAACTACAGGTGTGCATGACAGGTTCAGAAAAGGGATAATGAGAAAAAATATAGCTCTCAAGGATGCGAAGGCAAAACTGGAACGTAAAGGCAAATTCTTAATAGTATTCGGAAGGGAAGGCACAGGACTGAACAGGCATGAGAGCGGGCTGTGCAATTTTTTTATCACTGTTCCAACTTCTAACAAATATCCTGTCATGAACCTTTCCCATGCCGTTGCAGTTGTAGGGTATGAATTAGAATATGAAAACGTTGCCAAGAAGAAAAATAAGGTTAGAAACATTGACAAGGTAGGCAACATTAAATACATCTATAATATGTTCAACTCATTTGTTGACGTATTAGCCGGAAAGACAAGACTTAGAAAAAGCAATAAGATCAAACAATCTTTTAAAAATGTAATATCGCGTGGCATGCCCACCCCAACAGAAGCTAATTCCCTGATTGCAGTGTTCAACAGGGCAAAAACAGTCATAGGAAAAGAATTTAAAGACAACCCGGGAAAGAAATAACATGTTATCATACCTTTCAACAGAACATAAGATAAGAGTAATGGAGAAGGTATTAAGCAAACTTGCAAATGAAGACAAAGAAATTGAGACATTAGATGCCAAGAAACTTGAATCGCGGCTCAGTAAATACAATAAAATGTTGAAGTTGTACGAAACAAGGATTTCACAACATTGTAAAAAGATTGTGAAAGTCTCGCCACCCAGCAGGGTAAACAGACATGTTGCATCAGTTGTTGCATATTCTGAAATAAGAAAACGGTTATTAAGAATGATCAGAAAAACCAAAAGGATGATAAAATTAAGAGAATCAGGAAAACCAGTCAACCGAAGAGGGATAGCAAAATATCTAAAATGAGGTTTCTTTCTTTTAAAAAGAAAGAACATTAAAATCTATCATGAGGTGGTATGTATGGAAAACTATCTTGAAATGTTAAAAAATGGTGAGATTAAACCTTACATGTTAGACCAAATCATATTCGACAAATTAAAAGAAAACATGGATGATAATGACGCATGGCACGAAGCATGCAAAACAGCATCAGAAGTAAGGCTGAAATGGATAGAATATAAAACAGGCAAGACATTCAAACATATAAAACAATGCTACATCAAAACCGAACTTGAAAACAAAAGATTGACAGGCATTGAAAATAAGATAGGCGGGATTTCTATCCCTTTGGGGTTTACAGGCCCTGTCAGGATTAACGGCGAATATGTAAAAGGCGAGGTCGTCATCCCTTTAGCAACAAACGAGGCCGCCCTCATAGCAGGGAACAATAGGGGCGTGTCAGCTATTAACATGTCGGGCGGCATCACAACTGTACTCACAAGAAATTGTATGACGCGCGCGCCGGTTGTTGAACTCCCAGACATTAAAAGCGCGCGCGACCTTGTAAACGAAATACGCAACAAAGGTGGATTATATAACGAACTCAGGAAAACTGTTGAGGAAAAATCAAAATACACTAAACTGCTGGATATCCAACCGTTCCAGATGGGCAGGAGGGTATGGTTAAGAAATTCGTTCAGCACTGGAAACGCAATGGGCATGAATTCTGTTACAAAGTATTCTGCATCAATACTTAAAAAACTTCAAGAACTCAGGCCAGATGTAACGGTTATCGCATTGTCCGGCAACATGTGTTCTGACAAAAAAGCATCGCATGTTAATGTAATGTTTGGCAAGGGCAAAGGTGTAGAAGGTGAAGTTGTCATCCCGCGAGAAGTCATAGAAAAGGTATGGAAAACAACCCCTGAGGCGATGATTAAAGTTAACAATATCAAAAACTGGCAAGGGTCTGCGTTATCAGGGACATTAACAGGGTTTAATGCCAACGCGGCCAACACAGTTGCAGCATTCTTTGCAGCAACCGGCCAAGACCTCGCACATGTTGCAACATCAAGCACATGTTTTGACATGCTTGAGATGGACGGTGACAATCTAAGGTTTAACATATCACTTCCCAACTTAGAGGTTGGATCATTGGGCGGCGGCATGTTTTTCGGCACTGCAAAGGAATGTTTAGACATGATCGGATGCACTGATGACGATGACGGTGAAACCAATGCTAAGAAGGTTGCAGAAATATTAACTGCAGCAGTTGCCGCTCAGGAGATTAACCTAATCGGTGCACTAGCAAACCAGTTTGAACTTGCAGAATCACACGTCCGCCTTGCACGCGGTGAAAAATGATTAAAAAATAAAAAGGTGACCTTTGAATGATTTTTAAAAACTTGCATATGTTTGATGATGAATTCATTCCTAACAAAATCATTGGCAGGGAAAAAGAAATCTATGATATTTCATCTGCAATAAGGCCACTGTTCAATAAAATGCCCGGACAAAACCTATTCATATTCGGACCGCCCGGGACCGGCAAGACGTTATGCGCCAAGCATGTGTTAACCGAAATCTCAAAATCATCCAAAAAGATTTATCCTGTTTACATAAATTGTTGGGTTAACAGGACACGCCCTGCTATAATGTATAAGATCATGAAATCGTTGGGAGATTTTGTTCCCAGGAGAGGAATTTCGCCCGATGAAATGATTGACGATTTAAACAGGACATTATCAGATTCTTGGGGGGTAGTCATAGTCCTTGATGAGATAGACAAGACAGAGGATAGGGAGATATTGTATGACATACTGAGGATGTTGAATACAAACATTGTACTGATTGGCATAAGCAACCTAAACAGTTTTGAGATTGACATTGATGACAGGATACTCAGCACCTATTCACCAAAAAGGATTGAGTTTAAACCATATTCTGTCAACGAAATCAAAAAGATTTTAGAGGAGAGGGCAAAGTATGCACTTTCCCCTGGATCGTATAATGATGATGTGTTAGGGTTATGTGCGGCAATAGGATACAATGCAGGAGGCGACGCGCGTGTTGCACTGAACGCGTTACTTTCGTCCGCAAAAGAAGCGCAGATGAATAATATGGAAAAGATCACAACCGACATTGTTAACAAGGTTAGGCAGGAATTGTTTGTAAGAAAACATGTCAATGATTTAAAAGGTCTTGAGAAAAAAGTGTATGACTGTATAGGGAACGGCAAGACAAGCAGTGAAATACACAACCTTTTTCCTGATGTGACTGAAAGAACGATTCGCAACATATTATCAAAACTTATCAACAAGAACATGTTGAAACGTATTAAACTAAACGGTAACAGGTACAGATATGTAAAAAGGTGATTATTATGGAATGTGAGATATGCGGCAAACATGAGGCGCGGTATGTTGTAATGATAGAAGGTGCTAAACTCAATGCGTGCCCGGTATGTGCAAAGGGTGCAAAGATCATCTCGGAAATAAAAAACAATGAATACAAAACCAAGAAAGGCGGCAAACAATATGAAACTGAGAAAAACAAAACACAGATTGAAAAAGAGGTGTCAGAAGACTATGCAAACATCATAATGCAAGGATTAAAAAATATGACGCTCTCGGTAGACGTGCTTGCAGAAAAACTTAACATAAAATATTCTTACCTCAACCACATCGTCCATGGTAAGATCATGCCAGACATTAAACTTGCCAGCCGTCTTGAAAAGGAACTTAACATCAAACTTATTGAAGACGTTGTGATTGAAACCGGCGGGAAACAAAAAAAGAGTGATGACAGGTTAACCTTAGGCGACATTATAGAGGTGGACTGATGGGAGTTGACATAAGAGAACTTGTAACCCATAAAACTGTCACATTTGACGACTTAGCGAACAAACCGTTAGCGTTCGACGCGTTCAACATCATTTATCAGTTCCTAGCATCTGTCAGGCAAGCCGACGGTACCCCATTAATGGATTCTAATGGCAATGTCACAAGCCACTTGTCAGGATTATTCTACAGGAACACTAAATTTTTAGAAGCAGGAATCAAACCCATTTATGTGTTTGACGGTAAACCTCCACAGTTTAAACGCACAGAATTGATAGAACGGCAAATGCGAAAGGAGAAGGCAGAAAAAGAATTAGAAAAGGCCGCCGAACTTGAAAAATGGAAAGAGGTTAAGAAACTTGCAAAGCAAACTATAAGGCTAACCGATGCAATGATAGAAGAATCAAAAGAATTATTGCGCGCAATGGGGATTCCCATTGTACAGGCACCGAGCGAGGGCGAAGCACAGGCAGCATACATGGCGGCAAACGGGTATGCATATGCTTCAGTGTCTCAGGATTATGACTCGCTCCTGTTCGGCGCTCCAAGGTTGATAAGAAACCTGTCAATAACCGGCAAGCGGCATCATGTCCGCGGCGGGATTATTGAAATCAAACCTGAAGAAGTTATACTTGACGACGTGCTGAAAACACTCGGGATAACAAGAAAACAATTAATATGGCTTGGGATTCTAATCGGGACAGATTTTAATGAAGGCGTGAAAGGCATTGGCCCGAAAAAAGGATTAAAGATTGTTAAGGAATGTAAAAGTATTGACGACGTAATAAGGATTGTTTATGAGAAAAAGGGGTATGAGTTTATTGAGGATGTCAAATCAATCGAACAATTCTTTTTAAACCCGCCGAAAACTAACAAATTTAAGACTGAATGGAGAGAAATCAACAAAGAAAAAATCATTAAGATATTGGTTGACGCTCATAACTTTTCATACGACAGAATCATGTCAACAATCGAAAAACTTAACAGGATTCAAACTGAAATAAATAAACAAACCGGGCTGGCAGAGTTTATGTGATTATGCAATTACCTTGTCAGCTTGTCAGCAATCCTGTCAAGTTCTGCGCCCATTATGTCGCCCAAGGTTGTATTGACAACCACTGTCGCTGACACGTTTGACGGTGCATAAAACTGCGAATTAAGTTCTGGGAACGATGCAATCTCAGCAGAAGTTAACAATGTCTGGTCAACATCTATTGACACTGGCGCCCCCGTCCTCTTATCAATCCCTTTCAACGTCCCTTTAATAGGAATCGTAAAAGGAACGTATATTGACTGATTAGTAAAATGGAGTTTGATATCACCGCCAATTATCACTGGCTGGCTGGTGTCCATCTGAATGACAACTCTTTTACTTTTCAATGCACGGATCTCTTGTGCAACCGATGACATATCATGCTCAGGCGTAACAGGCGGCGCCTTTGATAATGACAAGTATAATGATACTAAGGATATCAACAGTGCAAGTATGGCTAATAACAATGTTAAATTAAACGGATGCTTCTTGGGCACAGTCGTTTGCGGTTCAAGTTTAGGGAACGGCGTTATCTTCTTCTTAGGGATAAGGTTTTCATACCTCCCCAAATTTGGCCTACTCCTAAGTCCACTACTTTGCACATCACTCTGCCCATCAGTCATAATACTACTGAACATGATTTATTTAAAAATCTTATGTATATGAAAGTATTGGGGGGTGAAGGTATGAATATAAACATATCATCAAACTATAACATACTAGTCGAACAATTCAACACTATAACATCAAACGTATATGGCAACTTGGCTGTCAACATCTTGGCACTTGCAGCTGCAATGTATATTGTATGGTACCTTTACAGAAAGATTGCTAAGAGGGACATGTTTACGTTTGAGAACAAAAATTATGGGGAAGGATTTACAGGTATAATAAAACAAATATTTTCAGTTCTCATTTATGTATTTAAATATGGTATAATGTTTCCGTTGTATTCATTCCTAATGTTTGCATTATTATCTGTGAGCATCTTTTTCTTATCAACGGGCATGACTGTGCCAAATGTATTATATATATCAATCATTATAATTTCAGTCGTTCGTTTGTTAGCATACATAAAAGAAGACACTGCACAAGAGCTTGCCAAGATGTTGCCGTTCGGACTAATATTCCTGGTGTTGACACGGCCCGACGTTGCACAGCAATATGCCCTGCCAAACCTTGCCAACATAACAAACTCAATACCAACCTTAGAGCAATATATACTATTCCTGATAGGTTTAGAGTTTGTGTTGCGGGTGTTATACATAATCTCAGCAAACATATTAACCAATCATAAAAAAACCAAAAAGGACTAATATTCCTCAGTGGCCTTAACATACCATGTGAACGCTTTGCGGACGTCAGTTGCCCCCAACTGCCCCGGTGATTCACAACGCCCCTCGCCCGTTGCCAGTACTGAATCAACAAGGTAGATTATTATTGTGTTATCATTGGGGTTGCTACACAGGCAATCACTTGACCATGGATAATCATCATGAAGGTCTTCCAAACACCCATCATGATAATATTCACAAAATGTCAGGTATGCAACTGACCAGTCATAATCCTCAATATCTTTTATCTTAACAAAATAACGATCATTATCTTCTACCATCTCAGTCTCATACCATGACGCCCATGCAGAACTTGCCATGTTTTCTGCCTTGTCATGCGCCTTAAACAAGTTATAAACTTTATCAGGGTTATCCCTGAGCCACTGGTTAAAATCTTTTGGGTTGAACCTGCTGGTGTCATGACTTTGCATATAAACAGCCCATAACATCCACGGGTCAACACCGTAAACGCTCGCGCTCTGGTACATCGGCCACATGTCAAACGATGTCTGGTTATACTTATCAAACAACGTATCAAAGTCCACTGCATCAGAGTTTACAGTTTTTTCAAGGTTCTTGAGTTTATAAGTCGTTCCATCACACTTGTCCTTTGCATCACCGACATCATCGAGCATGGGCTCAATGCCCGTGGTGGATGTTAAATAATCATTGTCACTCCTCTTAGGTATGATGTGCCACTGGGTAACATTGTAGGACCAGTTTACTACATCATCATTTTCAACATACCTGCTTATGTCCCTAAACATAAACTTGCACCCCATCGCACCGGACTCCTTTGGCATGAGCAGTCCGGACTGTGCATCCTTGCCACTCCAAAAAACTTTATACCCTTTGATTACAGGGACTGAATAATCATAAACTGTACCATTCCATGCAAACATTCCCTGCTCATGAGCAAGGTCATAATACGGGTTATACACTGAATACCCGTCACTCACTGCACTATCCAGAAATCCGCTCGGTAGTGACATTGACGGCATGACCAAACCCATCACACCTTTAACAGACATCGGGCCCACAGCATCAAGCCATGCCTTATTGAATTCTCTAATATCATCTTTGCTATAATTGCATCGCCCGCCCGGGTATCCCCCAGTATTGAACACCAGCAAAGGTTTGCCCCTTGTATCCTTGATATGTTCTGCCATGTCAAGGACATTAAACAGTTGGATATAAGGGTTGCAGTCGCCCGAATTATTATACTTCATCTGATAATTCTCAGTGGTTGCAATGCTGTCAACGCACAAAGATTCTGAAGGTGATGACAAATATTTTGACTGGATATGGTTGGGCTCACATTTTTCAGTAATGTTAGGGTAATGATACCTTTGGCATGTTGATATCATATCATTTACTTCTGGGCTTGCAGCAGAACTGTTAGGCGCCAATATCTTCATGATATCGTCAACATCAGAATAATTAGCAAGCAGATTGTCTGATGATTTAACAGTATCAAGCGGCACATGAACAGTTATTATGCACGTGGGGCAGGCGCGTTTAAGGTTGACTGCGAGCGAACGGAGGTAACAGTATGCCTTTGTCATATTGTTAGCATTAAACTCTATGCCCGGCCCGATTACTATCATCATCGGCCCCACACCCTTATATGGATACAACCATGTTGAAAACCGTGAACGGTTCATCTCATTGTTAACAGTTTCAACCGCCTTTGTAAGCGAATGAATATGCTCAACCTGCTGGTCATACGTTGCACTCCCCCACCAGTCATAAGGCACAGCATAAACAGGTATGGCGCCGCGTTTCAGATATTTCTTAACAACCAATGGTGAAGGTTTGGCTGCAAGGTGACCGTCACTGCCGACCGGTAAAAACTGCACTGCTATATTGTTGTATGTTGCAGGCGTATGGTTGTAAACGTCACACCTTGGAATAGAATAACCATAAACGTCACACCTTGGATTAGAATAACCACTCTCATTCATTTCTAGATAAACATTTATAATATTACAAAATCTGTCTGGTAAAGGACCACGTACAGTCTCCATGGGGATGTCCTCTCCTGCGTTCATTATAGCATTCTCTGTAAACGTATAACCAGAACCCAACATAAAAATGCGCACATTTCTCATGTCTGGTGGGTTGGCTGTAAAACATTCCCAAACCCCATCACATTTATAATTATCATCCAACCAATCATCAAGTGTTTTAGGGTCGTACACATCCTGGACTGCAATAAGACTGCAACTGCTCTCTTTAAGTTCACCCCCGCTGAACAAACTCCCGAGACCGAATATCCCTCCACCGGGCTCACAGATGTAGGCATAACACCCATGACCTTGGCACCGGTTTTCATACTGTGAAAAGTTTTTTGTAATATATTCATTCTTTGCCCATGCATCCGTAAGCATTTTAGATTGCCCGCACATATTAAACTCTGACACACACCCGTTCAACAGGAGCAATACCAATATTGACAAAAACAACATTCCTTTATACATTGCCTTATTCACCATGCATACCACTTCACACACCATATAAAAACTCTAAACCCAATCATTCTAATTTCTCACCACACCAGCAATGTGTCACACGCTCGCCTGAGTGGACAGGGATTAGGTGGCCATGCTTACACACCCTATACCCAACAATAATCTGGCCAAACGTCTTGACCTCGTCTGGGACATCAATCCCTGCCCTATCCAGAGGTGAGAACAAATATTCCTGAACCTTTGACGCTGCATCCTTAAACTTTCTTTTGTCATGCTTAATTTCTTGAGATGTTCTGAGAAATGTACTGCCAAAATACCCTATCCCCATACCTATCGGGCCCAATGTCAATGCACCAACAGTGGCAAACGGGTATTCCCCGGCCATGTACAACGGATTGATCATATACCATATTGATGAAAACTTTTTTTGATCCATAACATATCTTAAATATTCATCCTTTGCCATCAACAATGATGGCCATAATGCACTACCCAGTTCGCCTGCAAAATGTCCTTGGTCGTCAAACTTTGAATATATATCCCTGTAAACATCATTTCTCAGGTCAGGATTTTCCAATGTATAATCAGGATGGATTGCAACCAATATTCTTGCTGCCTGTGGAGTATAATGTCTCCTGCCGTCCCACCCAGTATACGTAATCCTGTCCTTATTAATATTTTCAAGGTTTATGAACATGTCCCATTGTTCTGGTAAAAACTTGCGGACCCCAGTATAATAATCCCTTCCTGCAACGCCCTGCATGTCAAAGTAATACGCATGAGTGTGATGATAAACTTTTGACGCCCATTCTGCACCAGTATATTCATGGATTAGACGGGCAAGTGTGCCTATTATTGTGTTTCCTACTTCTGCTGTCCCAACAAACGCTTCCCATTTCTTAGGGCCCGGCAGGGCAGGGTCATACATGTTTGCATTCTTTGACGACCATGACGCGCGCTTAGCCATTGCAGTAAACTCCTGTTTAATCATTCCCAATTCATAATGCAACGGATAAAGAAGTTTCTGGAGAGGAGCATATATGTTAGAATTGGATGATAACAATTCGCTGGGCGTGGGGGCAGCATGCACACCGAACGGCAACAAACTCCATCTCTGCTCATTGTTAGGGTCAAGCTTGAGTGTCAACGGACCCATAAATCCTCCACCCCATTCCCACAATGTCAAGTTGGCATTTTTCAGTATCATGTCATCAAACTGTTTTCTTGTTTTTTCCAATGCCTTATAAACATCCTTATACTCGCCACCAGCATACTTCCTCAGCTTTCTCAAATCCTCTTCAATCCTCTGATAATTCTCATACCACAAGTCTGCGCGCGCATCAAACTCTGCATTGAGCCTTAGACGGGTGTTGAGATAACCTGCAGTCTCACTTTCCAGTTTATTCATCAACTTGTCAAGCTGCTTGTTAGCATGGTTTACAGTATTATAATATTCCTCTTCAACAGCCCTTTTCAGTGATCCATAATCTTCATAAGATAACTGTTCATTACGATACTGTTGCAACAAATCGTCTAATTCTTTGTTCTTTTCAGTATTTACCTGTTCAATAAACTTCCGTGTATTATAAATCTGTTTTCGTATTGATTCAATCCGTGGGGGCTCCTTGCCAACCCCTGACAACATTAAATCATAATTATACATCTGGAACAGGCGAGCCGATTCTTTTGCCTGTTGGGCAGCCTGCATAACTGCAAAATCTGCAATGTCATGCGAATTTGTAAGCTCCATCTTTAACCCAGTAAACAGAACCATTAACGACCTGTCCATCTTGTCATAACCTGCTCCTATGCTGCCCAATGTCTTGGCATTAAACCTTCTGAGGGCAGCCCCAAGTTTGGTTTGAAATATCTTGCCAGCAAGTTTTGTTGATAACCCAAAACTCATAGCATCAGCAAAAGTAATCGCAGGATTTAGCAATAACGGGACAAGAGCATTATTAAACATCTTATCCCCTTCATACATCTTCAAATACTCCTTATCAAGTTCATCCAGTGGTTTAATGTCAAAATAACCCCAACTGTCCATCTTGCCAACAAATTCCATTCTTGGGTGGTCAGACATTATCTTTCCAAAAATACTAATCCCTTCCTCGTCTAAATATGGGTGGCCTGTTGCAATGTTTGCCTCGCGGACAAGCGGAAGATAAACATCCCTGTTTATGTCAACATATGTATTTTCATCAACCTTTCCTTTAATATCTGAAAATGTAACCTTTTTAGTATAACTTTCCGAATCATACCGATTATCTTTATAAATCCTGATAATACGTTCTGTGAACCTTTGTTCTTTATCATTATATTGATAAACATGAACCTCTTTGAATTCAGCATTGTTCTTATCCTTGTCCTTTCCATCAACAAACTTATAAAATATTGAACGTTTATAATCCAAATCTTTAAACTCTAAAAGGTTAGGGTCATACCTTTTACCGTTGAACACTATACGTTTGCCGTTATACCCATATTCTCCTTCCCACCCCTTGCCATCAGCAAGTTGGACATTAACGCCGTTATCCTTTAATGTCTTATACATTCTTTCCATCATTTCAACATATCTCCTGTTTACTTGCCCATTACGGTCAATACTACTTATACCAAACAATTCATTAGGCATATAATGAGTCTTGCCGCGCGCGTTGTATACCAGAACACCGTTCTCAATCGTATCAGATTTGCCAACCGGTGCACCTTTAAAATAAGGCATAAAATGACGGCTTTCAGTAAACACCCAAACGCCCCTTTGTAAATCTTCATATGTGGGCCCGCCCTGAGAGATATACTCTTCCCAATTTTTGCCATACAACTCTTCATATTTGTTTGCCAACTTATTATAAATTTCCCTGTCCTTTTCTACCTTGTCAACCATAAACCATGATGAATGGTCGCGGATTACTGCTTTCAATCTTAAACCTAACATGTCATTGATTTCATCATTATACCTGTTGTTTGCTTTTAACAAATAATACATAGTTTTCATTTCAGATAATTTCTCTGGAGGGGTGGATTTAACAATCTTTCCATACATTCTTTCAACAACATCATACAACTTTGAAACTATAATCATCTGGTCAGTATCTGCAAGCGTTGAATACCCATGTGTAGCATCTCTAATTTTTTTAGAAGTAGTCCATTTTAACAATTCATCATAAGATTTAAACTTCTGTAGTGCATCGATTAATTTGATAGGAATCTTATGACCGTTGTCATCATATATGGCAACCTTTTTGTTAAGATATTTTTTCAATTTTTCCTTTTCATTACTACCATCATCCAACGAATCATAATATTCAAGGAATGTTTGTATTGCAGCCTCGCGTGAAAACGCAAAACGTCTAAAAATATCTTCAGGCTTTAATTTGCCTTTGCCCAAACCTTTAGCATATCCTAAACTCAACAATGTCTTGTTCATTACATAATCTTCAATCCCAAGAGTCTTGTCCTCTGGTGGGAGAGTTTCTTCATGCTCAACAAGCTTTTTTTCGTTTGCAATCAATGCATCAAACGATGACAACAACCTATCCAATTGATTGATAATCCTCTTATCAGTTGTAAGCGTCTTTGCACGTGCAACACGATCCCTGAGAACCTTGTCCAACCTGCTCAGTGTTCTATAATTATAATCTTTTTGAAGGTCTTCAAACGTTAACCCTAAACTTTTTAATATTTGAGCAATCTCGCCTTCTTCTGCCCCCAATAACGCGTCAAGAGAATCCACTTCTGAAAGGAACGTTGAAAACGCCTTATTATAATTGTCTATATCTTTTTGCAATACTGACCTAACCTTGCCAGTGCCAAACTTTAGCTCCTTTGCACGACCTCGCAAAAACTCTTTTATCTTAATCTCAACATCTGCCAATGCATCATCAAAAGTTATATCTTCACCGTTTGCAACCTTTTCTGCATAAATAAAAAATGCCCAGGCATACTTCATCTTTTCAATGCTTACTCTTTTTTTACGCGTTGTATCAGAAGCATTTTTAGTGTTCATAGTCCATTGGGGAGTAGAATCATAATCTGTCATAAAAGGAAAGACAATTACTGGGTTTTTCCATCCCTCAACACTACCACCCAAGGTTTCAATAAATGTATCTCTGAGTGTGGTTTGAAAAGATGAAAGAAAGACTGTCAACTTGTCAAATTTATCTTTACACGAATCAGAAGAATTGATTATATTCAAGAAATCATTGTATACTGTCAAACTCCATTGTGTTTCTGATATGTCAACAATATCCATAATCTGTTTATAGAATTCTTCTAACTCCAACCTCCCGGCTATCATTTGCTGGTATAACTTATTAATCTTATCTCTTTCTTTCTTAGTTTTAATGTTTGAAAGTGCAGTGACATAAATGTATGTGCTTACCATTTTATGAATACCCCTCCTATAATCCTCAAAATTAACCTTTGCCCTGTCAACAGGATTATAGAACGCTGCAATACGCTGTTTAGGTGTTTTCTTTTTCCATAGTATTTTCTTTAAAGGTGTTGCTGCATAGTATAATCCCTTGGCAACCAAACTATGCTTTTTGTATGCCTCTGCCCATTCTGAAACATGTTTAACCTGCTTCTTAAACCGATTCTTAGGCTTGGTCCATAACCGCACCACGCCACCGACAAGTGGCACCTTGCCCAATGCACCAGGGCGATACCATTCAAATTCAGCATTCACACTTTCCCTATACTTTTTGACTGTCATCAACTGCGACATATAATTTACTCCACTTTCTGTAACATTATACATCTCCATGTCAATACCATAACGAAGCAAGATCCGTTTTAACATTTCTTGGTACTCTTTCTTATTTTTCACGTTTAGGTTATGGGATTGAATGTCGCCAACCATGTTCATAGCTTCTGCTGCATACCTCTTTTCCTCATCAGTCAAAGTAAAATCTTCTTTCATCCTTGTTGCACGACGCAACATTTCCCTAACCTTATTATGTCTTCCCTTAAGAAGCATCATGATAGCAGCAAGCTGGGCCTGTGGAGACAAATACGATATCCCCCTCATTCCTTTTGTCCCATTGAACCACATCTTAAGGTGTATGCCTCCAAAAGTAGTACTGCCAAACGTCTTCAATAAAATCTTCTTGGCCTTGCCTGCAATAACCAACGAATTAAGATATATGCGGTTTAGACGTTTTAATCTTCCTGACTGGGATTTCCCAACAGCCCCAACCCTTTTCCGAACTGCTCTAAACCGTTTAAATTTGGGTGTTACGATATCAAGCATGGACAACGGGTTGGCACCAAAATAAAACATTGAAGCTGCAAGCACACCAACCAACAATGAAAACAATAAACATACTGTCTGGTTTTTAGAAAACAATAATGTCAACAGATTATTAACATTCTCAACATCTGTGCCTCCGGGAGCGGGAATATACACATAATTCTGTGATGTTACACTACACTTGTCTGCCTCTGCTGACAACCTATACCATTTGCCCGGATTAAAGTGTGACCCGCTTATGATTACCTCAAGAGTCCCATTGTTGTCTGTCCTCCCAGAACCGACCAATGTTTTAGTGGTGTCGTTCAATATGAATATGTTAACATCACAATCAGGAACAACGTTTGATACGCCAATCGTTGCAGGATTAGTATATGAAACTGTCTCACACCCTGGGTTTAACTCACCGGCTTCAGTCATGGGCTGTTCTGTGATATTATAAACAGAAATGATTACACTTACACTGCCATTATCCAGAACATGAGTGGTCATGTCCATAAAATAAGAAAATGATATGGGCGATAATAAAAACAACAATGCCAACAATATTGTAGTATGTTTAACCATCACTTCACCTATCTTTTCAAATGCTTTTCAAACAATGATTTATTTGAAGTACCAAGTTTACAGAACCAAATCATAAAAATATAAGTTGGGAACACAAATATTTAAACCTTTCTAAAAATTAAAAATGGAAATTAAATTTATACGAACTCTTTTTGCAATCCATCATACAACCAAAACTTTTTAAACATCAAAATAGAATATATTAAACATGGAAAGATTATGGGATGAAAAAGAAATACTTAATGTTATACTCATCGAAATGAACGAAAAACAATTAAAAGAATTTGTTAATGATGAAAATAAGTTATTGGATTTGTTATTAAAAAAGATATCAAATAAGAATCGGGTCAAGTTTGATGAGAAATACAAAAAAGAAATTAACGAATATGTTTCAAAATTGATTAAAACATTGGCAGACCTTGATGACATAGTAACAAAAACTAAAGAAATCATAAAGACATACAGTGAAACATGTTCAGACAATGCGTCAACTCCCAACCTTAAAAAACTTAATAAGAAAACCGAAGAAATAAACAAACAAATCAAAAAGATTGACCATAAACTGAAAAAGTTAGGGCTACATACTACTGAGAAAATGATGGCACTGTCAAAACAAATCACAGAGTTTGCTGCTGATGCAATGCTGCCAGATGATGATGTTATTAAAACAATCATTGAAATCGTTCCAACATTAGAAACATTAGACAACGACCTTAAAATATTAAACGATGCAAGATATCAAGAATATAGAGGGCCAAACGATTTGCTCAACAAATGGTATGTTAAACGGATTTCGCGATGGCCGTTATTAAACATAAAAGGAAGGAAAAAGGTTAAACAATACCTAAAAACGCCTGACATCATAATAAAATATGGTGAAATGGTGGACAACATGCCAAATGTCCCATTAATCGACTGGCAGGGGTACAATTCATTAATAATAAAAAAATCCCAAGTATTATTTAACAAAATTATAAAAACCAAAGATAAAGATGAAAAAACAGAAAACCCATTAAACAGACTAAAAACCAATCCGTTAAAATTATCATTTGCGTTGGGTTATATTACAAACGAATTAGAATCAAAAAGAAGCAAAAAGATTGTAAGGAGAATACTAATAATCGGGGCAGTGGTGTTGGGTGCAGTATTAAATTACAGCATACCATCACCAAAACAGGCCCCACAATCATACCAGCCAAAGGATAAACAAGTCACAGAAGTCATTGATAATATTAAACAGAAAAAACAAATGTTTACACAGCACAATGCTTCTAAACACGTCCAACCAACCACTAAATCATTACAAGATTCGTCATCAAACACAAAAGATAGTAAAACAAAGAACAAATTGTACAAGATAAGAAAATCTAAATTCTAAAAAATTAATCCATGTTAGTCAAATTCCTGCAATACTCCTGCTGTGTCATCCTATCTGCTGAATCCCCAAAAATCATCTTCATAACTTCCTGGTCCGTGTCTGCATAATAATTCTCAACATAATCGCAATAATTAGAATCATTGGTTTCAGTTGCCAAAAATATAAAGCACTCATTTTTAGATTCTTTATTCTTGATATTACTGCACAGGTTTACAACCTCGGCATAATTATTGCTGCTTACAGACTGTAACGCCAAATATCTATATATTGCCGATGAAAATAAACATTCATCCCTCCCAAAAGAAGTGCTGATTTTATCACAAACATCAATAACTTCAATATAAGTGTGGGAAGTGCTCCGCGCCATTGTGTATGCCACAGTCAGGTAACATTCATCTTTGTTTAAATCATTATCTAAATGCCCGCACTGGCTAGGGTCTGATAATTGATGAAGATGAACACAACCTGTAAACATTAATAATACTAATAGTATAGCAAAACCTATCACACCAATATCACATCTTAATTTTCTTTTCATTTATATCACCTTTGCCAACCCTCTGGCAATCTCAGTAAGGTCAGCACCCAGCAACAATCCTGCTGAACGTATAAACGTATACAGGCCTGTAAGTGCAACAACTGGATAAATCAAAGTGCGGTATATCCACACCACAAACATGTTTGTTGTGATATAAGATATAACTGTCTTAAACAATTTAAACAGACTACCATACTGCCCCATTATTAAAGAAATATCATCCTTGTCTATCCTGCAATCCTCTGTAATCTCAGTCATCAACCTCACAACCTGCTGATACGACCCAGACTTTTCAATATTTTTATAAAATGCATTCAAAAGGTTTGAAGGATAGATGCCTTCCATTATCACAAAAACATAAACATAAATCGTATGGATAACAAACCCTAATCCCAACCCAAACGCCACCAACATCGCACCTGCACCCCTGGTGTTTGGAAACATACGCAACACTATACCCAAGGGTAGTAAGAACGATGCAATGCATGGACCGTATAACATCAATTCCATAAACAAATATTGTGTAAATATGATTGTATCAATCTTATCCATAATAAACTCTGTAAATGTCAAAAGCGGAAGACCTATTCTTCCTGAGAAAAATCCTTTGGGCTTACCGCTATTTTTCACTATGGACGTTTCAGATGCAACTTTTATAGGATAATATACAGTATTAAAAACCTTGTACATGTTCGCCATAGTATGCACAGTATCCTTTACAAGAAGCACAGAATAACTGTTAACTGAACTGATATTGTATAATTTAGAATATTTAGGATTGTTGGCTTCTGCATTAGGTATCACAGTCCCTTCAACATAACCAAACACAGTCGCTGAATCGGGCCATGTGCCGACTGTCACGCCCAACCCAGAGTCATGGGCATAATCTTCGATATCAAAATCCAATTCTTTAATCACAGTGCCACTTTCAATCATGTGTGATATTGTCAGCACTCTCCCGCCAACTGCCAAAATTTCTATGAACGAAATAAGTATTATAACTATCAACACTGTTGAAAACACATCGGCTAAGAACCCCTTTGCTTTAAACTCCAACTCAGATGACTTGAAAAACTTTGCCAACAGATACAATAACACTGAAACAATCAATCCAGTCATCATAGAAATTACTACCAACAACATCCAATCATTGAACATTCATACCACCATCTATATCATCCGGGTGAGGTTTGCAACATTTAAACTTTCGCCTAATATTCCAGAGATTGTTGTGCTGATGCTTGAAAGGATTAAGATATTAAGCACCGGCAGTAACACACCCCCAATGAATAATGAGCCGATTATCCCAATCAAGAATACTATATAGAAAAATACTGACAATAATATTGAAATCAAAACTGCATAGTGCAAACCCTTGTCCAACTTTATAAGCACATCTGCTATTTTCATTACTCTGCCAGTACCAATATGGCCTTGGAGCCAATGTGCAATGGTTGGGTTTTTCATGGCAGACATTGCAATCTTATTACCACTTAGCGCCATCCATGACAATACAACAGAACCCGATGCAAGAGTTGCAGGGCCAAGATAATTCTCAGGCATGATTGTCTTCATTATCAACCCGTCCAACATCAACAATAGAGGATAAAATATTGATAATGTCAAAACTGCCCCGATGATTGCACCGCCGATAGTCCTTGTTGGCGCGAACGACCTGAACAGAAAACCTATTGGTAAGAACACCCCAACCATCGGAGACCATGAGAAGTAAAGGATAAATATCTGTGTCATGGCAGAAAGCAACATTACGACAATACTCATCGCACCCAGCCCTATAAACAAGTCAACAAATGACTTGACACCGCCGAACGGTGAGAGTGAATTAGTTTCAATGTTGACGTTAGTTCCTGCCACACCACCGGCGGTTGAGTATGTTATTGTTGTGACAACAAACATGTCAGATGACCATGTCAAGAACTTTTTAAGGTATGCCATTCCAAAATCAAACGGTGAAACACAATCTGATGTGCCGCAATAATAACTCTCATAGTTGCCATCTGCACCAGGCAATGAATCCATCATAGGACCTAAATCAAACCCACACATCCCGGAATATAACATTAAGATAACAATGAACAAACCGGTTGTGAAAAACATCTGCATGATCTCATGAGACACCCGCGATGAAAGTTTAGAATTATTCATTATCTTTGACAAGAAATAAATAAACGCATATATCGCAGTACTTATAATCAATATTATAAATGTGTATAATGCCCATTGACCAAACGGCGCACCGCCAGAACATACAGTTTCCATTGTCGTAAACATTCAATCACCAAAAATCATATCAAACTTACCAATGACGCAAAAGATATTTCAGACCCTAAGAACCGTGAAATGTCCTTTGCAGCTGTCAATGTCACAGTAATATTAACCAAAGGCAGTATTATACTTATAATCAACAGGAATGAGACCATGCGCGACATGAACAGTTCAAGTATATGGGCAAACATACCAATTATAAGGGTTGCAGACATGATAGGTAGTATAATCTTTAATATTTTGTTAAGGATGTATGCTGCTCCTGCAACCTCATTCGTTGGGACAGGTGAGCCGCCAGAAAGTATACTCTGCGCTACCGAACTTGCAAAATTAACCCCTACGATTGCTATTATATCACGTGCGAACGATGCCACAAGATTAAGCAGAAACACAGAAGAATACGGTGGAAGAATATTGAGTGCAATACTTTTTTTCGTAAAGAATTGTGAAAGAATTTTTAATATCTTAAACCCAGATGCATTGATTATTGCATTGCCATAGTTGACCATCTGTTTAAAACTGGCATGGAACCAGTCATTAACTATTAATGCATTCATGTATAACATTGCAGGATAGATAAAATACAATGATAACGATAGTGCTATGATCGCCCCGCCTGCCTTGCGCGTCACAGAAAAATTGCGCATTATCAACCCAAACGGAAGGAACAATTCAATCAATAATGTTGATATGAACTGTATAAACGATGCCTTGACAACCCATTCTGCCATACCAAGTGCATATGCCTGTATCAATTTACCAAAATACCCTTCCAAAACCATGTAAAAGTTGTTTATATTCAAATCAAACTGGACAAACCCAAAAGGGATGGCTGGCAGTTCAAGTGTTGACGCCAAATGAACAACAGACTGCATAATTGCCAATGATACAGTATCTACAAGCATAGAATTCCGAACTGATAATGTATAATAACACGCTGCCTGTTGCAATGTGCACGGTGAATCCAAACCATGAACAGACTGGATTACTTTGGCAATTTGTGGATTGATAAGCCCTAATAAAAATACAATAAAAAGTATCAGAAATATGTTTGCAATGATTTGATACAACTCCTTTTTCATCCATGCACTAACTGAAGGGTCATTAAAGAACATTCTTCCAAAATAAAATAATACTCCTATCACAACACTCAATACTGCTGCAACTGCGATCGGCAGGAACCATCTGCTGCCGATCCCGGGCTGCTCACCGGGTCCTATACCCGGCGGGTCACACCCCACATTCCCTGACCAGTCAGTAATATTAGTGAAATTCATTATCATTGAAGATTGGTCTTCAGGTGTGGCACCGAGAAAGTCTGATATAAAAGAACTATGAACATTCATAATAAACAATAACAAAATGAAAAGCATGCACATTTTCAACATCCTTAATTGTTTCCGTCCCATACATACCACACTACTAATTTATAGCTAACATTTTATATGAAGATATTATAGAAAGTGTGACAACCCAACAATCTTTGATTCGCCTCCCAAGATATATGAAAAATACTTAATCGACGCCACCACTGCATACAATGACAATATTGGTGTTACTATTATATACATAGATAATCGCGCTGCCATGTGCTCCCAGCCACCATAATTAACCATGAACGCTCCTATGCCTTTAAACATAGCAGCATCAATGAACGTGCGGAGCACAACATACCACATAACATCAATATAAAACTTAAACGTAAGCAATACTACAAACCAAAACAAATTAACAACAAAACCTATGACAGTAGTTATTTTATCCCACAACCATTCAAAAACAGTTTCGGCACCAGTATCATTAACACTTTGTATTGTGTTATCAAACCTTCCAAATATCTGCAATGCACTCTTATAACTATCCAAATTTGTTAGGTCATTATAAAATACCTTACCCTCATCATTGGTTGTGAGGTATTTGGGATGGTCTGGATAATAAAAAAAGTGATAGTTTATCATATAAAACAACGGACCTATCAAAAACAATGCCAATGCCAATGCTGCAATAAACCCACCCAATCTTCGTGTTATATAAAAGTTACGCAATACCATGCCCAACACTAAGAACAAAGGAAATATGACTTGTGAAATTAAATCTAAAGCAAAATACTGTAAAATTACAATGACATATCCAGTCATAAGGATATCAAACAATTCCTGCATCTGTGCAATAAGTATTGTAAACCCTGCACCGGGATAACTTTTCCAACCATACTGGTATGTCCCGAGCTGGATGTATGATTCCCTAAAAACCTTATACAAACTACCCTGGTAGAACACATATGATAATGAATCGCCCGCAAGACCCGCAATGTCGTGAAGATTGCGCAGTGCTAAACACACATGGACTGGATAATAAACATATTTCTTGCCAGTGTCGCCTGCATATTCCTTTGTAATCAAACATGTATGATTGACACTGTTCCATACTGCACCATGGGTCCAACCATCAGAAATATTATTATAAAGAAGAGTGTTTGCAGCATCGGCTTCTGGAAAAAACATTATGACTGAATTTTCTATCAACCCGTCTGGACCTAACAATATACCCAATGAAAAGAATATCAACCAGAAAAGTAATATGTTCATAAATGCCTGTCCAATCTCCTTTTTTGCAAACGCCTCCCACTTTGTATGCTTTAAAATGAGAGAAATAAAGTAAACTATAACAGTAATCGCAAGCGAAATGACAGTGCCAATAACCATTAATAACGGCACATTGCCCCAATCAAACATATTCCACGGTTCAAACATTACCACACCTTTTGATTATACAAACGATTCAAACCATTTTGTAAACGCATTGATTGATGTTGTTGTGACGATTATTGAAAACGTTGGGATGACAACGCCTTGAAATCCTATTATAGTAAACCATACTAAAACCTTATAAAACATATAAAAATATAAATGAAACAACTTGTTAAGCCCGGGAATAAAATTTAATACGAGATACATCAAATCCCCCGGTGTTCCCCAAACATTGACAACTGATAAAATACTGGTATCAGATATATCTTTAATTTGGTTATATATCACGCCACTTGAAATGATATTGGTCATTATATAACCATTTAATGCATACATTGATATAAAAATTACGTATGATGACAAGCCAAGGGCAACCATAAAACTGCCAGCCCTGCGCGTCAGGTCAAAAAAACGCAATATCAATCCTGACGATATAAGGTATGGATAGAATGACATTATCGTCATGATAACCAACAACTGGACGTATAAACTGCCAAGGAGTGGCGAGATAAACATTATCATATAATTGATTAACCTGTCATACAACGTAAAATCCAATATTGCCCCTGTGATGACTGACCCGACTGCAAAGGATACTATTGACTTCAAACTCTGGACAAGGCCAAGCAGACCTATCAACGTATTCAACAACAAAGGAACCTGATGAAAGATTAATGATGAAAGATAATTGTACACATAATCCTCAATCACTGGTGGTGATGATGGATTAATCATAAAAGAAATCAATCCCGGCGATACCCCTCTAACACCCATGAATATCATGATAAACAGCAGTATAAACCCAAACAGTAAAGAATTCATTATCGCAGTATGGAGGCGAACCTTTGCCATTGCGATGAGCTGAGGATTTTTTGTCATATTGCCCCAGTAATGTTCAATGACTGTATAACTAAGATAAATCATCAGTGCAACCACAAATATTATACTCGCCACCAGCATACAACACACCAATTAAACTTTTATGAACATCCTTCTCATTCTGCCAAATCCCAACAACCCTTCCTCACCACCGATCGCAAGGGAAATGTCTTTCATTGAAGTCAAGAAAATCATCACGTCTAAAATGAATAATAATAATGCAAGCCCGAACTTCTCAGCATACACAGTATATGATGTCAACAATGTTTTTATGTACGCATCCATTGAATTCCCAAGCCCTACCTTAAACAATGGCACAAAGAAAAATGAAGCAACCTTGACAAGTGCTTTTATTACATCAATCCCGCCTGCAAAATCTTTAAGTACATCTGATATACTATCCATTGCATAAACCAATCCCACACCTTGGGGTGTTGTTGATAAAATCTCCTCAAAATCGTGGAGCAATTTAGCATGGTTGGGTTGAGGGGGATTATTATAACTATCATAACCTATCCCGCCAGTATTGGGCCGTTCAGAACTCTCAGACACTGTTTTCAAATCATTTATTATATTCTTAGCATCATTAATGTCATCATCTGACGGCATCTTCTGGTTCATCATATTTTTTGTGTATACCGAATAATCACCCAACATATAATCCGGACCAACTATTGCACTTATGGGTTCGCCCCAAACATAATTATCAAGCACCATACTGTTTAGGATTAACAACAACGGATATATAAAAAAACCACAGATCGCAAACGCTATAACAGTCGACCCTGTCTTTCGTGTTATGGGAAACGCACGCAACACTACTCCTAAAGGTATGAGATATCTCCACGAAAACACTCTAAAAAAGGTTAACAGCTGCTGTTGAAAATCTATCAATAGTATTCCAGACAAAGAAAGCAAAGAATACTTTTGAAGAAAAGTTAACAGGAATGAAAACCCTGCCAATGGTGAAACATGGTATATTAAAAAGTAAAAGCCTGTCCCGCTGAACATCCCAAAATAAAAGAGCGTTATCAAGCTTACCAAGAAGAAATTATAAAAATAATGGTGTAGCGAAACAAGATAGATGCGTGCATAAGTAAAATAAAAAGGAGCGAGAATATTACCGCCCGTAGCTGGAAACCCGAACGCTGCACGGATGATAATATCAATGAATACTACTGCAGAACCCAACAACCCAATTATGAAAATGGTTTTTAATACCTCGCCCAGCTCAGTTATCGCCCACCCTTTCATCTCTGGATAATTGAGAAGCGAAGAAATCATGTATGCAAGTGCAACACCAATAACACTAATCATAATGCCTACAAGTATCGCCACAACTGCAAACCCTGATATTATTGGCGTGTTGCCAAGAACCGCATAACTTATATCCAAAATACCACCATAGTCCCTATCTGTTTTGCTAAACTATATCCACTCCACACATTCAAAACAATATTAACAACAGTATTAATTTTTCATAGAGTTAAACTATTTAAACTTATCCGTATTTATTTTTGATTATGTACGATGTTGCAATAATAGGTGGAGGACCCGGGGGATTATCTTTTGCAATCCATGCTGAGAACATAAAATCCATAGTTATAGAAGAACACAAAAGTATTGGCGTGCCTGTCCACTGCGGAGAATGCATCTCAGACCTGTGCCTGAGGAAGTTTGAACTTAGACCGCCAAAGGATGCCATCGCCCGTGCAGTTAACGGTGTTAACGTAATATTTCCTGGCAATTCTGAAACTGTGTTGAATGAAAAGGGCTATGTATTAAACAAGGACAAGTTTGAACAATACTTAGCAGACATAGCACTCAAAAAAGGAGCAGAAATCAAGACAGGCGCACGGGTAGAAAATATTGAACGCAAAGAAGGCTATTGGTCTTTAAAGACGTCAGAAGGAACGATTGATGCTAAGATGATTGTTGACGCCAGCGGACAAAACCAGTTAATATCACAGTTGTTAAACATTAACAAACCTTCAAAAAAGGTTATTGGCATCCAATACAGAATGGATAATGTTGAACTGAACGATTACCTTAACTTTTATTTATGGCAGGAGTATGCACCACACGGTTATGTATGGGTGATACCAAAGTCTATGAAAGAGAATGGTATGGCCAACGTCGGACTGGTCACAGACGACATCAAAAATGCTAAACAAAACCTTGACAGGTTTATAAAAGAAAAAGGATGGACAGACATCAAATTTTCGTTTGGTGGTATGATACCGTCGTCAGGCCCGCTAAAACAGACATATTACACTGGTGTGTTGTTAGTTGGGGATGCGGCGGGGTTTACCTCTCCTTTGTTTGAAGGGGGAACACATTTAGGTTTAATGTCCGGCAAACTCGCTGCACAGGTTGCATCTGATGCCGTCAGGACAAATGACTACTCACAGAACAAATTAAAAGAATATGAAGAATTATGGAAGAAGGAATTTCCACCATATAATACAATCATAAAAGGCAAAGATGCGTTGTATGATAAACTAACAACTGATGACCTTGAAGAGATTGGAAAGCTGCTACCGAAAAACTTTGACAATTTTGGGTGGAAAGAAAAGGTATTGCTCGGTGCAAAGATGATGATAAAGAATCCTGTCCTTTATAAAAAGAACATATTAGATGCATTGTTTGCACTTGCATATTCTGAAGCAAAATATTATGGGTGGTAAGAAGTAAGAAGGTTGAGGTGATAGTATGAAAGTAAGATTTAGTTTTAAAACCAACAAAAAAGATATTGTATTTAAAGGCGAATATGGCGAATCATTATACAACCCAAAAACAAAAGAGCTTACTATAGGATTGGGTGATATTAAAGATGAGCCTCTTGATGCACACAAAATCAAACTGTTGGGCGGAGTAATCGGACAAGTCGGCAGGAAATATAATGAAACAACATTTGAGATAACACTCCCAAAAAGTATTGATAAAAGTGAAGAGGTTGTGTGGGTTAGGGAGATTGAATTCGGAATAAGGGTTTATACTCATTTGATTTCGTTCAAAACTCATGATGAAAACAAAAGATATAAAGTAAAAAAGATTGTGTTCAACAAAAAAGTAAGAACAGATGCAAAGATGTTGGCAGATGTAGTAAACATTACAAGGGACTGGGTTGACACGCCTTCTAACATGAAAACACCTGAACTGTTCGCACAGAAAGTTAAGAATGCTTTGAAAGGTGTCGCACACGTTGAAATACTTGGTGAGAAAAAACTGAAAGGGGTTGGCATGAACGGGGTGCTCGCAGTCGGTCAGGGAAGCAAACATCCTCCAAAGGTTATAATCGCTGAGTATGGCAAGGAATATAAAAAAAATGGAACGTATGCTTTTGTCGGCAAAGGCGTAACGTTTGATTCTGGCGGGATCTCATTAAAACCTTCAAAAAACATGGACGAGATGAAGAGGGACATGGCGGGTGCAGCTGCAGTGCTTGGTGGACTAATTGCCCTGGCACATGCAAACGTCAAAAAACATATCATTGCAGTTGCCGGTGTTGTTGAAAACATGCCGGACGGTGGTGCTCAAAGGCCTGGCGACATAATCAAGATGTTCAATGGGAAGACTGTTGAAGTGCTCAACACTGACGCTGAAGGAAGACTGGTCTTGGCAGACCTGTTATCATACACTGAGAAACGATTCAAACCAAGAATAATGCTTAATTTTGCAACATTAACCGGTGCAGTCATTGTAGGGTTGGGACACAGGGTTGCAGGAGTGATGTCTAATGATCAGGATTTAGTGTGTGAAATACTGAATGCCGGAGAAGAAAGTGGGGACAGGTGTTGGCAATTGCCATTGTGGAATGAATATGCTGAGAACATTGAAAGCAAGATTGCAGACATTACAAACATAGGGAACCCGCCCGGAGCAGGCAGTATAATCGGTGGGATATTCTTAAAACAGTTTGTTGAAAGAACTAGGTGGGCACATGTTGACATTGCAGGGACTGCATGGTATGACCTGAAAAAGCCGTTCAGTTTTAGCGGTGCCACAGGGTTTGGTGTAAGATTGATTTATGAATTAGTAAAGAACCACTTATCATAAATAGGGATAGATAAATAGCAACATATTTAAACTAATAAAATCATAACATAAATTGTGATGATCGAGGTGATCTCTGAACTCTTTGCCATGTATGCAAAGGGTTGTGATGAATGACGTGCGGTCTGAACATAAACAAACCCGGCAACCAAAAACTTAAAACCCTTATCATACCAACAGTATTATGCGGTTGGACAACAATGATTACAAGATATTGGATTTACTGTCCAAAAATTCTAAGTTAAGGATTAAAGAAATTGCCGGGAAACTTAAATTAAAAATGCCAACTGTAGCATATCACTTATCAAAACTATCAAAACATTTTGTCAGACAACCAATAATAGATTATTATAAGTTTGGTGTTACACCTTACAATTTCTATATAAAACTTAAAGATTTTGAAGATGAGACAAAAGAAGAAATTGAAGAATTCTCAAAAAAGTTTAAAGAAGTTTATAAGGTATCACATTTAAACGGAACGTTTGATATCATGATAAGTCTGTATATCAGAAATAATGAATCATTCGCTAAATTTTATGTTCAACTCTTAAAAAAATTCAGCAAGAAAATGATATTCCGGGACATTACCATACCATACAAAAAGATAATCATAACAGGAAACATATTCGGTACAACATCAAACAACCCAATATTAATCGCTCCAAACCGCGCTTTACAGCTATCAAAAAACGAAACAAAAATGCTGGACGTGTTTACCACACTAAAAACAACAAAACAAATAAGCATTGAAACACAACTTGACGAAAAAACCATACGGCGATACATCAGAAACAATGAAAAGAAAAAGGTTATATTGGGTTACACT
The DNA here is from genome assembly GCA_021158105.1 of Microcaldota archaeon. Classification (GTDB taxonomy): domain Archaea; phylum Micrarchaeota; class Micrarchaeia; order Anstonellales; family JAGGVH01; genus JAGGVH01. Next base: position 67,787 of record JAGGVH010000038.1, read on the forward strand.
ATAAACATCCTGCCCAACCTTGAACTGTATGAAAAGTATTTTGTCAGGTTTAATGTTGGAAATAAAAACGACCTGGTTGCACAGCTCGGCAGGACAAAAGGGGTAATGGCAATCGAATTCCCAATAGGCAAGTGGGACGTTGAAGCATATGTATTGGCAAAGTCGCATTATGAGTTATCAAAGATAATAAAAAACACAAAAAGTGCAGTGCCTTCAATATCAAAATATGACATATTATACATAGAAAAGGAAGTGATAAACAATATCTAAACGTTTAATCATCCTTAAAAATTCGCAAAGGTTTATATTTTAATTGTTAAATAAACATTTCAATAAACAATTTTTGAGGTGTTAATAATGAATATTGCCGACAAAGAAATAGAACAACTGAAAAAATGGGAAAAGGATAAGGCATATGACAAAGTTAATAACAAAAATAAAGAAGGTGAAGAATGGTATTTCTGCGACGGGCCACCGTACGCAACAGGTCAAATGCATCCCGGGACTGCTTATAACAAATGTGCAAAAGATGCGATATTGAGATATAAACGATGGAGGGGGTATAATGTATTAGCACGGGCGGGGTATGACACTCATGGTCTGCCGATTGAGGTTAAAGTCGAGAAAGATTTGGGTGTCAAACACAAAAATGATATTGAAAAGATAGGTGTTGAAAAATTTATCAAGAAATGTAAAGAGTTCGCAACTGAACATTTATCAAAAATGTCAAAAGATTTTATCAGGGCAGGAGTATGGATGGATTTTGACGACCCATACCTTACATACACAAGGGAATACATTGAACCTGTATGGGGCGCAATAAAAAAGATTAATGATAACGGGTTGTTATATCGTGGGTCATCAGTCTTGCCATATTGCCCAAGGTGTGAAACGCCACTGGCAAATTATGAATTGGAATATAGTATGATAAAAAGCCCCAGCATCTTTGTAAAGTTTAAGGTCAAAGATACTGAAAACGAATATTTGATAATATGGACGACTACGCCGTGGACATTAGTTGCAAACATGGCAGTAATGGTCCACCCCAGCGAAACATATGTAAAAGTCAAACCTGATGATAAGGATGAAGTATGGATTATTGCAAAAGCCAGGATGGAGCACTTGTCAGAACTGTTAAACATAAATCTTACAGTGCTGAGTGAAATGAGCGGGAAACGCATTGACGGAACAAAGTATGAATCACCGTTAGGCGTCAGGCCAGAAGTTGAACGCAGGGTAGTATTATCTGATGAATATGTTACAATGGATGAAGGTTCTGGGTTGGTCCACTGTGCACCGGGCCACGGACCAGAGGATTACATTATAGGAAAGAGGTATGATATTGAACCGTTTTCACCTGTTGACGACAATGGAAATTTTACTGAAGCTGCTGGGAAGTATAAAGGCAAGAATGTTCTTGAAATTAATGATGAGATCATAAATGAATTGAAAGATAAAGGTATACTCCTGCACAGTGGCACGATTGAACATAGGTATCCCCATTGTTGGAGGTGTAAAACACCATTAATATTCCGAACTACTAAGCAATGGTTTGCAAAGATAAGCGATGTTAAAGAGAAAATGATTGACGAGATAGATAAGGTAAACTGGATACCAGACTTTGCAAGAACACGATTTTCTGATTTTGTATCAAACGCTCCCGACTGGTGCATTTCACGGCAGAGATACTGGGGCATACCAATACCAATCTGGGTAAACGAGGATGATGAAACAGATTACATTGTATTGGGAAGTTTTGATGAGTTGCCTGAAGAGATTGAAGATGTTCACAGGCCGTATGTTGACAAAGTTATCATTGAAAAGGATGGAAAAAAATACAAAAGAGTTCCAGACGTGTTGGACGTATGGATAGACTCAGGAAACGCTGTGTGGTCCGGGTTGCACCCAGAATTACGAAAAGAGAAGAACAAAACACAATTTATCATTGAAGGTAAGGACCAAACCCGTGGCTGGTTCTATTCATTATTAGGCATGGGGGTCATGACACAAGGGTATGCACCTTATGAAAGTATTATGATGCACGGGTTTTTTGTTGATGAGAAAGGAGAAAAGATGAGCAAAAGTATGGGCAATTTTATACCGTTTGATGAGATTGTTGAAAAGTACGGTGCTGATGCGTTCAGGGTATGGGCATTGTCATCAGTGCCATGGAATGATTTAGTGTTTTCATGGGGAGGAATAAAAGAAGCATATTCTTTTGTGAACACTGTTGACAACATTGCAGTATACCTCAAACGTTTTGCAGATGACGTTCCATATGAAACGCCAATAGTCAACGAACTGACAAACATTGAAGACAGATGGTTGATTTCAAAGTTTAACCAAACACTCAAAAAATGCGAAGAGGAATACGATAAATACCATTTCCACACTGCATCACGCGAGATAGTTAAATTCATATTGGACGATATCAGCAGATTTTACATGAAACTTATAAAATCAAGGAATGACAAAGATGGGTTGAAAGTATTAAAATACATATTTATAGAATCCCTCAAAATGTTAAACCCTATCGCGCCTTTTGTAACTGAAAGAGCTTATGCCAACATAATCCCAAATCACAAAGAAACCATCTGCTTAGAAGATTGGCCTGCACCAGTAGGCGTTGCAGACAACACATTACTGTCAGACATGGAAATCATTAAAGAGATATTCCCTGAAATAATCTCTGCAAGACACAAGATAGGAATAAAACTAAGATGGCCGATCGACACTGTTAAAATATACCCATACGACGACATAGTATCAACTGCTGTTGAAAGATTGAGTAACATCATTAAAGTAATGGCAAACATCCACTCAGTTGAAACTGTAAAAGAACCGTTAGGTAAAATAAAAATACAATATGATTCATCATTGCCAAAAGAAGAAATTGAAAAGATTGATCATCTCGTTAAAGAAAACATGTATGAACTTGAAAAGAAGCTTAACGTTGGAAAGAGTGTAACAATAGAAGATAAAAAGATATCACCAGAATATATAACAATAAAAGAAGAAGCTGATGACTATTATGTAAACTATTTCTCAGGCGGAAAAATCTATGTGCACACAAAACTTCCAAAAGACGTCATTGAAGAAGGCATCGCACGGGAAGTGATAAGGAGGCTGCAGTCAATGAGGAAGGAGCTAAAACTCATTGAAAAGAACAAGATAAATGTCATCTATTCTGCTGACGATGACGTAACCAAGGCAATTGACAAATTCAAAGACATGATAACAACCAAGGTAAACGCAGTTAAATTTGATAAAGGTAAACCAAAAGGTAATGAATGGAAGATTCAGGGGATTAAGAACGAATACATATTTAAAGCTGAAATACAAAAAATATAACTGGCACGGGGAGGATCGCTGACGGTGTCCGCATGGATGCTGAGGAAGGTCCACCCACTGACCCGTTTACTAGAACGGGTAAAAAACAGGCGCCGCAAGGCACGACCGGGAGACTGGTCAGAAGAGGAACAGAAACGCTCCCTGCTCGTGTGCACTATGAAGACCGCTGAGGTTGCACGTGATGGGATGAAACGGCCTCTTCTCTGTTGCAGTGCAAGCCCTTTCGGGCGCGTAGTATAATGCGATCACGAACAAAAGGTGGCCTACTACCCCGTGCCATTACAATCTCATCCAAACAGCATCATGATATCTATTCTTATGCTTGATCCATTTTGGAAATACTGCAAACTCTTTGAACCCTATTTTTGTGTATAACCTTTCAGCTGCAGTGTTGCCTCTAATATAACTAATTGCAATGTTCTTTGGCTTCCATTTCTGTTTAGTTTTTTTTATCACTGTGGTTAACATGATATTGCCCAATTCTTTTCTTCTCATCTCTTTAGCTATGGCTATCCCAAAAGTAACATTACCCTTTTCTTTAAACTTTCCACGTCGAGCGTCACAAGTACCTACTATCCTCCCACCCTTTTCTGCTATTAACCGTATTAATTCTCCGTGTTTTATTCTTTTACAGCCGTCCTCCACCCATTTTTTCTCAGCCTCTAGAGTTGTTGGTTTATCCATAAGAATGTATGCACCCTCACGAATGATTGGATTGATAAAATTCAAGAACTTTTTAGGATCTTCCTTTTTAGGGTTGACACTCTGCCATCTTAAACTTACTATTGTGCCATCCTTTAGAGTGACCTTCATCCGCTCACCCCCTTTGGAAAATTTAGCGCTAAGTTGCATAAAATCGGTTTTAATGCAATTTAGGTTGCATAAGCTTATAAATTTATGCTACCTAAACACAATCATGTACTTTGACATCGGCCCAAAAGAAAAGATTAGGGACTTCTACAATTACAGGGAAGAGTATAAGAAAATAAAAACAGCTTTGAACAGAGGTGAAAAACTCATTGCAATCACAGGTGTAAGAAGGGTGGGAAAAACAAGCCTTATGAATATTTTGTTTAATGAACTAGATGGAATAAATGTTTGGGCAGACGGTCGGATAATAAGAAACGCAGCTCATTTAATTTCAATTTTAGAACAAGGAATAAAACAAAAGGGTGGAATCTTTGGGTCTATTAAAAGTATAGGGATATCAATAGCAGGTATAAGTCTAACCACAGAACCTTCTATCCCCAAAGCAGAAAGGTTTATACGAAGAAGAGGAAAAGTCCATCTTTTCATTGATGAAGCACAGTATGCTAATTCTTTAGAAATTGCCAAAGCCCTATCCTATATTTATGACAGGTTACCAAACGTTCAAACAATAATCTCAGGTAGTGAAATACGTCTCATTAACGAAGTTTTAGGGGTGGAAAACAGTTCTCATCCATTATACGGAAGAAGAGTTGAGTTGATTGAACTAAAAAGATTAACAAAGGACAAATCCTTAGAATTTCTTAAGTTAGGCTTTAAACAACCTCATAAAAGAGTGCCAAATAATGAATTAAAAGAGGTTGTCGAAAGGTTGGACGGACTTATTGGATGGCTCACCCTGTATGGTTACGAAAGAGCGATTGCCAACAACGAAAAACCTTTAGAAAGAGTTGAGTCCATTGCGATAGGGATAGTGGAAGGAGAACTTAAGCAGTTATTAAAGGATAAAAGAAACAAAAGGTTGTACCTATCAATATTAAAGTATGCTAATAACAGAAGATGGAAAGAGTTATTATCCGTTGTTAGAGATGAAATAGGCAAAGTGAACAATAGTTCATTCAGCAGAGCACTAAAAGAACTTACAAGATACTCTTTTATTGAAAAGGTAAACGAAAAATATTCAATAGCAGACCCTATCATAAAAACTACTGTCATGAAGAAGTTTTAATTTAGAACCTGTAGGGAGTTGCATAAAATCGGTTTTAATGCAACTTGAGTTGCATAGATATCCAATTGAACGCAACTAAAAAACACAACCCATAAAGAAGCCATAAAAGATATAAAGAACTCATAATGGTCTCTCAACCTCAACATGTTTAATCTCTCTTATATAATCTTTCAAAAATTCTAACACCTTATCAACATCAAACTTCTTGCATGTAAATATGTCAAGGGCGCAATAACCATTTTCAAAAAAAGTGTGGAGTGCAATGTGGCTATAATCAACAATTACAAACCCTGTAAACCCATCATTATAAGGTTTGCCGCGCACGACAACTGGTCCGTAAAGAATGATGACATCAATAAACTCTGCAATATTTGTAAGGAACTGCTTAATCTTATCTTCACTGTTCAGTTTATCAGTATATTCTCCTTCAACAATCAAATGAACCCAGCCATCACCAGTATTCTTATTAATGCTAACGCCATCATTCATACATAATATTTTGCCAGAATAAATTTATAAATTCATACCACTTTACTACAACCATGAAAAAGGTTGTTCTTCTGATAATGGACGGGCTAGGTGACGGACCAACAGATAATGGGTCGCTAGCAAAGGCAAAAACACCCAACATTGACAACATGAAAAAAGAACATGGTGTGTGTGGAGGAATGATAACATTAGGCAAAGGCATAACACCGCACAGTGATAATGCGCACTTAGTACTTTTTGGTTACCCTCTTAACAGGTACTACGTTGGGAGAGGAACGTATGAGGCATTGGGTGCGGGCATAAGAATGAAACCCGGAGACATTGCATTCAGGGCAAACTTTGCAACTGTAAAAGATAATATTGTAATTGATAGAAGGGCAGGAAGAATAAAAACAGAGATTGCACACAAGATTGCGCAACATATTAAACACATAAACATTGAAGGGGTTGACATAACATTCACACCAACAATCGAACATCGCGGTGTTGTGCTATTAAGGGGAAAGGGGTTATCACACAGGATAACTGGCACTGACCCACACAAGATAAACGTCAGGTGGGCAAGGTGCAAACCCTTAAACAAAAAAGCAAAGAAGACTGCTGAAATCATTAACAAATATATGGTATGGGTGCATCAACAATTGGAAAAAGTGAAAACCCAAAGAAAACTTAAACCAAACTTCTTACTACTTCGCGGAGCAGGGTATTATAAAAAGGTGCCAGGCATTAAAGAGAGGTTTGGAATACGTGCAGTGGCAGTTGCAGGGGGGGCGCTGTATAAAGGCGTAGCACGGTTTGTTGGGATGGATACGCCAGACATCAAAGGTGCAACAGGCGATAAACATACAGATTTGAACGCAAAGTTTAATTCTGCATACAATTACCTGAGAACAAACGATTTAGTATTCCTTCATATAAAAGCAACAGACTCGTTTTCTCATGATAAAGATTGTAAAGGCAAACAGAAATTCATTGAAAAGGTTGACAAGCACATTTTAAAATTAACAAAACGGGCTGATTATATCATGATAACCGGCGACCATTCCACACCTTGCACACTCGGCGAACACAGTGCAGACCCTGTTCCTTTTATGTTATGGGGCAAAGGCATTGATCCAGACAATGTAAGATTTAATGATGTTGATGCATTAAAAGGTGCACTGAAAACATTCTATGGAAAAGAAGTCATGAAAAGCATAGTAAAACTGATAAAAAATGAATAGTTAAAAAGACACTGTAAACCCTACAAACGGTGTAACTTCAACATCTTTAAAGTTCTCAAATTCAGTTCCTGCGGTTACGCCAATTCTTCTGTAAAAGACACTGCCTGAAACTGAAGCCTTTGACCCTTCTGGATTGTAGGGATAGGATATTGGCAAATAATAAGACACTTCTGGTTCAAACCACCACTGACCACCAGATACAGAACGACCCAAACCGATGTCCAGTTTAATTCTTGTTCGCACATGTCTTAGTGTGAACGAATATTTTGAATCCTTTAACATGAGAGGTTTATAATTTACAGGGTCCTTTCTCTCATGAACAGTACTGACCACAGATGCATCAAACTGTATTCTAGGCGTTGCAACGCCCATCCCAAACAGATATTCGCTTGTTGTTAGGGATATACTATCATTTTCGATTGCCCCACCAATTATAAACGAAAATATATTGCCTGTCTCAAACTCAAAAGATGTATTACTTTCAGACGCATGAACATCGAACCTTATCTTTCTAACAGGTGCCCTTGCCAACTTTTCTACTCTTTTTTTGGATTCTTCCTCCCTTCTTAATATACGTGCAGTTAACTCTCCTGCAATTTCATATTCATCCGGAAGCGAATCCAACACACTTTGCAACGAATCGATTCTACTCTCAATCCTTGAGATCCGTCTATCATCGAAAAGACTTTTGTTTTCTAATGCACTTACTCTTTCATTAATATGGTCCAACTTATCATTCAGCGATTTGATTCTTTGATCAAGAACACTGGCAAGTTCAGGAGCACTCTTTTCTATTTCATTCTTTGTACGTTCAACTGATTTGACTTCGCTCATGATAACCTTAGGATTAGACGGTTCTGGTTTTGAAAGGTTTTCAATTGTCACATAACCTATAACCGGCTGTGCCTTTGCAACACCGCTGACAGTTATTGAATCCTTGCCCTCTGACTTGAAAAAATTATTTAATATATCAACAACTTCATTAACTGATGACCAATACCTTCCAGAAACAGGTATGACCATCCTCTTGTCCTCAAAATCCTGGTCCATGACCCTAATAAGATAAAATATGTCATCTTTTTTAAGGACATGCAACCTCTCAATCTTTTTATAATAATCACTTTCAGAGTCATGCCTGACACTTTGAGAATCTGAAACTACAGAGGTTACAGGTTGGGCACCTTTTTTGAGGGATGATTCAATTTTCGGGGATGTTTGTGAAAAGGCTGCTGAAACGCCTGCCCCAAACATAATAATTGGGAGAATTTTACTATACTTTCTTGTTTTAAACTTATTATTGCTACTCATATAATCACCTTCTTAAAGTAATTAACACATATATTTTATGCATAGCAACCTATTTAAATGTTTATGTAGATGGATTAGTGTGGAATAGGGTATAACGATATAATATTTTAAAGGCCTCTGCGATAATGTTTGCCAATCTCTCTTAAGATATCAAAAGATTTATAACCTTTAACAATATATTTTTAGTGATGGTAAAAAATAATAATTCTATTGATGACCTTCTGATTAGTACTAGTGTTGATAATCTGATTAAATTGGTTCATGAGAAAAAAAGGATAAGTATAGAAGAGGCTGCAAACATACTCAACCTTCCATTTAAGACTATTGAAGATTGGGGAAAAGAACTTGAAAAACAAGGGTTGATTAAAATTGAATACAAATTTACTACTGAAATATTAATATGGGTTGGTGGTGAGGAAGAGATTGTTGAAAAGATTGGTGATATTGAAACACAAAAAAAGTTTTCTGAAGAAAAACTCGGCCAACTTATGACAAAGATTAAAGTTGCAAACGCAGAATTAGAACTATTAAAACAACAATATACAAAATCAATAAATGATGTTGGCCCAATTGTTGACGAAACAAACAAAAAAATTGCTTCTCTCTCAGAAGCGATAAGTTCATCCGAAAAGTTATACCATAGGAATATGCAGAGGATAAACAAATTAAGTGGAAACTATAAAAAAATCAAGACAGAACTTGATGGAATAAGGAAAGAACTTGAACAGTTCAAAAAGGATATACAAAAACTACCTGGTAAAACCAGTGTTCAGAAATTGCTTAAAAACTTTGAATCAAAACTTAAACAACAACAGATAGTAATAGACAAAAAACTAAAAGATTTGGATGACAAAATAAATGATTATAAACAAAAACTCAAAACTATCCAAAAGATTAACAACAAAATTGACATAGTAAGCAGTGAACTTAGAAAAGACGAAAAAATGCATGAAGAATTTGGCAACATGATTGACAACATTGAAAAATCGTATCGCAAATTTAATATGATCTCAAACAGAATATCTGGTGGGATGCCTTTTGATAGAAAAATGCAATTATATCATTCAAAGTTTAAAGAAATCAATCGTGATTTGGACAATATTGAAAAAAGAATTGAGATGTTAAGGGCAGAAGTTGGAGAAGAATCTACTGCAGCAGACGATGTATATAGAATGTATAAAAAATTATCAAAGATAAACTTTGACAATCTTTTGAAATCGTTCAAGGATAAAGAAAAAATGTTAAATGCAGAATTAGAGAAGATTAGGCAACTCTTTAAAGAGGTTGAATCTTCGAAAGAAATATTAAAGAACGTCAATGATACAATGAAAGAAATAAGCAATGCTGAAGCCATGGTGGATAAAGAAAGGGTTAAAATGAGTGATAAACTTTCAAGTATGTCTGATGAATTAAAAGATGAAATTAGAGGACTGTCTGTCTATGAAACAAAAATGAACAACTTATCAAACAGGATAAATATGCTTTTGGATAAGATTGACAAACATGCAAACGAATATGAGAAAAATATGAAAAGGTATAAAACTGAAAAAGAAAATTTCCAAAAGAATTTTAATGTTCAAAAATCAGACATATTGAAACACATAAAAAAACTTGAGGAATGGAATAAAAAATATAAAGAGGTATTTTCAAAAAAGACTATGCTTTCAAAAGTTTCTACAACAATCAAATCAATACAAGAAGACATTACAACTCTTGAAAAAGGTTTAAGTGTGATACAAAAGAAGATTGACCTATTGACCGAATTAAAAGGCAGGCCTGAAGAACAATATGCAGTATTAGAATTCATAAAACAGAAATTAAAAGAATCCAAAGAAAAAGAAGCAGAGGTTGAAGAAAAGAGAGAAAAATTAAAAAAACTTATAGAAAAGATGTGGCATGAGACCAATCCAGGATAAATTAATAATATAAAAAGGATTAAAAACTGTTGGATTGAAATAAAGGCGTGGTGGTATGTATGAAAGATGAAAAAATGAAAGATAAACCTTCAGTTTCTAAAAAGGCTCAAACAAACACCGGGAAAGCAAAAATAATTGAATCTTATTTTTTCAACAGTGAAAATATTCCAGTAAATGTCAAGATTATTGACAGGGGAGGATATGTTCCATATTATGAAGTGACAATCCCCGGACTTGCAGAAGGCACCAAGATTGTTTTAAACGCACTAAAAGGCGAACTGATTACAAAGGTTAAACTTGACATCACAGAAATAATCGATCCAAAAAAGGAAAAAGCAGTTAGAGAAAAGTTTGAAACTTATGCGTTATACCTGCTCAAAAAACAATTCCCATCATTATCAGAAGATAAAAGGAAAGTGCTCGCATCATACTTACTCCAAAGCACTTTGGGATTGGATGAACTTGAACCGCCATTGCACGATGAAAACTTAGAAGAAATATGTGTCAACAATTCACAAGAACCGGTATGGGTTTACCATAAGAAGCACGGGTGGTGTAAAACAAATATTTGGATAAGAACAGAAGAAAAGATATATGACTATTCTGCAATGATAGGCCGTAAGATTGGCAAACAGATTAATGTCTTAAACCCATTAATGGACGCTCACCTTTCAACTGGTGACAGGGTAAACGCAACACTTGCACCTATCTCATCATTCGGCAACACTATCACAATCAGAAAATTCTCTAAAAACCCGTGGACTATTCCTGTGCTGGTTGCAAACAAGACTGTATCAGCAGAAGTTGCAGGATTGATATGGTTGGCAGTTCAAAACGAATTGTCTCTGATTGTTGCGGGGGGTACTGCAAGCGGTAAAACCTCTTTCTTGAATGCAGTGGCAGGACTTATACCTCCAAACCAAAGAGTCATCAGTATCGAAGACACAAGAGAACTTACTCTTCCGTCTTTCTTGCATTGGGTCCCAATGGTAACAAGAGAACCCAATCCTGAAGGCAAAGGTGAAATTACAATGTTAGACCTTCTCGTAAACTCTCTTAGGATGAGGCCGGACAGGATAATTGTTGGTGAAGTAAGACGAAAAAGGGAAGCTGAGATATTGATGGAAGCGATGCACACAGGTCATTCAGTGTATGCAACATTCCACGCTGATGATTCTGACCAAGCATTATCAAGGTTGACAAATCCACCCATTGATATCCCTAAAGCATCGATTGATGCACTGGCAGGGTTTGTTGTCCAGTTTAGGCATAGGAGGTTAGGGATAAGAAGAACATTAGAGTTTTCTGAGATACAACGCGGTGGCGACTTGAATGTTCTGTATAGATGGAACATAAAACGCGACAAGTTGGATAAGGTTAACAAACCTGTCGCAATCGCAGAAACACTTAATCTATACGCAGGCATGTCATACAAAGAGATCGAAGAGGATGTCAGTGAAAAGGCAAAGATTATTAATTGGATGGTCAAACATAAACACATGAAAGTTGATGAAGTGGGCCATATAATTTCAAGGTATTATTTCAATTCTGATGAAATATTAAAGTATGTTGAAAAAGATAAACCATGGGAATTTATCTGAGGAAGTAATATGGACATTCCTTCATTCAAAGAAGTTGTGGACCTTGCAGACAGATACGATAAAAGGAAACATGTCCCTAAAAAGAAATTTGAAGGAAAGAAAAACTTAACTCTGTTTAAGATGCATATTACTGATTATGACTACTATAAATTGATAAGTGATTGGAGACGCGCTGAAAAAATTATGAAAACCAGATCAATCATAGGAAAGAACATATATAATATGAAACAAATCATTCCAGATAATGCCATCAACGACGATACTATTCAAAATAAAAAAGTAGTCACCCAGAAAAAACTGTTTGACAGGATAAAAAAAGCAAAAGAAATTAAAAAACAAAAAATCAAACAAAACATCAAAAAGATTGCAAACAACATAACCCCGCCGAGCATTCCAAAACCACTTAACAAAAAACAGAGTGAAGAGATAAACAATCTAAAATCCTTGCCAATCAGCGAGGCATTGAAAAAGATTGACGACTTGTCTGACCACACACTGATAGAATATGCCAGACAATATCACCCCAACATGTACAACGACTTTACCATGGGAACAACAACCTCAAACAGTTTTAGGATTAATGTAAAGGTAGAGATTGCTAAGAGGATAGGCATACCAGAAGAAAAAGCAGTAGAATATTTTACAAAAACACCTTTTGCAGAGATATAATAAAACAATTATTAAATAAAACTTATGGTGGAAGTATGAAAACGTATAAAAACCTTATGTGAGAAAAGATAATGAGCAAGGTGTTGAGATGACTATAAGAAAAAGAAAAGGTATTGTTGAAAAAAAGGAACGTGCAACATCGCCAATAGTCAGGCCTATAAGAACAACTGCTATAAAAAGGCCGGGTATGAGCGATAAAATATTTTCATCGCTTGCAATATATTTCCCAAAATTAAAAGATGAATTAATAATGGCAGGAATAAAAAAGACTCCTGAGGAATTTATTAAACTTATTGTGATGAACACAATCATATATTCTCTGCTCACGTTAATAATTACAATAATGGTCTTTATGATGTTAAAGATTTCATATCTCTGGTTAATCCCATTGGTTATTATCATTCCAATATTTTACTTTTATTTCTGGAAATATTATCCCAAGGTAAAGATAAAACAAAGGGAAAGAAGGATTGATAAGGACCTTGTGTTCGCAGGCAGGCACTTAGTTATAGCATTACGTTCAGGGGTTCCGTTGTTTGATGCAATGGTTGGACTTACACAGGATTATGGCGAGGTCAGCCGTGAATTCAATAAGATTGTTGAAAGGATAACATTGGGTGAACCACCAACACAGGCAATCAGACACGTAGTAAAATACAACCCATCAAAATATTTTAATCGTATGGCTTTACAGATTGTCAATGCACTCAATTCAGGTGCAGACCTTTCAAAATCGCTTGATGCAGTTCTTGAGCAGATTGCTCAGGAACAAATAATATCACTGAAAGAATATGGGCAAAAACTTAACCCGTTAAGTATGTTTTATATGTTGTTTGCAATCGTGTTCCCCTCACTAGGGATAGTGTTTATAACTGTATTAATGTCATTCACTGGTGGAGGCCTTGCCACATTAGGAGTTGGAATATTAGTTATAGGGGCAGTGTATATACTATTCGCCCAATTATTGTTTATATCAATGGTCGAAAGTTCTCGCCCACCATATGAATTGACATGAGGATGATTGTATGGCTGTAAACTTTGAAGTTATAGGACGCCTCGCCCCGCGCGAATACATAAAAAGATTTGGAAATATGTTATCGTCTGCAGGATGGGACATTGCCCCACAATATCTACTCGGCGCATTAATCATTGCAAGCATAATCATATCACTGATTTTAACAATATCACTGTACAACATCCCATACACAAACCATCTTTTGTTTATCACAACAAAAACAATATTTGATGTTGGGAAGACATTTGGGATATCTATAGATTTGACTACAATCAGCGGTCAAACCACATTTGTAGGAGTGATGCTTGCAATAGATACAATCATATCATTCATCTTGGGCCCATTAATTATCTTTTTGTCAATCTACACAATCATCATGCTGCGTATTGACAGCAGAAGACAAAAAGTCGAAGAAGTATTGCCAGACTTTCTTTTGTTGGCCTCAGCCAACGTGCGGGCTGGCATGCCCATTGACCAGGCATTATGGTATGCTGCAAAACCAGAATTTGGAACGCTTGCCCTTGAAGTTGAACTTGTGGCGCGCCGAGTTTTTGCGGGCCAACCTTTTGACCAAGCTATCGACCTGTTGGCAATACGGTTAGAATCACGCTCAGTACACCGTGCTGTTGCATTGATAAAACAAGGTATTGCATCAGGTGGTGAAATAGCAAACATATTAGAAAAGACAGGTGAAGAGGCACGAAAAATGCACATGGTAAGGAAAGATATATCAACATCCCTGCTCATGTATATCATATTCATAGTGTTCGCTGCAGCAGTTGCAACACCGTTCTTATTTTCAGTGTCACACCAACTCTTAATAAACCTTGAAGGCATTGTTGCAAAATTACCATCAACTGACATGAGCTCAATTGGTGGAGGCAACATACAATCATACGGTGGACTGGCGGGGTTGTCAACAATGTTTCATTTTGGCCAGATGCCAATAACATCAGACCAATTCTTATTCTTCGCGATATTTGCGATATTTGCAACATCGATATTATCATCATTAATCATTGGTGTGATACGGTTCGGGTCAAAGGTTAGGGGAGTCAGGTATATACCATTCATGTTAGTGGTATCTTATGCGGTTTTTGTAATTTCAGAAGGTATCTTACGAGAACTGCTTAAAGTTATAGTAGTATAGGATTGCTGGTTCAACTCGAAGGTATAAAATTTAAGAAGAACTAAGGATAAATAGGAATTCTATTATCTAAATTCAAATTGAAAGTAACAAATATATCCTTTTTCTTATCAAAATTGATAAGAAACTTGATATAAATGTTTAAAAATATTACTATGTATTAATTAACACATGAAACTGAAGCCCAAAGAACTAATAGAATATCTTAAAGAAAGCGGGATGTGTGTATTTAGAGTTAATGACATACATAAGTTTACTGGAAACAGAAGTTATTCATACGTACTGCTTAACCGTATGATAAAAAAGGGTGTTGTATGTAGGTTGTATAATAATGTTTATTACATAACAAATTCTAACCCTTTTTCTGTTGCATCAATGGTCCACTATCCATCTTACGTGTCTTATCTTGGCTCGCTTTATTTATCTGGAATATGCGACCAAATACCTATGAGGATACAGGTTGTAACTAATAAATATTCTAAAAATATTTTTGTAGGTAAAATTCCTGTTGAATTTGTATCATTTTCAAAAAAACTTATGTTTGGATATATTAAAAAAAATCTGGATGGATGCCCTGTATTTATCGGCGAACCTGAAAAAACAGTATTAGATGCGCTACATGTTCAAAAAATGCCTTTCCATTACATAATTGATGTATTAGACAAACTTGATCATGCTAAACTTATTGAATACTCAAAAAGATTTGACAATGCAGTTATAAAAAGAATTGGTTATCTTATGGACATATCTGGTAATGATTATTATAATGAATTAAAACATCTATTAAATAAGAGGTATGTATTTCTTGTTAAAGAAAAATTAAAAACTGGTAAAAAAATTAAAAAATGGAGGATTATAGACAACAGGTGGTATTAAATGAACAAAAAGGTAGTTTATGAATCTGGAATGCGTATTGGGCTGTCTAAATGGCAGATAGATAAAGACTATCTACAACACCTTTTTCTTAGAAAACTTTATATGAACGAACAATCCCTAATATTTAAAGGAGGAACCTGTCTCCAAAAAGTTTATGGTTTGCCAAAATTTAGTCGTGATTTAGACTTCAATGTAAAAGGTGATTTTGATATAGAAAATATATGCTATGACTTGGATGACCCAGATATTATTCTAAAATCAAAAAAAGTGGACCGATCAGTATATTCAATAAATTATCTTTTTGAATATGAATCTCCAGTGTTTAAGAACACACTCACGATTCAGATAAGTTTACGTGAAAAGACAATTCGTCCTCCAACTGCTAACATCATAAGTCCTGTGTACCAAATCCCACCATATACTGTGATAGCAATGGATATTAACGAAATTCTTTCTGAAAAGATTCGTGCATTATTTACAAGAGGTTTTCCACGTGACCTTTATGATGTTTGGTATTTAACTAATAGAAAAATGATAACTCCAGATATTGGTTTAATAAATCTTAAATTTAGATATATCAAACAAAAGTTTGATGTGACGCTTCTTATTAAAAAAATAACTAAATTGGAAATTGATTGGGATAAAGAAATGTCCGTACTTCTACCTGCACACCCTCATTTTCATGAAGTGTTAAAAGATATCAAGTCAGTGTTTGGTCTTGTCTAAAGATTTAAAAATCAATTTATTGTTACATATACAATGATAAACATCAAAGGTCAGGGAAGTGTTGAACTGTTAATAGGTTTAGGAGTCATTCTTATTATATTATTAGGTTTTATCACACTTGCACAGGAGGGGTTGAGGCAGGCACATATTCAGAAGGATATTGGAATTGCTGAAAGGACTGTTAATGAGGTGAGTGAAGCCGTTGAAACAGTTTGCCACCAAGGTATAGGGGCGCGTAAACAAGTTTTTATTAATATCCCTGACTCAACAAACCTTAATGAATCTTACATTGGAAAACCTTCCGGCTCTTCAGCACCATCAAAGATGATAAGCTTAAACCTGCGCGGGACAGACATATTCAGAACTGTCGGATGTGAAGTTAAAGGCAACTGGCCGGACCGAACTGGAAATGATTGGATAAATATTGAATCAAAAGGTGATTATGTATTAGTGGGACAAGGATTGATAGATGTTGACAAGAATTCTGTTTACTTTTTAATTCCCCAAAACACAACAAGGAATGATACCATAAAAGTAACAAACATTTACGATG
Source organism: Microcaldota archaeon (assembly GCA_021158105.1). Taxonomy (GTDB): domain Archaea; phylum Micrarchaeota; class Micrarchaeia; order Anstonellales; family JAGGVH01; genus JAGGVH01. Next base: position 84,597 of record JAGGVH010000038.1, read on the forward strand.
ATGAAGTCAACGTCACTATAACAAAGTATTGGGTACACTCGATAGGATTAGCAATATCACCGACGTCGTTTTCATTCGATCCTGATGATGAACAAAATGTTAATGTTCAGATATCAGCATCAAACGAAAGCAGCGGAATATACAATGGTTATATTTTATTTAATGCTACATCTGGCAATAAAACTGAAGAAATTAAAACTTATATAACTGTTGAGATTAGGGTATCAGGCGGTGAAGGTAATGCCACCACATACCCCTCACTGCGCGTAATCCCAAACGAATGGAACGAAACAATGAACCAGAGCGAACACAAGGAAAAGGAATTCATAATATGCACAAATTCAAACTCATCATTTAACACACTCTCATTCACACCATCATCAGGCAATCCGGGAGATTGGGTAGGAAACACAGGAAGCATAGGGCCTATCGGAACAGACGATTGTAAAACAAAAACACTCTGGTTAGACATCCCTGCAAACCAATCGGGCGGTGATTATTCTGGGTATATTAATGTTACAGGGTCTGGCGGCTCGCCAACATATACAACAAACATAACCCTTAACGTTCATGTTAATGATGTTGCACCCCCGAATATCACATTTGTCCCGCCAACTGACTGCAATGTAACAATAACAACACAAAACTGGACATTTATCAATGTATCATTATCAGAAAACCCAGATTGGATACGATTGGAATGGAATGGAACCAATGAAACAATGAACGGCGGAGGGACCAACTGGTATAAAAACATGACAAACCTGGCAAACGGCAATTATACATTTAAGGTTTATGCGAATGACTCTTCAGGGAACATGGGGGTTAGCCAGACATGCTGGGTTAACATCAATTATGTGACAGGATGGCCAATCCTTCCTCCTTTTGTTGATGTTGCCCTGGCACCGATTGACAACAATAAATATGCAATCGCATGGGTGAACGCTAACAACGGCAGCTTAGATTTTAGAATTATGGGGACAAACGGCAATGTTATAGTTAACACCACAAATGTTGACACTGTTGAAACTGCTGAATCGCGGGTTTCTGTCACTCCTATTGATTCAACACAATTTGTTGTCGCGTGGACTGACGGGCTGGATAATGACGCCCGTGTAGCAGTTTACAAGACTGACGGAACAAATATTGTTTCAACAATAACTGTTGACGATAACCTACGTGACCGCATAGACATTTCTGTTGCCGAACTCATTGGAAAGTTTGTAGTATGTTATGTAAATGATGCAGACAATGATGCTGACTTTAAAATATATAACAATGATGGTACCTTATCAGTGGGGGAAACCAAAGTTGATAGCAATGTAAATCCTGACAAAAGACTACAAAACTATATTGAATGCTCTGGCATTAGCAATTCAAGATGGGTATATTTTTGGGATGAGGATAATGCTAATGACGCAACATTTAGCATACTAAACTCGTCTGGGAGCAAAATTGTATCAAATACAGACGTGGATACTAATATAGGAAATGATGGCCAAGTTGCTGTCACAACATTAGATAATGACAAGTTTGCAATGGTATGGTTTAACAGTGATAAGAGAAACATTGTTATTTCAATACGAAATGTTGATGGCAGTGTAGTGTTACCCCCAACTGACATTGACACCAACGTTGACAATAGAGCACGGGTGGCAATAGGTACTATCAAACAAAACAGCGGAAATGACTTGTTTGTTGTTGCATGGTATACAAAGCAAACTGATGACATTAGGGCTGCTGTATATTACGGCAATGGGACAGAGTATACTGCACCGTTTGTCGTTGATAATAATCCTAAAACTGAAACATTGCTCGATGTTACAAATCAATATCCCTTAACAAACAATCATGTCTGCCCAGGAACATTCATCATTGCTTATACCAACTCATCAAACTATGGTGTTGTCAAAGGATACTATGTCAACGGCACAGAATGGAATGGAAATTGTTAACATACATGGTGTGATATGATGAGGAAAGCACAAAGTTCTGTTGAATTGATGATTACTATAGGGATATTATCATTCATCTTTCTTGTTGTTGGTGTGATTTATACTCAGTATCAACATAACGCAACGTTGTTGGGTGATGCTATAAACTGCGAGCAATCAGTGCGCCATGTTGCCACAACAATAAATAAGGTTTCAACAATTCCCAATGCAAGTTATAGAATTGAACTGAACACACAGAGGTGCGCCTTTGGTGTTTACGGCAGGCAAGTTTATGGATTGTACAACCCTACAAATGACAGTTATGCCAACAGGTTGTCAGAATATATATTAACCAATTCAACACAGGAATGTCAATACAATGCATCTGGCGAATTTATCATCAGTAATGACAATGGGGTGATAAAGATTGAAAAGGCATAACCTATTCAAACAAATAAAACAAATACAAACGACAAAAAACATCAATATAAAAGGACAAGGGTTATCAAGCGACCTAATGATTTCAATCTCGTTATTTGTATTACTGCTCATCTTAATCATTTGGGCGAACAATTATACTGCTGGCAAGATGATTGGACAACGCAATGAAGTATGGAATTACCAGAGGACTGTTGACTTGTCAGACATATTGTTTGATACTACCGGTCAACCAGCAGATTGGAACATGACTAATGTTAACTCATTAGGATTATCAAACAGTTATGTCCCGGATTCGTTGGATTATAACAAACTAACATATACAAAAAACGTCTACAACTCTAATAAAACAGGCCTGTTATCATTAATGGGATTGAAAAATGATGAAGACGTCTTTATAAGAATAGGAAACATGACCATTGGAAATGACAGTATAACAAGAACGACTGATAAAGAATATGATATAATAAAAATTGTAAGGATGAAAAAAATTAATGGTTCAATTATCCAATGCGAACTGTACACAAAGATGAGGAGATGAAACAAAATGAAAGGTTATGTGTTAACATTAGATGTCACCCTTGCATTTTCTGTATTCTCAATATTATTTTTAATAATGTTAATCCTATTAACGCATCAAACGACCAGTGGTGATGAACAGCAATATAGGATTAGTAATGATATCGCATTAATCATTGATAACAATTGTACATCATTAGATTATGGTAATATTAGGGAAGTTATTGAAAAAACACCATGGAACGTGTGCGCCAGTATAGAGATATACAATTCAACAGACAATATAATCTACTCAACAGTAAAAACAAACTGCACAACATCAGACCACACAACAGTAAGTTATTATACATGCTCTGATGGAACATATGGGAGAGTGAAAACATGGTTCAGATGAAAAAGGGATTCATATTCCTTATAAGCACTATAATACTAATGTCTGTAAACCTATATTTGTTGCTCTCAATCATTCAAACTGAAGATACATTCTCATCAGAAGATATAGAATTAAACCAATTAAAATTCTTGTTTTTTGACATTAATAACGACTTAAACGACGTTTACAACAGCAGTATCATATTAAACAGGAATAATGATTCTGTAGAATATGGTGCACTATACTCTCTCCCAATCAAAAATGAAAACATAACAGAATATAAAACGTTTAGAGAACATATCTTCCCGTTGCAAGGGATAAATGGTTCATTAACTTTAACAAATAAAACATTCATTTTTGATAATGGTGGATGGTTTGAAAAAAGAGAGCATTCAAACGAGGCATTGCTTGTAAGCCCAAACAATCATTGGCAAGAAATTAAAATTATTATGAACTGCCCAACCGAAAACGTTACAAACATAACATGGAATGTGACATCATGTTCTCCAGCACCTGACCCTGCAAAGACATTAATAATATTTAATTATTCAGACAGTGGGAATACATATTCTAAACATTTATGGTGCCAACCAATTTCCGCAGACAACATTAAACTTATGTATTCCTCAACAAACATAACGTTCTACCTAAAAAAAGATTACAATAGTAGTATAAAAATGACAAAGATGGCGCGCACTGGAAACCAAATAACATGCAACATAAATTTAATCCATACTCTTAAATATGAAAAAATGTTTTATGGATATTATGGTGTTTTACTGAATATTTCACGCAAAGATGAGCCATTTATGGTCTATATACCTAACAATAAGGTATAAAAAGTTAAATATTATATTTATGGTGGTGGGAAAATGAAAAAAGAAAAGGAATACATAAAACATTTCAATAATATGCAGATTGTTACAAGCATTGACGAACTTATTGAAGAATTAAGCAAGAAAGGAGAAATATTGATAGAAGATATTTATAAAAGATATGGATGGGATGAAAAAAAGACAAATGAAATACTTAATGTCCTTGAAAAAAAAGGATGGTGTAAAATTGTATATCCTGTAAACATTATGGCAAAACCCAAAATCATAAAGACAAAAGAGTTTCATGTGGCCATTCAAAAGCCAAAATCGAAATTTAGTGAAATTGTGGAGATGTATAATAATTCCTGTACAATCTGCAGATTAAAAAAAATTATTAAAGAAGCAAAGATACCTGTTATGATATGCAGACTCCCAAACATCGGATTAAAATATTATATCCATCCGCCCAGGTTGCAGGAACCTACTAAGAGTTTTATAGAACATGTTAAAGAGCAATTGTCCAGCAAAACTTTGACATTGATTGAATCTGAAAATACAACCAACAAAAATGAAAAAATCAGGTTGGCAACCATTATTAAAACTAAATCATACTTAAACAAATATTTTGAAGATGCTCAGTCTGACTTGCTCACTGTCATAACCGTTTCAGACTTGATAGGACTGGGTGTAATCCTTGAAAGTATAATGTTGGATGAAAATATTGAAGAGTTGGTGATAAACAAAGCAAAGGAGCCCATCGCCATATATCATAAAAAATATGGTTGGATGCAGACAAACCAAACAATAGATTCTGAAGAAGAAATATTCAATATCTCATCAAGCATTGCACAGAAGTCAGGTAAACAGATAACACTCTTAAACCCATTGCTTGATGCGAGGTTGTCTGATGGGGACAGAGTAAATTCCACATTGTATCCGATTTCCACAAGGGGCAACACAATAACGATCAGGAAATTTTCAAAAGAACCGTGGACGATAATTGATTTCATAGGCAACACTGTTGACATAAACATTGCAGCATTGTTATGGCAGGCGTGCCATTATGAAATGAACATATTAGTAGTGGGCGGTACTGCAAGCGGTAAAACAACCATGTTAAACTCAATCTTGCCATTCATACCTTTCAACCAAAGAATAATAAGTATTGAAGACACAAGAGAAATTAACCTGCCAAAAGAACACTGGAACTGGGTATCATTATTAACAAGGACATCAAACATAGAAAATGTTGGCAGGGTTACGATGCTTGACCTTATGATAAATTCTCTTAGGATGAGGCCAGACAGGATAATCCTTGGTGAGATGAGAAAGGAAAGAGAAGCAGAGGTGTTGTTTGAAGCAATGCACACAGGTCATTCAGTGTATGCAACCATGCATGCTGATACTGCCGAACAGACAATAAAACGCCTTATCAACCCACCATTCTCAATGCCCCCGACAGAACTTGAAGTGTTAAACCTTATATTGGTCTTATACAGAAACAGACGTGATAACAAAAGAAGGGTATCAGAACTATGCGAAGTCAATGTCGGTGCAAGGAACGAAATCATTACCACACCTATCTGGAGATGGGTGCCAGCAAAAGATACATTTGAATTTGTTAACAAACCTGTAAAATATCTTCAAGAATTAAACCTGCATACTGGCATGACTGAAAAAGAATTTGATAAAGATATCAAAGAAAGAGTTAAAATTTTGAAATGGATGGCCAAAAACAAAATAAGACACGTTGACGACATTGGTTCAGTCATGAAGGCATACTACTTAAACAAAAACAAACTTATTTCATTGATAAACAAAAAAGGTGGATTAAACCAGATTAAGATGATATAAATGA
>JAGGVH010000010.1 GCA_021158105.1 Microcaldota archaeon
CCCAAAGGACAGCGAAGGTTGATAAATGCTACCGTGTTTACATAACCCAAGACTTCTCAGTAAGTGAAGTGTCTGTTGGCAGTTCATTTAATGCGTTTGGCAAATGGTCAGTAACGTTTACTAATGGCAAATATATTTATCACTTGGGGGATTATCCTATGATGAAAGCAATAAAAAATGAAGAAGATTGATTATATCTCTAAAACTGTCCAAACAACACATTTTTAAATTGTTCTTATAATATAACACAAAGTCTATGACCCGATGACTAATAGGAGGTGAGATGTATGGGTTATGTGGATTTTGAAGTTCCTAAAGAATTAGTATCTACTATTAAGGAAGGGCTGATTGTATCATCAGAAACCGGGAAGGTTAAGAAAGGTGCTAATGAAGTGACAAAGGCAATCGAGAGAGGCAATGCTAAACTTGTCATTATTGCTCAGGATGTTAGTCCTGAAGAGATAGTTATCCACCTTCCAGCGTTATGCAAGGATAAGAATGTGCCTTATGGTTATTTCCCAACAAAGAAAGAACTTGGCCAGGCAATAGGTTTAAATGTCGGCACTGCAGCAGTTGCAGTCATCAACCCAGGGAATGCAGAGACATTAATAAGGGACATATCTGAAAAGCTGAAGTCATTAAGCGGTAGCAAATAGGTGATTAAATGGAGGGGACACCGGTTGAAGTTATAAAAGTGTTAGGCAAGACAGGAGTTTACGGTGAAGCATACTTAGCATTAATCAAAATTTTGGATGGTAAGGATAAGGGACAAGTGAGAAAAAGGGTTGTGAAAGGCCCGCTACGGAAAGGCGATATTTTAATGTTGCTCGAAACTGAGAGGGAGCACAAAGGCATATCCGGCCGCAGGAGATAAAAGGTGATGTTATGAAATGCTTATTTTGCGGTGCAGAGATCCCAAAAGGTAAAGGCATTATGTATGTCAGAAAGGATGGTAAAATCCTTTATTTTGACAAAAGAAAATGTTATAACAATTACTTAAAACTTAAACGTTCACCGACAAAAACAAGATGGACAAACTATGCACACAAAGAAAAAGAAAGGCTAAAGAAGGCAAGAGAAAAGAAAGCTATGGGTAAGAAAGCAGTGGACAATACCACTGCCCCTGGCAAGGCTAAAGTTAAAAAACCTAAAAAGGATATAATTAAAAAAGAAACAGAAACAAACTAAAAAGTGAGACGATGATAGTTGTTCCCAATATCAATGTTCCAGAGCTCCAAAAACAGCCAGCTGGAGTCGATTTAACAATCGCTCAACTTTTTTCTTTTACTTCTTTTGGCAAGGTTGATTATGACAACAGTGAACGGAAAATTTCTGATGTTGAAGAAGTCGAGTTTGATAATTCTGGTGAGGTGTTTTTAAAACCTGGTGCATACAAAGTCATATTAAAAGAGATTGTGAAAATTCCTAATGATTGCATAGGTATTGGGCTGCCGAGGTCAACATTGTTGCGTTGCGGTGCAACGATTGAAACGGCGTTTTGGGATCCTGGGTATGAAGGAAAGAGCGAAGTTCTTTTGATTGTTTACAATCCTCACGGAATTAAACTTAAAAGGAATGCGCGCATTTTACAATTAACATTTTCAAAGGTGGACAATCCGCGTTCACAGTATAATGGGAGATATCATAAAGAAAACTTATAAGTTTTAACATTATTAAATTAATTGGTGGGGGTATGCCAAAATCTGCAGTTATTGATTCATCATATGTTTATAATGATGAAAAACGTAGAAAATATCTTAAGGAGCACAATTATCATCTGTCTTTTGATATGATTGATAATATACAAAAAAAGATTGAGGATGGCGTACAGTTAAATAAATATGATTATGGTGCAATCATCCAAGTATTGTATGGAAGCTATGATCCATTTACTGATTTGCCATATACCATGGAAAGAGACAGTTTACTTGGTGAGTTGTATGCTGTAAATGATCAGTTGAAAAAGTTTAAAGGTGGAAAAAATATACATAAATGTATTGATTCACTTATATTGGAAATTGAACTTATGAAGGTTAAAGGTATTTTGGAAAAGATGACTGAGAAGTTTGAGCAACAAGGTGATGTTGAATTGGCGCAATACTGTGCTGAAGAGCTTAAAAAGATTAGTGATGAGTTTCCTTCAAAATCATTCCCAGTACCACAAGATAAAAGTATAGTTGTTCCCTCTACAGTAAAACAGGCATTAAACAAAACAGTATTTAACCCAAAAGGATGTAAAGAATTATATACGCTTTTGGGAAGGGCAACTGCTCCTGAAAGAATTGAAGCAATCGGAAAGGGAAATAAGGAAGCGTATGTTCTTTTAAGTATGAAAGATATTGGTGGTCCTCTTTTACATATGGTATTTTCAGATGGGAAGGATGTGAAAATTATTGATGATAAGAATGGCCATCCTAGAATGCAAGTCTATAACCCTGAAACAAAAATTTTGCAATTGTATAAATGGTATAATGGTAAGATTTATAATGCAGCAATTGAGTTTCGTGGTGATGGTTCTGCAAGGGTCATTTCAGGGGGGTATTTCACCATTATTTCTTCTGATGATGTTGAAAAATTTATAGAAGGCAACAATGGCGATTTCAACAGCGCAATATTTAATGTTGACTTGCGAGATCCTAAAAAGGCGGTTGATACATTATCCATAAGTATAAAAAACGGTGTTCGTCCTGCAGGTGTGGATTGGGTGTTTAATAAGGAATGGTCCAATGAAATGATAAGTGATATAATAGAAATATCTGAGAGGGATAATCTCCCCCCAGAATTTTTGTTTTCTGTTTTAATGCAGGAGGGGTATCCAATATTTGTTAATGATGAGGGCCATATAAGAATAACTAAATATAACTATAACACTATTTCTATTGATACTTACCAGAATATTGGGTTGGATGCGTTTTATGATACTATTCCTGAATTAAAAAAGAGAGGATATTTATCTAAGGATTGGTATAAGATCCCACCTGAGAAAGAAAAAGAATATAATGCAAAATATATACCAGGGGTAAATGCTTCTGTTGCCGCCGAGAAAAGGGAAAATATAGTAACCCCTGTTGACACAATAAAATATTCGACGAGTAGAATTCCAAATGATTTTATTCAATATAATGAAGCAGGTGACCGTTGGCATAAGATTTATATCAAAGGTTTGCCAAACACTATTGAGGCATTGGGTGCAATGTTAGCATATAACAGAGATAAATTTTTAGAATATATTAATGATAGGGGGTTTGATGTTTCACAACTTACTCAGGAGCAGATCAATGCTGGAACTTACTTATTTTATAATCGTGGTATAAGTTTAGCAAAGTCTGATTTAGACAAACTCAAATTTGACCAAATAAAAGAGCACCTTAATAAACCATACTTAACACAGACAAAATATGCGTTATCCCATGGCAAACCCGCCCAAAAACCAGTGTTTAATCCTAAAAAATGGACCGCACATTGGAATACTTCTAGGGTATTGGCAATGAGTGAGATGTTTAAGGATTATTTTGAACAAAAACCAAGTTATGTATTTAAATAAAATACGATTTTTAATTTATACCATCTATCAAATCTTGCCATTTTTCTTTTAATATTTCACTTGTTCCTATAACTCTGGCACAGTTGATTGTTCCATATCTTATGATCGGTCTTTTTGTATCAATCTGGTAACCATGGTATGGTGTATTCAAGCCACTAATCCCATGCTTATTAATCAGCCATCGTGTAAATTTTTTAGGATTCCTCACATTGTAAAATATGTATGTCCCGGCAAGGATCTCTTTCTCTGTTAAGTTTTTTTCTTCAAACCCATATTCCTTTTTCATAAAACTTAAGAATCTATCTCTCCTGTTTGCTAAGAGTGCACCCACAGCTTCAATTGCTCTTGGAATATCAATGAACACAGCTGATATAAATTCATCGTTTGCTTCATTTATTATTTTCTTTGATACAATATAATCAGTTCCTTCATTAAAGTTTTGTCTAAGATATCCTTTTTCTTTTAATTCTTCTATTTCACTTATGAAAGCTTCAGCGCCAATATCATAGAATGATGAAATGTTACCTTTGATTGCACTTTCTGGGAAATTTTCTGCGAATCCTTCTTGAAATATTACTGCAGCAATATACCATGGTGGCAATGAAACTCTTTTTGATATAGTAATAAATGTTTCTAATGCTTCAGTTTCTTTTTCTGGTGAATATTTATCCCATGGATTAACTGTGCCGTTTAAGTATGCAGCAACCCTTGCCGGTCGCACCCCATAGTGTAGGTATAACTTTAAAACACCAATCTCATCTTCTTTACCTGTTGTAATAAACACAAAGGAGTTTAATATTTCTGAGAATGGAATGTTGGTTGTTGTATATTCTATGCTTGTTTTTTCTTTATCTTTCCATTCTATTTTCACAGTTTGACTTTTGGATTTTGAAATTATGAATTGTCCATATGAGCCAATTATGACTAATTTATTATTTTCTAAATCTCTTATTATTATTGATGCCTTGTCAGTTTCATTGTTTAAGACAATATCTATTTTTTTGTTGTCTTCTTGGAGGAAATGAATCTGGCCATACCAATAATACAATCTTTGTTTTACAGGTGTTTCCTCAACAGTTTTATCTATCAAATCATTTCCTTCAACTTCTTTTAATAAACCCAAGTCAAATTCTGATATCATGAACAACTTTTCAAAGTTTAACTGGACAATTGCCTCTTTTTTTGATATTTTCTCAGCCAATGATTTTATTGCATCATAATTATTTATAAAATTATTAATGTCACTACAAATAAAATTTTTTCTTTTTATATAATTCATTAGAGAGGTAAACAAAATGTTACCTACATTTTTGTCCTCGTTTAATATTCTTAAAGTTAAGTCACTAATTTTTTTATTGTATTTCTTTGGTATTTCTTGTTGAAGTTTTTGTATGTCCTGTATGAATGGTTTTTTGAATTCATCAATCTCAGCAACCATTGGTGTGGGGAGAAGATTAATTATTATTGTGGCTGGGATTAAAGTAGTTCTAATGATATTTTGTTTAAGTTTATTGGTTTTCATAGTATCCCTATTATATTGTGGTAAGAAGTATATTTAAATGTTTTGATAAGTGTTCTATTTTTATTCTAAACAAAAAACAAATTAAAATTGTTTCTTAAACACAAAAAATCCTAACATTAAGATGAGAAGTGCGGGCGCGCAACCACAAATCTTATCCTTGCATTCATGGTCTTTACACACCTGATTTTCTCCGCAGTCCTCATTTGTACAACATTCATAATCTACCCATTCATGGTCTACTATGTGACCGCAATCATCCTGTTCAATCTCAACACATTCATGGTTTTCACAAACCTCGTCATCTTCACAGTCGTAATTGCTTGTGCATTCATAATACACCCATGTATGATTCTTCGCATACCCATTTGTCCCAGTAATTTTTATACAATCATGGTCTTCACATTTCTCATCGTCCGCACAGTCATCATCTTCACAGCATGTATAATTTATCCATGTATGGTTTTCCGCATAACCGCACGTTCCGTTTAATGTTGTGCATTCGTGGTCTTGGCATACTTCATTGTCTTCACATTCAGTGTCATTGCAACATTCATATTCTATCCATTCATGGTTCTCAGCGTATCCACACGTTCCAGTAATCTCAACACATTTGTGATTGTCACACTTTTCATCATCTTCACAATCGTCGTCTGATAAGCATTCATAGTTTGGACATTGCGCTTCTGATGCTCTGCATGTGTTCTTATAAACGCCCCTGTCGCAACAGTATCCTGATTTACAGTCCAACCCGCTTGAACATTGTCCGCCTATATCATTTTTCTGGTGCAATGTAACTTCTTCAAGCTTAATCGTGAACGTTCCAGAATGGTCAATCTCAACATCTTCATCATATGTTTGTCCACCATATTTTATGTCAACTTCATGGTCCTTATAATCATCATAATCTGTATCGCCGCCGTCAAATGAATAAACACCACGAGTAGTTATCCCTTTCACTTCACCATCGTTGTCTGTGTCTTCTTTGTTTATCATCTTGTCATCGTTGCCGTTTTTCAGTGTAACTTCTGCGTCTTCGATCGGGTCTTCGTTTGAATCAATAATCTTTAGTGTAACATACTCTTCTATTGTTAATTTTGAATCGTCAACCCCGCCGTCGCAATCAACGTCATCCTCATCAAAATCAACATTCCTTAATATGTTTGAGCCTTTAACATTATCGGTGAACACATAAACATCTTTATCATTGGAACTTGTGAGCGTGGTATTTTCAACAGTGCATCCTTCTAAGTTATCATCATCCAAATCGGCAAAACATAATCCATAATCATTGTCATCAATATCGTTTGAGTATGAATTTACTTTGTCCATCCCAAACGTTATCCCGCACGCGCTTTCTGAAATGTCATTATTATAAACCTCACAGTTTTCTTTTTCGTCATTTGAGAACAGTGCAATCCCTGAATCATGTGCATTCTTGATATCATTATTGTGTACTTTACAATCTTCAGAGTTTAGTAGTCCTATCCCATCACCATAAGTGTCTGTGCCAGTGTCTTCCACACTGTTTTTGTATATGTTTATCTCTTTACTGTTGTTGATTCCTATTCCAGTAAATTCCGCATTTTTAACGTCATTGTTTTTTATCTCACTGTCTTGTGATGCTGACATATAAATCGGGATCAATCCATCTTCAACTGTATTATCATCAATCAATGATTCTTTGACATGATCCATCCATATTCCTGCCTTTAAAAAGTTCTTAACTTTGCTATGTCCTTTTACTGTGTTATCCTTTTCGATTGATTCGCTGTCAACTCCAAAATAGATTCCGTATTGTATGTTGTGCACGTTACAATCGTCAACAGTGCCATGGGCAGAATCCAAGAAAATTATACCGTACTGAATTTCTTTAATCTCACAATCTGTTATTGTTACCTTATCAGCATTATACACATAAATTGCAACCCTGCCGTCGTTGTCGCCCGCGCCAGAGATATAATGGCCATCACAATCAAACGTGAACTCGTCTGACCCGCCAGTGATTTTGAAACATGTTCCATTATCATAATCGTCAGTTAGTGTGAATGAATCGTTGTCACCTGTGTCAATTTCAACAATGTCACCACAATTATCATTCATCGTATCGTCAACAAAGGTGTCATCTTGCGGATAATCACTGGTGTCAAACCCGCTCAAATCAAAATCGCTAAACACGATAAATGACATCAAAACTATGAACAAAAATGTTATCTTAATATTCATTCCAACACCCCTTATTGAGTTATTCATACAAATAAAACTTTTATAAATGTTCTTTCACCATAAAAATCATGGTTTTGCGCGATTACTTAACAAAACAACTTAAAGATAAAACTGTGTTTGTCAGGGTGGACTTTAATGTTCCGATTGTTGACGGTTGGCCTGTGCAGACGCAAAGGATGAAGGAGCATGCTAAGACTGTTAACCTTCTGCTTAAAATGGGTGCAAAGGTTGTACTTTTAGCTCATCAGGGCAGGCCTGGAAAACGTGATTTTGTTCATCTTGACAAGCATGCGACAGTTTTCTCAAAAATTATCAATCGGCCTGTCCGTTTTGTTTCGGATGTGGTAGGGAAAAGAGCACAGCATGCTGTGTTATCATTACGCCCGGGCGAAGTGTTGCTTTTGGACAATGTGCGAATGGTTGAAGATGAAATGAAATGTCATGATAAGAGGTGTAAAAAGTCTATGCTTGTTAAAACGTATAAGGACATTTGTGACGTATTTATTTTAGATGCGTTTTCAGTCGCACATCGCGCGCATGCATCAGTCATAGGTTTTTCTGACCGTGCAATACCTGGCCCGGTATTGTTAGACGAAGTTAACCATCTTAAAAGATTAAAAAATGCTAAGAATGTTGTTCTTGTGTTGGGTGGTGGCAAGCCAGAGGACACTTTGAAAATTATTAAGAAATGGTGTTCAGATGGGCGCGCTTATGCATTTTTGTTGACTGGTGTGCCTGCTGTTATCATATTATCATATTACTTTCCAAACAGGTCTTCTATCAAGTTTATAGAACAGAAAGGGTTTGAGAGTCTGATTAAGAAATATGTATCACTTTCAAATAAGTGTAAGATGTTTATCCCGCGCGATGTTAATGTTAATGGAAAGATAATTAATATTGAAGACCTGTCAAACAGAAATGTTTTGATTAAGGACATTGGCCCTAAAACAGTTGAGTACTATTCACAAATCATAAACAGGAAAACGGTCCTGTTCAACGGTCCTGCGGGCGTTTATGAAGAAGGATATGTTAAAGGCACTTGCGGATTATTACGCGCAATCTCAAAAGCTAAGATGTCTTATCTTGGCGGCGGTGATACATTAGAGGTTTTAAAGAAGTGCAGGATAAGCAGAAACAAGTTTACTTATGTAAGTTTATCTGGAAAAGCTTTTATAAAATATGTTTCTGGTGAAAGTTTGCCTGGTTTGAGAATGTTAAAATTAGAATAAACATTTTATTTATCTCTTTGATGTAGTATTTAAAATATAAATTATATCTGCCCCGGTACCAACAGAGAACTTTGGAAACTCAGTTTCAGTTTTAATTAAGTTGTATGTGCCTCCAACCATTACTGGCCCCACACTAAATGTTATATTAAAACTTCCATCATAATCAGTTTTTTCATATTTATATACTGGAAAATGAACTGAAATATTCACATTGATTATTGGTTTGTTGCGATCAGATATAAACTGGCCAAGAGTGTATGAAACCACAGTGTTTAATGCAAATTGGTCTTCATCATTTTTTGATACACAATACATAACCCCTGCACCAATCTGTGGCAGATATTTTGTTTTCATTCCCCCTATTGTCCATGTTGCGTTTGCTAACAATCCATTAACTGCCTGTAATTTAACTGAAGTTATATCACTTATCATATTTAAGGAAACACCATCATATTTGATTTTTCCTTTTTTAAGTGATGTCTCAACAAGTACGCCCCCGCGCGTATGAAAATTAGTAACTTTCCTCATAAGTTTCGGTTGTGCAAATGCAGAAGTCATCATAAATGCAGTTAAAGTTAAAGGTATGATTTTCATACTATCTTTTAATTTGTTCTTCATAAATCCACCCATTATATTTATGTGCCAAACAGTTTATAAATGTTTCTAAACATGGTTTTCCATGTTTTTAATGCAAAGTTATGTTATTCTACAAGGCCCCCATTTTCCACAATCATTACATGTCCTTATCCCGTACCTGCATTGGTCATAATGGCATCCTTCTGTTTCTCCAGGAATGCATTCACTTATAACTTTACAATGTGTCCATCTTCCATTAATACATTCCTTTGTTCCATTGCACCCGTTGATTTCGCAAGGTTCTGTTTCATTGGCTAAACATTCATATGATTGTGTTGTGTTAACATAATTAGAATCTGCACCTGTGCGTGTGTCTTTTTTTGGTTTTGAAGATGTGTGTCCATCATTGAAAATGTTGTTAATTAAAAAGATGAGTATTAGTATAGTGCTTGTTATGATAACAAAATATGCAACAGAATCCTGTGATTTCATAACATCACTGATAAACTATTCTGGTTTGCATGCCTTCATTGTTTTTTATGCCCTGTGCAAAACCATACCCTATTCCTTCTGCAAACAGCCTGAATGTTTTCATGAATAACCCACCAATTGATGATTCTGGTGACATATCTATTTTACATATTCTTGGTTCTCCTTCAAACCCTCCAAGTTCTCCTGCCTTATCAATTGCATCCTGTTTGTTTCCGAGTTGGTCAACCAAACCATGAGCATAAGCCTGCCTACCACTCATTACTCGGCTGTCAAATATTTCATCTTCTTTTCTGAGTTTGTCTCCCCTGTATTTTATAACTGTTGATTTAAACTCCTGATAACTTTCGTTTATTATACTTTCAAATATTTGTTTTTCTTTTGGCGTCATCTCTCTGAACGGGCTGCCCATGTCTTTGTTTTCACCAGATTTTATTGAGGTGTGATTTACCCCTATTTTGTCCATCAATCCTGAAAAATCTATGGCTTCAGCACGCGCGCCAATGTTTGCTGTGAGTGCATCAGGTTCTGACACTATCCAGTCAGCAGGAGTTGATATGTAATACCCACCAGATGCTGCAACTTCTCTGAAATACACAACTTTGGGCTTTTTCAAGTCTCTGATTGCATCGAATATTTCTTTTGATGCTACAATGCCACCTCCTGGGGAGTTCACGACAAACAGTACTGACTTAACATCTGACCGATCATTCAATTCCTTGATTCTCTTGGCAATCGTTTCAGATCCTGCTATGCCTTCGCTGAACATTGTTGATGGGATTTCTTGGGTGGCCAATTCTCCTGATATGTCAACTTCTGCTATGCAGTCTTGTGAAAATATGCCACTTGCCTGCCATATAATTATCAAAGGTATAGCTATCAATATGATTAGTACTGATAATGCTCCCATGCCAATCAAAAATGATTTTACATTCTTTTTCAAATCCATAATTCATCCCTCTTATATCCACATTTACCTATTAACGGCACAAACACAACAGGTGCAGGTAACGTTTGTATTTTTTCACCATTTTTATTAAGTTTGGTTATAAGTTGTGTATGCAATGGACCTATCGGAGCGACAACATAACCGTCATCTGCCAATTGGTTCAGTATTTCTTCACTGAGCTTTGGGACTGCTGCACTTATTAGTATTCTATCATATGGTGCATATTCTTGCCATCCGCAACTGCCATCACCAAACACGACCTTAACATTCTTATACTTTTTTAATCTTTCCTTTGCCTGTTTATATAACTCTGGAACGTTCTCAACTCCAATAATTTCTTTGCCAAGATGTGACATTATCGCAGCCACCCATCCGCTTCCGACGCCAATCTCAAGGACTTTATTTCTATTTTTTATATCTAATAATGTTAACATGTGGGCAACAACTGACGGTTGTGAGATTGTTTGGCCGTGGCCGAGCGGGAGTGCAGTATCAAAACCATCATATTTTTTATACATTTCTGGAAGAAAATCCTTTCTTGGTGTTCTCAGCATTGCATTAGCAATATAATCATTGATTATTCCCTCATTTTTTAAATGATTGACCAGATCTTTATAACTCATTTAATTCACTTGTTTTCATTTCATAGGGTGTTGAATATTTAAAAAACTATTGTTGGCTGTTGTCAACAATTGGTTAAGCAAACAAAAAATAAAATTTTATTGACCAATGGTCATTATAAGATATTTTTCAACACCCCTGTTGGTTACTGATGCAAAGCATTTTAAATGTTTTTTCATAAAAAGAACACAGTGATTGATATGGCTCATGGAATGGCTGTGAAAGAAACAGATGAAATGAAGGAATTGTTGAATGTGTTAAAGATGTATGAAAATAAAAAACATAAAGCACAATTTAAAGAACAATTTGCAAAAATGGTTACTGATGCAATGATGAAAATTAATCTTAATGAAATTGATTTACGATCCTTAAACCTAACCCCAGAGCAAGTAGAGGAGATTCTCAAAGATATGAAGACAGTTCTCAATGAAATGCTTAAGAAGGAGAAGTTGTCATCCCGTTACGAGAATTTTAAATCTATTTACAATAAGTTTGTTGAAAATACTTTAAATACATATATTGAAAAGAAAGAGTTTGGTAAGGCATTTATGTTTGTGAGTGATTTCGGAACTCCTAAACAGCTTGAGAAGGTAACTGATGAATTTGTGAAGTATAGAAATAGTTTATTAAAACAACATCCACAATTTGGATTATTGGATGAACATTATAAAGATGGCGTAGAAGCATTGAAGACAATTATAGATACAGGGAAATTTATTCCTAAGAGTGGTAATCCTTATGTTCCAAGTGAGCAATTTTTAGACAATGTTTACATTCTTTTAGGAAAAAAGAGTGCTTATGCTATATATGATAAACTACTCCAGGATCACGATACTCTTATGCCTTATATGGCACGTGCCTTACAAGAAGAAGCATTTTTTGCATATAAGC
>JAGGVH010000013.1 GCA_021158105.1 Microcaldota archaeon
TAATATTAGGGTCTTCTGCAATTCTTTTTGCCCATTTTTCCCAACCCTCAACATTTTGAATCTCATCAACAAAAAGATAAATTTGCTTGTTTGTTTTGAAAGTTTCCTTTATCGTTGGAATAAGTTCCGTAAGGTGCCTTATATTAGGATTTATAATACGGTCATCTTCCATATTAATATAAAAAACATCTCTAAAATTAAATCTGTTTAATAATTGAAATACTGAATAAGTCTTCCCTGCTCTTCGTATACCTACGAAAACGTTTGCTTTTTTTCTCATCCAGTCTATCTTTAAATCCCTCTCAATCAAATCTTTAGGGATTCCCCTCTCTTTGAATTCCATCAGCAGTTTCTTAAGCAGTTCCATATTGTTTTAATATTAAAACAATTTTATAAATATATCGTTCTACAGACAGAACGATTTTTGAACAGCAGTTTTTCATTTTGTACTCAGCGCTCCAGGTTGTCATCACAGAACTCCTTTTATTAACCCTTCAACAAAAACCCTTTCTTTTGAACCCGAGGGCCTTTTCTTTCGGGAAAGAAAAGGGGCTCTCAGCAAACCTGCATGTCATCATCATTCTCCTTACGTTACAGAATAGTTTATAAATGTTATCATATACCATTTATCTTGGGAAACAGTAAGTCGGTCCTTGTTTTTTATGATATGAGATTGACCGGTGCTTGCTGTTATCTGACAAAAAATCAGAGGTGATATAATATGGCTAGAATGCATTCTCGCAAGAAGGGTAAGTCCCGTTCTAAGAAACCAAACATAAAAATTTCTCCGGAATGGGTAAAACATAATCCAAAAGAAATAGAATCAATCATTGTAAAACTTTCAAAGGAAGGCCATCCCCCTGCAATGATTGGGTTAATATTAAGGGACCAGTATGGTGTTCCAGATGTGAAATTGATATGCAAGAAAACAATAACTCAGATTTTAAAATCTAAAGGTATAAAGTTTGACATTCCTGAGGACTTATTAAACCTTATAAAACGAGCGGTCAGGATGAGACGGCATTTAGATGATAATACTCGTGATATTCATAATAGAATAAAACTGGTTCATGTTGAATCAAAGATAAGACGTTTGGCTAAGTATTATGTTAAGAAAGGTTATCTTCCCAAGTCATGGAGGTACAGTCCTAAGACTGCAGCATTGTTGATTAAGTGAGGTGGATGATATGGCAAAGAAAAAGGAAAAGAGGACAAAAGCTGTTAAAAAGATACCCATTAAGAAGACTGCAAAATCCAAAGTTGACAAATGGAAACTAAAGAAGAATTATGTGGTTATAGCGCCGAAGTTGTTTGAAGAGAAGGAAATATCAGACATTGTTGCCACTGACGAAAAAAATTTGTATAACAGAGTAATAAGATATCCATATTCAAGTTTGGTAAACAAGTTTGACGAGTTAAGCCAATATACTACTGTAAAGTTAAGGATAACTGAGGTTAAAGGCAAGAGTGCTCATACAACATTCATTGGGAGCCAGATCGCTTCAAGCTATATCGGTTCACTTGCTAGGAGGAAACGGTCTATAATTAATGAGTTTATGGATGTGACAACAAAAGACAATTCAGTCGTTCGTGTTAAGATTACAATCATCACACGCAACAGGATAAGTAGTTCTGCAAAGACTGCAATGAGAAAAGTGATAGGCGATTTCATCCGTTCCAAATCCTCTGAAACAACATTAAACGAATTTATAATGTACATATTATCTAACAAGATTGAGAATGATGTTAGGAAGGATCTGCAAAAGATTGCACCGATCAAAAAAGTGTTAATTCACAAGATTGAAATTAAGAATACGGTGGTTTAAATGCACGGCATGAATCCTAAGCAGATGGCACAACTTATGAGGCAGATGGGCATCCAGACCAAAGAGATCAATGCTGACAGGGTAGTGATAGAATCAAATGATAAAAAAATAATCATTGAAAACCCATCAGTCACAGAAATTAATATGAAAGGTCAGATAACATATCAAATTATTGGCAATCCAAGGATTGAGGAATCTATCAATGAGGATGATGTTAAGCTTGTTATGGAACAGGCCAATGTTTCAAGGGAAGTTGCAGAAAATGCATTGAAAGAGACTAATGGTGACATTGCAGAGGCAATAACCAAATTGCAAGATAACACTGAATAAAATAAACGGGCCCGAAGGGATTTTTAGGTGTCCTTTTTTCTTTCAAAAAGAAAAAAGGTCGGAACCCTCAACCTGCTGGTCCGAAGCCAGCCGCTCTATCCAAGTTGAGCTACGGGCCCATTTGTTAATCTATTAGTATGCATATTAATAATTGTCATTTTTAATATCAGATTGTGGTATACATCGGACATTAAATTTGTGGTCAATGTTATTCCTTTCTTTTCCAAACCTGTCAAATACTTTGATTGTAGTTTTAACATTATAAACATCAGGATATGTTGCAACATTACCATAGATTTTTATTGTTTTTTCTATGATATTCTTTGGTCCAATTATGCCAAACCTGAATCGTCCTTTACAAATTCTATCACTCTTTGACAAGGATAATGTTTCAGGAGTTTTAATGTCGCATTCCAACCATAACATCTCATTTGTCATGTTGTTTATTGTGAACGTTACATCAACTGAATTGTGCGAATATGCTATCATGCGCAAAGGGTACAATCTTGTTGAAATGTTCACCTCCATGATAAATCAATGAAACAAAACTTTTTTAATTTATGTGATAAATATAACACCATGAAAATTGGCATTGTGAGTGATACCCATTTTGGTTATCACCGTTGGCCCGAAGATGCATACAATCAAGGGAGGGAAGCAATATTAACTGCTGCAAAAGACAGCGACATTCTACTTATTCCCGGCGACATTTTTGACAAGGAAAACCCTTCGATCAACACGATTTCTCAGGTTATTAAGATTTTGTTAGAACTTGAGAAGCAGGGATGGGGTGCTGGCATAACAATGTATGATGATGATGGTAATGTTGTAAAGAGTCGCTTGCCTATTGCAGTCATTCATGGTACGCATGAGAGGGTCGATAGTACAAAGACCGGCCCTGTCAAACTTATCGGTTTTACAAAGTATTGGATTGATGTTCATAATCACGGTATAATTTTTGAAAAAGACGGTGAAAAGGTAAGGATATTTGGTATGGGTGGTGTTCCTGAAAGTTTAGCAAGGGACATTCTCAATGCAATCAATCCTCAGCCAAAAAATGACATGTTTAACGTGTTTGTCCTCCACCAAACATTCAACGAGTTTATGCCGTTCAAGAGTGACGAATTCTTATCATTTGAAGACCTGCCAAACGGTTTTGACTTGTACGTCAATGGCCACATTCACAAGTATCATGTTGACCTTAATGGCAAATTTATTATTCCAGGGAGCACAGTAATCACGCAACTCAAACCTGAAGAACAAAAACCAAAAGGGTTTGTCATATATGACACAAGTAATAGGACGCACAAGTTTATTGATATCCACTCCAGACCGTTCAAAGCCATCACTCTAAATTTTGACAATGCAGAATCTTCTGAGATAATAGAACGGGTTAATGATGAAGTTGATAAGGTTGTAAACAGTTTTCCTGATACCAAACCGATAATCCGAGTGATATTAACTGGTACATTAGCTAAAGGCCTCAAGTCATCAGATGTCACGTTTACAATAAGGAACCCAAAAGCGTTTAAGATTTATGTTGACAACCAGTTTGAAGGTTACACGATTGAATCAACATTAAAAAAGGTTAAGAATATGAGGAGGGATTATAAAGATCCTAAAAAGATAGGTTACACAATACTGTCTGACAAGTTGAAAGATATCAAGTTTAGGTTTCCAGACCCAGAACGTTTGTTTGATGCAGTATCAGAATCTGCTGATAAGGGAATGGAATATGTTGAGCATGTCAAGTTGAGCCAGGCAGTTAAACCTGATGAAGATGCTGAGAAGACTGTTGGATAATCACACATGAAAATTTAAACATTTATTCACATGTCATTGTGTTTATGTTAAAATATTCTGGGGTGTGGGCATATGAAGTATGAAATAAAAAAGGAACAGGTTCATGATACGACTGTTGACGTGGTTAAGAAAATGTTAGAGTCTTCTGACAAATTAAACTTAAAAGATTATGATGCAACATACAAGAATTTTAGGTGGGAAGATTATTATGATGAAATTAAATGGTTTGAGAGGGGTAAGACACTAAACATGGCAGTCAATGCAGTTGATAAACATATTGGTACTCCTGTTGAAAATAAAATTGCAGTGATATGGGAGAGTAAGGATGGTAATGTTGAGAAGTATACTTATAAACAGTTGTACGAGTTGTCTAACAGGTTTGCAAATGTTCTGGCAAAGCTGGGGATTAACAAAGGCGACAGAGTGTTCCTTTTTCTGCCTAGGATTCCTGAGGTTCACATTACTTTTATAGGGATACTAAAGACAGGTGCAATTGCGGGCACGTTATTCAGTGCGTTCGGGTATGATGCGTTAAAGGATAGGTTGGGTCATTGCGATGCACGTGTTGTCATTACTACTCCTGATTTGTTAGAGCGTGTTGAGCATATTGCAGAAGACCTTCCCGCTTTGGAGTATATGATTGTTGTTGACAGGGAAGGAAAGTTTGAGGATAAGGAAGTTAAAGGCAAGAAGGAATTGAATTATAGTAGTTTAATGTCAGATGTCCCTGCAGAATATAATCCAATGATGATGAACGTTGACGATCCTGCATACATACTTTACACTTCAGGTTCAACAGGCAAACCTAAAGGTGTAGTCCACGTCCACGGTGGTGCTCTTATTCAGCATTTGACAGGCAAATGGGTATTAAATTTCAACAGTGATGACATGTACTGGTGCACAGCAGACCATGGTTGGGTGACTGGTGTTGTTTATGTTATCCTTTCACCTTTATCAAATGGCATGACAACCTTGTTTTATGAGGGGAGGTTTGACTCTGAAAAATGGTATTCACTTATTGAGAAGTATAAGGTCAACATATTTTACACTGCGCCCACTGCAATTCGCATGCTGATGAAGTATGGTGATGAGCTCCCTAAAAAATATGATTTGTCATCGCTTAAACACATCTATTCAGTTGGCGAACCATTAAACCCTGAACCAATAAGGTGGGGGTATGAAGTTTTTGGGAGGTATTTTCATGATACATGGTGGCAGACTGAGACAGGTGCACAGATGATTGTAAACTTTCCGTGCATGGACATTAAGATCGGTTCAATGGGCAAACCTTTCCCGGGTATTATTGCAGGGATTGTTGATGATGACGGCAATGAACTTCCACCGTATCAAGAAGGCAACCTTGCACTGAAAAGAGGTTGGCCGTCAATGGTCAAAGAGTTTTGGAACAATCCTAAGAAATACGAATCAGTGTTTAAGAACGGTTGGTACATCACTGGCGATATGGCATACAAAGATAATGATGGTTATTACTGGTTTATGGGACGGAGTGATGATTTGATAATGACAGCGGGCGAAAGGGTTGGTCCGTTTGAAGTTGAGAGTGCACTGATCGATCATGATGCTGTCAACGAGGCGGCAGTCATTGGCAAGCCAGACCCAGAACGTGGCCAGATCATTAAAGCGTTTGTTGTTCTTAACAAGGGATATGAAAACACTCCTGAACTTCTAGATGACATCAAACGGTTTGTAAAACAACACCTGGCGGGCCATGCATACCCTAGAGAGATTGAGATTGTTGACTCGCTTCCAAAGACTAGGAGCGGCAAGATCATGAGACGAGTTTTAAGGGCTAAAGAATTAGGTCTTCCTATTGGCGACTTGTCAACAATGGTAAAGTAGAATAACATTTTTTATTTTTTCTTTGTTATCTTTTGTTTGTACTGGTTATATTCAACAAACCTGGCAAGCGCCTGCACAGCAGTCATAGGTGCTCTGTATGTTGTTACTCCTGAACTGTCTAAGATCCTTCTGTGCATGTTAGTGTATTCCCCGCCTGTTGATACTACTATGATAGGTTTTTTTCTCTGCTCCATTGCTTTGATTATGACTTCTGCTACGCTTGAATCAATAGATGCAGTCTGGAATAGTATGATTACGATTATTGCATCAACGTTATCATCTTCCATCAATATGCTCAATGCTTGTTCATACCTCCTACTGTCTGCATCTCCTAATATGTCAAGTGGGTTGCCCACATTACCGTGTGACGGCAAAACCTTTCTAAGTTCTTTTTTTGTCTTATTAGAATATTCTGTTAGTTCAAGACCTTCCTTCTCGATCGCGTCAGCTGCCATGACACCGTTCCCGCCACCGTTTGTTAAGACGGCTACTTTCTTTCCTGTGCAGAACGGCTGGACAAACATCTTAGGGAAATGATATAAATCGTTAATGCCCTGTGCCTCGATAATGTGTGCCTGTCTAAATGCAGCACGGTATGCTGTCATACTGCCTGCCATTGTGCCAGTGTGCGACTTTGCAGCCGCCCTGCCCTTATCAGTCTTGCCAGACTTTAACATTATTATTGGTTTGTTAGGAGTAATCTTCTTAGCAATGTTTAAGAATCGTTTACCGTCTTTTACACCTTCAATGTAACATGCAATCAAGTCAGTGTCATCGTCATCTTTCAAGTATTCTAACAGGTCGGTTTCATTGATAACTGTTGCGTTACCGTATGATATGAATTTGGATATTCCTACTCCTGCGCGTGCTATCAAGTCAAGTAAACATCCTCCCACTGCTCCGCTCTGACTAATGAATGATATCCTGCCAACCTTTGGCCTTTCCAGTTTATATGTTGGCAGAAAGATTGAATCAAATTTTAACTTTGGGTTTAATATCCCCATACAGTTTGGCCCGATCAGTGCCATGTCATATTTGTCGGCAATATACTTCATCTGTTCTGCATCCTTATAATTGCCAACCTCTGCAAACCCCGCAGTTATCACTACTGTTGCTTTAACACCCTTCCTTCCACATTCATCTAATACCTTGTTAACATAACGTGCAGGGATTGATATCACTGCCAGGTCAACTTTTTTAGGTATTGATGTTACATTTGGATAACATTTTAATCCTAATATTTCTTTTGCGTTTGGGTTGACAGGATATATTTTGCCGCTAAACCCGCCGTCTAGTAAGTTTTTTATTAGAACGTGTCCGATCTTGTTGGGTGTTCGTGATGCACCCACTATCGCAACACTTTTAGGCTCAAGAGCATACTTGAGATGGTTTATCTGTTTTTTTGTTGCCATTA
>JAGGVH010000028.1 GCA_021158105.1 Microcaldota archaeon
GCTCGCCATCCTTAGTAATAAATTGACGTTTATCCTCATCAACAGTAATATCTCCACAGCCAGCAATACAACATTTACCCATGCCGCGCGCGACAACCGCTGCATGACTGGTCATGCCACCCCTTGCAGTCAATATCCCCTGGGCAGCATTCATACCTTCAATATCCTCAGGACTAGTTTCAGTCCTGACTAAAATTACTTTCTCGCCGTCCTCTGCCATATCCTTTGCTTTGTCAGCTGTGAACACAACCTTACCAAACGCGGCACCCGGACTGGCCGGTAATCCCTTAGCAATCACTGCACGGTCTTGTTTTGCAACAGGATCAATCTGAGGATGTAAAAGCTGGTCCAATTGTTTTGGATCAATTCTCATGACTGCTTCCTCTTTTGTGATCAACCCCTCTTTAACCATGTCAACTGCAACCTTGACTGCAGCGTTTGCAGTTCTTTTGCCAGTCCTAGTCTGCAATAAATACAATTTACCGTTCTGGATAGTAAACTCAATGTCTTGCATATCTTTAAAATGATGTTCAAGTTTATCAACAATCTCTAACAACTGCGAATATACATCGGGCATTACATCCTTTAATTTATCTATCGGCAATGGAGTTCTAATGCCTGCAACTACATCCTCGCCCTGTGCATTTATCAGGAATTCGCCATAAAACTTCTTTTCACCTGTTGCAGGATTGCGCGTGAACGCTACACCCGTTGCACTATTGTCGCCCATGTTACCGAACACCATTGCTTGAACATTTATAGCTGTACCAAGCAAACCAGTAATGTTGTTAATCTTACGATAGGCAATCGCACGGTCATTGTTCCATGATTTAACAACTGCTTCTATTGCCATCCATAACTGATCATTAGGATTTTGCGGAAACTCAATACCTTTTTCTGAGTGAACAAGCTTTTTATAGTCATCAACTATACTTTTTAAGTCGTCAACGTCTAATTCTGTATCAGACAGGACACCCTTATTCTTCTTAACATTATCAAGGATATGTTCAAACTTAGAATGTTCAATCCCCATAACAACATCGCCAAACATCTGGATAAACCTTCGGTAAGCGTCCCATGCAAAACGAGGATTGCCAGTCTTTTTTGCCAGACCATCAACTGCACGGTCGTTCAATCCCAAGTTTAATATGGTATCCATCATACCAGGCATTGAGATTGCTGCACCGCTCCTGACAGACACTAACAACGGGTCTGCTTCATCACCAAACTTCTTATTCATCCTATCTTCTAATTGTTTAAGTTTATCTCCAACCTGCTTATTTAACTCAGAAGGAAACTGATTATTGTGTTTATTATAATAATCACAAACCTCTGTGATTATCGTAAACCCTGGGGGCACGGGTATGCCAATCTTACTCATCTCAGCAAGCCCTGCACCTTTACCGCCCAGTAAAGGTTTCATGCTAATATCCCCTTCATCAAAAGAATATACATACTTTTTTACTTCTTGCATCTGCTTATTGTCTTCAGCCATGATTACACCTCTGTTCAATTTATTTTAGTAAACAAGCCTAACTAAAAATCACTCTACACAAATTGAAATGGAATATTTAAGTAGTTTACATTTTTAAATGTTATAGATAAAAATACCATAAGGGTATGAAAAATATCTTATAATAACTATCAAGAAAAATTTTATTTTTTGTTTACCTGATCACTAATCTTTAACCATTAATCCTTATCTACAAACATTTTTATTTATTTTATCCTTTATTTAACTAACATTTTCAATGCATAACCTTTATATACTTTAATGCTCATTAAATATACATAGGGGTGTGAAAATGGTAAATGTGAATTTAGGAGCGCCTTATGAAGCCATAATAAAAAAAATCATAGAAAAGGAATATGCAGGAAACCAAACAGAAGTAATACGACAAGCATTACTGGCTTATGAAAGACAGTTAGAAGAAGAAGAGGTAAGGCTATTGAACAAAGCAATTGAATCTGAAATGCAAAAAATTGATTCTGGTGAGATGAAAACAATGCCTTGGGAAAAATTCAAAAATAAACATAAGTTAAAGTGATATGATGGAAATAATCATAACAGAGAAAGCAGGCAATGACTTATTAAATTTGGATAAACGACTTCAAAAGTATTTTATAAAGCATATAGACAAACTTCCTGAATTTCAGAAAAGAAAACATATGAAGTTTGGAATGCCATATTTTGTTAAGCAGGTAACAAGACAAGCAAGATTAGTGTATAACGTAAGAAAAGATAAAATATATGTTTTAAGATGTTTTAAAACTCATAAAGAATATGAAAAATGGTATCAATCTTTTAAATGAAAAATGAATATGCCTTTTTATAGTTTAGAAATAAATTACACACTATAGTGGCTATAAAACAAAAATGTGATTTGCAACACCTAAATTTATACATAGTACCAGGTTGCCACCATTGGCGAACCTAAAAGTTTATACGTTTCCCATGCAAACACAATCGAAGTAGCAAGCGCCAACACGATTGAAATCAGGTTATAATAAAGTATTATGTTGATTATGTGCCCTGCCTTGTTAATCTCATAAGTAGCTTGCGAAACAATGTCTTGTGTAGTGTTTGTCATACTAATATTAATCGTAACATTCAACAGTTCACTTTCCCTGTTCAGGTCAGTCATAGGAACAAAACTATACCTTTGATTGAACGATTCAAAAGGGTGATCGCTTAATGAATATGTTGGTGCGGTAACCAACAGTATGACCGGAAATACTATGTAAAAACTAACTCCTATTGCTATCAGTACAGCACCCAACCGGCGCGTTGGGAAAAACAAACGGAGCAACAACCCCAACGGGAAAAATATTGGCATGGCAAGGTATGCGATCAACCTAAGAGTAACATCTTCAAACCATAACAGCGATGATGTTATAAAAGCCAATGTTAAATGAGAACCGATATAATGAACAAACTCGCCCAAGCCAGTAAACGGTTCTGCAGAAATCACGCCCAGGTGGACACCTATCTTTGAGAGATAACCTAAGATGTACTGCGACCGCATCATGTCATATGACAACGTATTGATATAATCAAGATTGTTTTCGCATAAACATAACGAAGTGTTTAATACCTTGCTGGTGTGCCCTGTGATGTTAGTAGTATTACAGGAATATGATATGTTCACATTATTGTATGCCATGTCAACTGTTGAATCGATTGCCTGGACAACTGCCATCACAACTCCTATGATTGCAAGGGTGATTATAACTTGAAACAATTCCTCCTTACCAAAATCGCGTAACCGTTTACTCCTTACTGCCACACCCAACCCGAATGCGATTCCTGCTATCAATATTGCAACTGTTGCAATGATGGCACTGTTAGCAAAAATCCCTGCACCTGATAAAAGGTCAATCATTCACACCACTGGCCCCGTACCCCGTATCACTGTTGCTGCTGTTGGTCAGAAGGGATATAATTCTGCTGAGGAGTGTTTGCATTGGCCGCTCCCGCACCTGCATTGTGCGACGCTTCAACCTGTGATGTTGGGTTAAACATGTTTTGCGCAAAGTCCACTAACATACCAGACGCTCCTATTATTACAGCTATCAAAAGACCACCAACGACCAGACCGATTGCAGTCGACTCCCATTTTCCCCTGACTTCAGCAGGCTGCATCTGGCTAACACCATAAACAATTGCACCCAATATTATCAATATGAACGCTAAAATTATGCCCACATCGGCCAGTGTATCTTTCCATCCTTCCAACGCTGTTATGATATAAGGTTGATCACCACTTTGAGTATTCTGTGCAGCGAAAACGACCATACTTATCAAGAACACCATTACCATCTTATTCCAAATCATGATACCACCCAATTGTCAGCTATAATGATTAAAACTTTGATGTTAAACAATGTTGTAATATAATGAGTATATTTTTAAAGTTTACCAACTATTTTTCTGTGATGGAAATTGATTTAAAAGCAGATTTAACACTCAGAGAAAACCTTAACCTGCTTTATAATAAGAGGAAAAAATTAAAGGTTAAACTTGAAAGGCTAAAAGAAATAATCAAAAAAACTGAGGATGAACTCAGATCTGCAAAAAAACATGAACATGAAAAAGAAGAAGAAAAGAAAGAAATGATAAAACGCGCATCAAGAGATAAGAAATGGTTTGAGAAGTTCCATTGGTTTTTCACATCACAAAACAAACTCGCGATAGGTGGCAGGGATGCGCAGCAGAATGACATATTATACTCAAAATACTTTGAAGATGATGACTTATTTTTTCATGCTGACATAAAAGGTGCTTCAGCAGTCATACTAAAAAAAGGAACAACCGCAGACAAAAAAGAACTTGAAGAGACTGCACAGTTTACTGGATGTTATTCAAAAGCATGGGCCAGCGGGTTTGCAACGATTGACGTGTATGCACTCAGAAAAGAACAAGTCAGCAAGCATGCCACTGGTGGTTATGTTGCCAAAGGAGGATTTGTATTAAAAGGCGAACGAAAATGGTTCAGAAACGTTGAACTTAAACTAACACTGTTCAGTAAAAAAACTGACGGTGTTGACGTATTAAACGTATTCCCAGGAGATTTAGACGTTACACCAAGAATCATTATAACTCCTGGGAAAAAGAAAAAAGGCGAGGTTGCAAAGAAGGTTTCAAAGATATTAAATGTTGACGCTGATGATGTTATCATGGCACTGCCGGGGCCTTCTGAATTTAAGATTATAATATAAATAAAAAAGAGGAGAGATTATGGACATAATAATCACTGGTGCAGGGGGGAGATTAGGAAGAAGACTAATCAGTGAACTAAGTTCAAACAAAGATAAAATTAAATATAACATTTACGGCATTGACAGGACAAACATGCCACCAGGTATTGATGGTAATGTCAAATGGATTAAAACCGACATCCATAATGTTGACTTTTCAGTGTACCACAACCCCATAGTAGTCCACCTTGCTGCACTTATCAGTTACAAAGTCAAGTATAAAGAACTGTTTAACATAAACGTCATGGGAACAAAAAAGGTGTTTGAGGAAACAATGAACGCTCATGGCAGGATGATATTTATGAGTTCAACATCAGTTTACGGGAAAAGAAGGTTCACAGCTCCTATTGATGAGACCCATGAAAGAAAACCTGATGACAATTATGGACTGACTAAGATGTATGCAGAAGACATTGTAATGGGAAATTCAATCATCCTCCGTCCGTGCCCAATTTACGGTCCGGGTTTTGAAAAGGGATATTTTAATGTTTTTGACATGGTTGAAAAAGGTAGGATGAAGATATTAGACAACGGTGATAACCACGTTCCAGTGATTCATGTTGATGATGTTGTCTCTGCAATCAAACTATTCATAAAAAAAACAGGGAAATATAACATATACAATGTTACTCCTGAGAAAACATTAACACAGAAACAACTTTTGGACATTGTTTCAGAGAACATTACTGGGAATAGGATTAAAAAATGCATACCTTCATGGCTTGCTAAACTTTTTTATACGTTTAATCCTGAGATGAAAGAATATATTAACATGCTATCATCTGATAGAACATTTTCCAATGCCAGATTGCAAAGTGAAGGATGGAAGGAAAAGGTTAAAATTGATGATGGAATAAAAGAAATGATTAAAGAATGGAAAAGAAGGTGAATATTATGAAAGATATGATTGGCAAAGTTGAAAAATACATTTTACAGTCAATTGAAGAAAGGAATAAATTATTATTCTCACTGATTGACCCTGATGATTATAAAGATATTGATGATGCAGTCAAGACAGCAGTTGCATGTGATGAAGGCGGTGCAGATGCGATATTAATAGGCGGCAGCATAGCTGTGCAGGGAGAAGACCTTGACAGCATTGCAAAAGAGATAAAAAATAACATTTCCGTACCGCTTATCCTGTTCCCCGGGAACATCAGCACAATAACTAAACATGCTGACGCGATATATTTCATGTCACTATTGAACAGTAGAAACCCGTACTGGATACAGCAGGCGCAGACATTAGGTGCACCAGTGATAAGAAAATATGGTATTGAACCGTTGCCCGTTGGGTACATAGTGGTTGAACCCGGTGGAACTGTCGGGTGGGTCGGCGACGTCAATACAGTCCCAAGGAATAAACCTAAGATTGCAGCAGCGCTTGCATTGTCTGCACAGTATGCGGGCAGCAGAATCATAATCACTGATGCAGGCAGTAATCCTGACCGCCATATCCCTATTGACATGGTGGCTACAGTCTCACACACAATTAATGTTCCATACATTGTAGCAGGAGGGATACGAAGCATTGATGACGTCAAAAGCATTGCAAAGGCGGGCGCAGACATATTACAAATCGGCACCGCATTTGAAAACAGCAATCCTGATACAGTTAGAAAAAAGGTTATAGAGTTTAAGAAAGTGATGAGTGATGTTAAAAAATAAAGAAGCGATTGATGAATTGGTATCATTTGCAAAAGAGAACGGGTATAACTTTTCTAACGGTGAAATTGCAATATTATATTATTCAACATACAACTTCTTTAAAAAACTACAGTCTGGCAACCCAGAACAGATAGCACTAAACGCTGTCAAAAAAGGGTTGACGTTCAACGAAAACTTTGATAATACTCTGATCATTGCAGAATGTATTACGTTATACGGTTATGATAATGTCAAAAATAAGTATGATGAAAAAGGTATGGATGGTATCAAATATTTACATTTAGAAATTAAAGAATATTATGATAAGGTCAGGCTTAAAAAGTCAAACACAGAACAGAAAACGATTGACACAATTGCAAAGTGGTACTTGAACCACCCACAACCATTAGAATTTCAATACTATTTAAGTCAAAAAGGTATTGATTTTGCAGAATATAATAATATGGACGATAAAAGTAAAAGTAGCATAATAAAAGGATTCGCTGAGGACCAGTTCAGGAAGATATTAAAAGAATATTCATTATCTGACATGTTAACTGATTACCCTGATGAAATGCCAAACCTTTTTATTAACATAATAACAGCAGACGAGCCCAACGACGTCGTTGCACAATTTAAACAAAAGAAGAATAAAACGCAGGACATGTTCAAAAGGATGTATGTGTTGTTTGATGCCAAAAAGCAAGGGTTAAGTTTTGGAGCATTCAAACATGGACTGATAGCATACCTCAATGCTAAGAAGAAAGGAATATTGAAAAAAGACAACATATTTACCATTGTAGACTTTACTAAACCGTCAAATGAAAAGAGGTTGTTCGTTCTTGACATGGTAAACAAAAAAATCATCATGAAAGAATATGTTGCCCATGGAAAAGGAAAAGGTAACAAGGTCAACCCGCACAAAAATGTAAGATATGTTGGAAACAGGTTGGGGTCAAACCTTAGTCCTAACGGACTACTAATAACTGCAGAAGGCAAAGAATACAAAGAAAGTAAAAACGGGTACATACTAAGGATTGAAGGAGTAGAAAAAGGGTTTAATGATAACACTAAAAGTAGAGGTGTTTATATTCATAAAGCAATATACAATGGACTGACATATGTCTCAGACGATTTTGCTAAGGCGCATGGGTATGTTGGGGAAAGTCAGGGTTGTTTAGCTGTTGACCCGAAAGTATCTGACGAGTTGATCGACACAGTCAAAGGAGGCAGTGGAATATTTATCTATTTTCCAACCACACAATATATGGCAAACTCAGAATACATGAAAGAAAAGGAAATAACAAAAGAATTGGTAATGTTATTTTAACTTTAACATAACTCTTTCAAATCAAACGGTCGGCATGGAAAAAATATATTTAACATTTATTTCTTACCCAAATAACTCACAGGAACAAAATATATTTTGGTCTTATCTATCTTTTCTGTTTTAATCACATCCCAACCAGTAACCACAGCAACCTTTGGTTTATAGTTTTCTATGAAACTTCTAAGAGAGCGGGTTATTTTTGGACTGCTTGCCTTGGCCTCCACAGGAATGTTATTTACAATAAAATCCACTTCAGCCTTTGCGGTTGTCCTCCAGAATTTAGGATTATAAGACCTTAGACAATCAAACACATAATTTTCAACAAGAGCTCCCATCTCCTGTTCATTAAACTCAAATTTACCGAATAGGTAGTTTCTTAATCCATTATCTATAAAATAAACTTTTGGATTTTTCCTTAATTCTGTTATCATATTTTTATGAAAAGGTCTTATCAGTTTGATGATGTATGTAGATTCTAAAATATAAAGCATAGACTTAACCTCTTTATAATTTGCAGACGTGATGTTGCCCAACGTATTATAATTTATCAAGTTCCCAGTCAACCCGCTAAGTAATTTGACAAGGTCAATCATTTTATATGCATCTTTTATACCATAAAGTTTAATTAGATCTTTCTCGATATATGTCTGAAACAGATTTTTTAAGATAAATTCTTTATCCTTAAGATTTTCAGTAAGACAAACTCTTGGATAACCTCCATACACAAGGTATTCCTTAAGATAATGATTAATTTTATCTAAATAGACTGTTTCTCTTATTTTTGGCCCCTGGCCAAATTGCTCTATATGTAATGACATTTTTGAATATTTGTCAGCGATTTTTGTGTCCTTTGACATCAGAAATTCATGAAAACTAAAAGGCATAAGCTCAAATGAAAGGGCCCTGCCCACAAGATAAGAAGATACTTCATTAATATCAAGTGATGACGAACCCGTAACAATGATTTTAATGTTTTTATATTTATCATACAATAATTTAAGTATCTTTCCTGCATGCTTAACATACTGTACTTCATCAAACAAAAAATAATGCCTTCCTTTAATTCCTGATGTATAATATTCAACCACTTCCTTTGGGTTTCTTTCAAATCTTATCCTATCTTCGTCATCTTCCATAGTTATATAATGTACATTTTCTTCATTGACGCCTTCCAACAACTTTGGAATCCTTCTGAGAAGGGTTGTCTTTCCAGCCTGTCGAGGTCCTTTTATTGCGATTATCTCTTTAGAAGAGATCCATCTTAAAATATCCTTTTCTATATCCCTTATGATATACATAATAATATTTAGGAAACCCAATAATTATAAACTTTTTGGCAATTTTAATAGCATTATTTTTTCCATTTTGGAAATTATAATTTGGTTATTTAAATCATAAGTAACAGGCTAATTAAAACACTATTTATAAATATTAACAACCATAATATTAATTATTACCTGCGGTGGTTAATATGATAAAAAATAAAGAAAGAAAAGATGATGAAAATAATGGTGAAAGTTTCATAGAGAATTATCAGAGGTTAACAAAAGAATTTATTGATGCATTGACAAACAATGACGAATATAAACTTAAAATCATACGGAGAAGTTGTGTTGAAGAATATATCTACAACAAAAAATGGTCAGACGACGAAAAAAACATGTTTATGATTTTGGCATGGTATTGTAACAGCATTATTGAACACCATGTAAACAAGCAGGATGTTAAACAAGAAATATTTAACGAGTTTTCAGAGTATCTAAGTGATGAAACATTAGGAGATAAAAATAATGGCAATAATGATATATAAATTGCTAAGAGGAACATCCAAAGATTTTTAAATATTAGTATTTAAATAGTTGCTCAGATGATTACTTAACTAAATAAAGAATATATAAGAGGTGAATGATATGTATCCTGTTTCTCCACAGGCGTATGATAGGGCATTAACATTGTTCAGTCCTGACGGACGTTTATTCCAAGTCGAATATGCAAAAGAGGCAGTCAACAATGGCGCCCCAGCCATAGGTATGAAATATAAAGACGGTGTTATCCTTAGTGGTTATAGAAGGATTGCAACCAAACTCATAGTCCCAGAATCCATCAAAAAAATCTTTCTTGTTGACCCACACATAGCAGTTGCTACGTCAGGATGGGTGGCAGACGCAAGGAGATTGATAGAATATGCACAAAAAGAAGTTCAGAATTATAAGATGACATACAATGAAAATCCCAGTGTAAAATACATTTGCCGGGAAGTCAGCAATGTGTTCCAAGCTTACACACAATACGGTGGAACACGTCCGTTCGGCACAGCATTATTATTTGCAGGGATAGATAATGGAAAAACTTATGTATATGAAACAGACCCCAGTGGAACAATGTTGCAATACAATGCAACAGCTGTGGGCGCAGGAAGAAACGAAATTTTAGAATATTTAAACAAACATTATACTGAAAAAATGTCATTGAATGATGCAATAAAACTTATAATGAAGGCGTTCACACTCGCAAAAGAAGAAAAGTTTAATGAAAAGAATGTTGAGATTGCATATGCCACTTTTGACAATCCAGATTTTGTATACAAAAAGGTATAAAAAGCAGACAAGAGGTGCACTTTTTTGTTAGATAATGCATTAATTGTAAAGTATAAAAAAGATGGTAAACGGTTTGAGATATTTGTTGACAAAGACAAGGCATACCCATATCATACCGGTGAATATGATAATATTGAAAATGTCCTGATAGATGATGTAATCTTCAAAGACGGCAAAAAAGGTGAAAGGTGGGACGATAAAACATTGATTGATGTGTTTGGAACAGATGACCCTTACAGTATTGCAGATTACATATTAAAACATGGCGAACCTCCAATAACTACTGAACAAAGAAGGGAGATGACTGAAGAGAAAAAAAGGCAGATATTAGAGATCATACGACGTGAAACGATTGACCCGCGCACAGATGCTCCCCACACAATGATCCGATTGGAAAATGCTTTTGAACAGGCAAAGATTAATATTGATCCTTTTAAGCCTGCTGCACAACAAGTTGAGAATGTAATAAAAGCATTACGTCCGATCATACCTATAAAAACAGAGCATGTTAACATTGCCATAAGAATTCCTGCAGTGTATGCCTCTAAAGCATATGGTATTATAAAGGAATATAACCCTAAAAAGGAAGAATGGGGTTCAAACGGTGAACTGATTGCTCTGGTTGAAATTCCAGCAGGAATACAAACCGAATTATATTCTAAGCTTAATGCAATAACACATGGTGAAGTGCAAACAAAAATCATTTCAAAGATAAATAAATGAGGTGAAGTTATGGATACAGTATATCCCGGATTACAACTTGATAAAAGTATGTACGGCCAACCATACACATACAGTGAAAACGGCAAAGTATATTCTAACGTGTTTGGCATGCTACGCAACGATAAGATAGTTCCCCTCCAAGGGCAATATGACCCGAAAAGGGGTGACATAATCATTGGAGTGGTAAATGAAGAGAAATTTTCAGGGTATAGTGTTTATATTAATCTCCCGTCTGAAGGGTCACTGTCTTCAAGAGACAGCAGAGAAGAACTTGAAACTGGCGACGTCATAGAATGTGAAGTTGATTATGTCAATGAGATTAAACAGGTCAGTTTAACCAATCCAAAAAAGTTGGGGTTTGGTTCTGTCATGATTATTCCACCAGTGAAAGTTCCAAGAGTAATAGGCAAACAGATGTCAATGATCAACTTGATAAAAGAAAAAACTGGGTGTGACATCAGAATGGGAAAGAATGGAATCCTTTGGATTAATGATTGCAAGAATAAACCGATCGTGATAAAAACGATAAACAAAATTCTTAGAGAAGCGCAATTTTCAGGATTGACTTCAAGGATTGGAGAATTTCTTGATAAAGAAATAAAAAACAAAGAATAGTATAGAGGTGAATAATATGGAAAAGCCTGACAAACTAATAGTAAACGGCAAACGATTAGACGGAAGAGGTGTAGATGACCTGAGGCCCATCTCAATACATGCACATGTATTAAGCAATGCAGACGGGTCTGCACTTATAAGATGGGGCAATAATCTAGTGCTTGCAGGAGTCAGAGGACCACGGGAATGTTTCCCAAGGCATATGGCAGACCCTTTCAAAGCAATAATAAGGGCAAAGTATGAGATGACTCCTTTTTCATCAAAGGAAGAACACGGTAGGAGTGGACCAAACAGGAGAAGCATTGAAATTTCAAAACTTATCAGGCATGTGTTTGAGAATGTAGTGCTTCTTGAAAAATATCCGAAGTCGCAGATTGACATATTCATTGAAATATTACAATCCGACGGTGGTACTCGGTGTGCTGCGATCACTGCAGCATCAGTAGCACTCGCAGATGCCGGTATACCTATGAAAGATATGGTCCAAGCGGTTGCAGTCGGCAAGGTAAATGACGAGATAGTACTTGACTTGAACTATATTGAAGATTCGGCAAGTGACGGTGCAGATGTGCCCATTGCAGTAGCAGGACGAAATAAAGATATCTTACTGTTCCAGATGGATGGCATACTTGACAAATCACAGTTTGAAGAAGTGTTCAGTAAGGTATTCAAAGCTGCTGACAAGATTAAAGAATTACAAACAAAGGCACTTGAAGAGGTTTATTTTGCAACCGAGAAAGGCGAAGTGAAAAAAAGACTACCATTATATTAGAGGTGTTGTTATGAGCATAATGAATGAATTGAGGCGTGGAGCGTTTATTGACATGATAAAAACCGGGAAACGGCTGACTGACAGAGACTTTTATGAATATAGAGACATTGAGGTTAAGAAGGGTGTGCTTGCAACAGCAGACGGGTCTGCACTTGCACGGATTGGTGACACACAAGTCCTCGCATCTGTCAAGTTTACTGTAGGCGAACCTTACCCTGACAGACCTGATGAAGGTGTTTTTATAACAAATGCAGAACTAGTAGCATTTGCAA
Source organism: Microcaldota archaeon (assembly GCA_021158105.1). GTDB lineage: Archaea > Micrarchaeota > Micrarchaeia > Anstonellales > JAGGVH01 > JAGGVH01. The sequence goes on from JAGGVH010000028.1 coordinate 12,715, forward strand.
ACCCATCGTATGAACCCGGACCGCCCAACGAAGATGCCATTGAACTTGCAAGAGTAGTCGACAGAGGGATACGAAGTTCTGAAATCATTGACCTTAAATCGTTTTACCTTGAAGAGGGCAAAGTATTAATGATGTTTATAGATTTATGGATACTGGACGACCAAGGCAATCTGTCAGACACAAGCGCGCTTGCAGCAATGGGTGCACTGCTCAACACAAAGCTCCCAAAGTATGAAGATGGTGAACTGGTCAGAGAAGGCGACCTTGAAAATCTTAAACTCTCCAACATCGTAACAGAACACACGTTTGGTAAAGTTGCAGACAAGACATTCATAGACCCAATGCTTGATGAAGAGATTGCAGCAGAAGGCAAGATAACGTTTGGAGTAATGGATGACAAGATTGTAACAGTCCAAAAAAGCGGATGGCAGAGTTTTACAAAGGATGAAGTTTTCAGTTTGATGGACATAGCATTTAAAAAACATTCTGAACTAAAATCTATCCTTACAAAATAAGATAAAGGGTGATATTAATGGCCAGACCAACTGTTAGGGGTGGAGTCAAAACAAGGAAAAGAATGAAAAAGACTCAACAACTTAAGAATACTAAATATTTATGCCCTGTATGCAAGAAAAAGGCTGTTGTAAGGTTACAGTATAGTGTATGGGTCTGTAAATCTTGCGGCGCAACCATTGCAGGAGGTGCATGGGCGCTTAACACTGGCACAGGCAAAGAAAACCTTAGAAAACTTGCATTGATATCTTCTGCAAAAAAGGAAGGTGAATAAGATGTATGTATGTCCAAAATGCGGCAAAGAGATTGAAAAGATTGAACAGAAATTTGTTAGGTGTCCTTATTGTGGCAGCAGGATATTGATGAAAAAAAGGCCTCCAATAGCTAAAGAGGTGTCAACTGATTGACCACTGTAACAACAATAAGAAACGCTAAGCTAAGAATGAAAAGATTGGCATACAACTTTTCACGGGTTATCAGTGCAAAATACATGGGCAGAGGAAACAGAACATTAGGCAGCCTAATCTTTCCAAACAATGATGTTGTAGTGGTAAGTGGCAACCCCAAGTTTTACATAATACTGGAAGAAAACAAGTCAGAACAAAAAGTCGTTAGCATTTTTAGATTTAAACTGCTCAATGTCACAAGCTCACCAAAAAAAACTATACAAAACAAAACCAAGATCGGAATATACTTGCACCCAAGATTTAAAATTGAGATCGATAAAACAGAACGTTTGAACAGGATTGAAAAATTGTTTGTTAGTAAATTACTCAGTAACAAGATTCGTTCACATGTTGCTAAAAGGAATGACATTTTGGTCATCAAAACAGACTATGGCAAGGCTGAAGTTGGCAAAATTATGTTGAACAATAAAGTAGAGATTTAGGGGATAAGAATGGGATTAATAAAGTTAAAACTTGAGATTGAACATAGCAATCCAAAGATGATTAAAGAAGTTTTGGATGGGATGTTTCCTGATACTGACAAGACTCACGTGGCATTCTCAGTCAAAACCCACAAAAAGAATATAAACCTATTAGTTGTAAATATCACAGCTTCTGACATGACCTCCCTCCGTGCGACAGTCAACAGTCTGTTGAGATTGGTTAACATGATAACCACAATGGAATAATTAATGAATTAGTTGTGTATTAACATTGTATAAAAATATGATAAAGTTTGAGGTGATAAGATGACAGTTGAAGAAGAACTCGGTGCAATCCAACAACAACTTCAGTTTATTGTGTTTCAACGTCAAAACATTGAAATGCAGAGTGAAGAATATGAATTAACAAAAAAAAGGTTAAAGAATGTTAAAGGTAACGTATTAAAAATACAAGGCCCTCTACTTATACCAGTGACAAAAGCTGAAGCAGAAAAAGATTTGAATGAAAAGATTGAAAACAATAAAATAAAGATTGATGCACTTAAGAAGCAGGAAGAACAATTAAAAAACAAGGTTACTGAACTGATTGAGAGTGCAAAAACAGAATAAATAGCAGGGTGGATTTATGGAAAGAGTAGCAACTGGCATTAAAGGTCTTGATGAGATGTTACACGGGGGCATACCTCAGAATAAAAACATTGCACTGTGCGGAGGCCCAGGTTGCGGGAAAACATTGTTATCTTTTGAATATTTGTACCACGGTGCAAAGAATGGAGAAACAGGATTGTTTATATCACTCCAAGAAAGTGAACGGTCAATAATCTCAAACGCACGTGAAACATTTAAAGAGTACTCTGACGACATCCAATTATTGATAAATGACAAGAAGATATTAGTCCACAAACCCAAATCTCTTGATATAAATGAATTATTATCTTACATTGAAAAGGTAATCTTGGAAGACAACATAAAACGTGTCGTGATCGATTCTGCTAATGTGTTAAAATTAAACTTTAAGGACAGATATACGTATAGGTTAACTATGCAGGAATTTTTAATATTCTTAAGCAACTTAAAATGCACGATGATATTAAATTATGAAATCTCTGACAGTGAAAGGGAACATATGAAGTATGGCATTGAACAGTTCATTGCAGACGGGATAATCAATGTTTATAACTTAATCCGCCAGGAAAAACGAATACGTGCACTCGAGATACTTAAAATGCGAGGGACATCACACGACAAAAACCTTGTCCCATTTAAGATAACACCATCAGGAATCCAAGTATTTGTTGGCGAGAATGTTTATTGAATATAAGGTGATTTTTTGACTGATGATAATGAAAAATGGGTGCAGATGTCGTACGACTCAAACCCTAAAAAAAGGTTAAAGGCTGCACAACACTTGTCTGAAAGTGATTCACCATTCTCAACGTTTGCATTATTAGAACTTGTCTTTGATAAAGATGAGGAAGTTAGGGAATATGTTAAAAAAGTATTAAAGCAAAAACAAAACAAGAAAGACAACCAAAACTTCCTACTCAGCGACCTGTTGACACAGGATTACGAAAATGAAAAGAAAGCTGTAGAACAAAAGAAAAAGAAGATTGAGGAGCATGACAAGATTGAAAGGATTAAAAAGAAGCTTGAACCGATAATTGAAGATTGGATTGAAGCACAAGACCCAGAAAAAAGAGAGATGGTTAAAAAGAAAGTCATGCCAATGGTTGAACAGATAATAAAACGGTGGGCAGACAAGGAAGATTATCTGATGGAGCTGTTCGGTTCAAAGCAGAAAAATGATGAGGATAATGCTAAAGAAAGTGATGAAGATATTAAGGTCGAAGAACCAGAAGAGTTTGACATTGAAGACACAAAAAAATATTTAGAGATGATATCATCAGTTGAAAAGATTGCACAGAAAGGTATAGGGATAAGAGAAGTGTCTGATGAAGACGTTGAAGAAGATGAAGGCAAGGACAGGACTGGGATCGAAGAGATTGACGTTGAAGAAGAGGTTGAGGCAAAAGATAACCCTTTCATCGACCCGATAGATAGAGCAATATACAACCACGCTATAAAGATCGTTGAAATGCCTGGAATAACAAAAAAGATGTTATCAGAACAGAAAAAACAGCTCAAGAAAGAATTGCAATTAAAAGTCGATGCTGTGTTTAGCTTGGCAACGATTCGTGCGGGGCACAGGTATATTGAATGGTTGGATGAGTTAGAAGAAGGCATGAAAAATATATACACTAAGGAACTGGAAGTTGTAAGTGTAGAGGACAGAATGATCAAACCTCAAAGGGGAAGGTCTAAAGAACTCAGGCGCATCGTGGTAAGTGACGGCCAGAACGAGTTTCCAGTTTACTTATGGCGTGGTAGGGGCAAAGGGATATTTCAAGGCGAGAAGGTCAGATTAGAGAATGCAGAGGTTGAAACATTCCCGATAACCGGCGAAACTGCACTAACATTAAACAAGAAGGGTTCTGCAATCATTGTTATAAAATAACAAGACATAATTAAAATTTAAAAGTCGCGGGTCGCACCATATTTTCACCATCCCCACCTTTGTGAACCTATTTTATTAGCACCAACTGGAAAACTGGGCGGTGAAGTGTCATTTATTTCAGTAATGTTAACTGTGGGAGTTTGGTTAGTTTTTGGTTGGGACAAACTATTATCGTCTGTATGATTAACGTTTATGCATCCTAATAATAATAGGATGACCACCATACCAACAATTATCTTTTTCATATTATCACCAGATACTTATGGTAATGTTGGTGGTTGCTCATTACCACCACCTGAAACTAACCCTAATCTGCATTCACTGGTTGTGTAGACAACTAAAACTTCACCGTGCTTGTCACTGGTTATATAGAAATCATCTGGTGCAGGACCTTCCCACCTCTGTATCAGCGGGTTCCATGAATAAACCTTTGTTATTTCACATGAACCTGTAACCTGAGACCACCATTTGTTAGTCATCCAGTCTGCAACCTGGACAAAATTCCATCCCTTTGTCAACATTGGCTCACTGTCTGAACCGGGCTCAACATTATAACTAATGTTCATCTTACAATCTTCAGGTGAATATGCCCATGCACCTGAATATGCAACCCTATAATTCATATGATTCAATGGGCCATATCTCCTATCGATCGCACTGTTATAATAAAGATTAGAACTTTGGCCACTAGTTGCAATTGTTAAGTATTGGTTATAGAATGGATCATACACATAAGCATACGGTTTAAGTCCACAGTCGGTTGACACGTTCATTCCTTGAATAAAAGGTATAATGTTCCAACCACGGTAAACATTTAATGTTAAGTTATATTTTGGTACTGGTGGTTCTGTTTCTTCGTAGTTTATATTTATTGTGAATGTTCTACTATCATCAATATCTTCTATTGAATATGTTCTTATGCGTATTTGGTATGTTTTTTCTTCAGGGCTCGCTCCATCCTTTAAGTAAATACGGAACGGAATCTCAGCTGAATCAGTTGCTGAAACTGGGACACTATTGTGTATATTAACACCAAAGTTACTAACAGTTTCAGGATCTGCCGTCGGTTCAAATTTATATGTCCTACTTCCACAGTTTTTGTCATTGTTGTATACTATTATCTTTCCTTCTCCTTCAGTTATTTCATTTGTTAATGTAACATCTGTATTACTGATTGTGTAACTGGTCTCTCTTCTTTCACATTTTTTTTCAATTGTATAATCCACATAATCACGATCACAGTATCCGTTTGCACAAACTTCAAACTTAACTCTGTGCGTTCCAGAAGAACATGACCTCACATTCTCAACTTCTACTCGTTTACGTTTATCTTCTCCACTATCTAAAGTATATTCCTCTGAATACCAATCAAAATCTAAACAACCGTCATAATCTGTTATCCTAACTCTAAGATCCGAAGGATCGCAATCCTGATCCCTGTTTTCAATCGTAAAATGATAATAGAAAGAATCACCAGGCTCCACATCCTTGCTCTCTTCCTCAACATTTATGTACGGTCTCCTGCGAACGCATTCATCCTCATGTTCAACAGTTTCATAAATCCCCACTACCTCAACAGTGACACCATTAACTACCGTTCTATCACCTTCGTGAGCTATCCAGTTTCGTTGGAAATAATAGCTTGGATTGGTTGAGTAAACCTTAACCTCTGCCCATTTTTGAGATAGTTCATAACCATAACCAGTTTTATTAACTTCTATCAAGTAAACCTTTGGATCATATTTATAATAATAAAATTCTTCCCTATCACCAGGAAACATCTTTTCAAATGTATTATATCTTGAACTGGTTTCAATCTCGCCCACTCGCTCGTCAATAACATCAAACAATGCAGCATGTGCGTTTTGGTCAGTTTCTGCAACACCAATATCTGTTAATTTTAATGAGTATTTGTCACCAACATATATTTTACGTCCCATCTCCAGAATTTCATGGGTGTACAAATCATCAAAGTGGCTAGTATCCAATATAGTGAAATTAAGACTAACATCTTCATCTATAACATTACAATTTGAATCTGTATCAACATTTATATCGTCAAGTTGTATAGCTAACCTCCAAGGAAAACCGTAAAAATCATAAACCACCCATTCAATATTATCCTGTCCATCGTATAAATCAATATATCTCTCTCCTCCGGGATAGGTAACTTTGAGTTTTGCCCATTTTGAATGAACATTACATCCTGCTGTCACCATTCCTACCAACATAATTATCATCAAACCGATCATGATTTTCCTCATCTTAATCACCTTACACCCTTAAAATAAAAAAAAAGTTAAAGTTATATACTTAACTAACCTCAACTTCTGCCCATCTCTGGAACAGTTCATAACCGTAGGTCGTCCTTAGCACTCTAATATGAACTACATGCTCTCCACTGTCATCAACCACTACAAACGTTGAAGATTCACCTGGGAACATATGAAGTCCTGTTACCACATGACCATCACTGTTTTCAATATGCATCAGTGCTGCATGCATGTTATGCCCCATGTAATACTCTGCAACACCAATGTCAATTAATTTCAATTGATACCCGCTTACTAAAGGCATGCTTTCACCAAGTTCTAATATTTCAACAGTTTCAATATGTGTGCTTCTCAGTTTAACTTGCTGTGCTTTCCTAAATTTATTCATTGCAACTGGAAACGCAAATATGCTTGCAACCATTAATGCAACGAACAACACTGCAATCATTTTCTTCATTCACATCACCTCTGGTGGATTTTCACCATACTATTCTTTCAAACACAACATATCTTGTGCCTGAACGGGTATATAAAAATTAGTCTCAAACCTGTCTCATTCTTGTTTCATTTTATGCTCAAA
>JAGGVH010000022.1 GCA_021158105.1 Microcaldota archaeon
CAGGAGATATGAACTATATGTAAAACACCTTTAAATTTTGTTTCTTTAGCAAACTCTATTTGGTCTTTTACTGCTTCTATCTCTGATTCTTTTGGTCTCGCATAGGAATGGGTAATTGGATTCAGAGGATTCCAAAGCTCTGGTTTTAAATATAATTCCTTTTCGCAATGGACAGCCAGTACACCTTTGTATCCAAAGTTAGAAAGAATTTCGTATATCCTTTTTTGCTTTTCCACATCAATAACTGCTAGATCACCAATAGACTTCCCAGCATATAATTTAATGCCAACTATCTCTTTGTATTTATCATAACACCTTACAGCTTCCTCTAATTGTTTTTCATTGACTGTCGCACCAATATATAAAAAATAATCCCCTTTTCGACTTTTAGGAACAAAATTTAATCTTTCTTGAACACCTTTTTCAGACAGAATTGGTGGGTTTGTGTTTGGCATATCAAATATCTTTTCTACGCCTTGTTCTTGAGCAACTTCAAAGACATGTTTTATGGTTTCCTTGTATGCCTGTTCACCATCTCTACAATGAACATGGGGGTCGATCATAATAAAAAGTTGTGTAAGATAATTTATTAAACCTTCTTTTTCAGAGCGACGGCGAGCGATTACATCTAACTTAAGTGAGTTTGTAAAGTCCGAGCATAAGCGAGGATTTGGGTGAGCGGAGTGAACCGCAGGTGAGCGAAGTTGGTTAATGCCTGTTACATTCTCCGAGTGAAATGAGGACGAGGGATAGCCACAGGCAATTATCATGAAGTGAGAAATCCCAAAAAGTTGTGAGTCCGCCATTAAAAACAAAAATGTTATAAAGAATATAAACTAAATAATTTATGATGAACTACAAAGAAATTTTTAAACCAACTCTTGGAAACGTATTATTGACAATTTTATTAGTTTTGATACTTCCCAATTTCGCTTATTGGACTTGTTGTTTAGAACCGCCTTGTTCGGTTGAATATAAAATCCATTTTGGTTTTGAGGGTCTATTATTTCAAACTGGTTTAATGACTCCGAAATGCGGAGAATTTGCTTATTTTTATTTTTGGCCATTAAGCATATTAGTAGCCTACTTGGTTTCAAGTTTATTAGTTAATCGGTTCAAAAAACGGTAATTTTCGGCGGACTCACTATTGCAACTAACATATCGCGGTTGTGAGAAGTTTCGCTAGGTGATTTGGGAAAATCAAGCATTGCGAGATTTCCCACATATTTGCTGCTAACCGACCCGAACGAAGTGAGAGTCTGTAAGGCGTGGCCGAGCCTCCAAAGGAGGCAAAGGAGTTTTTGAAAATGATTTGAACGACACTTCGTTCAAATATGTGAAATGTAATTTCACATGACGAGATTTTTGAGTGAAAAGTGCTTAAAGAAAGAGGGAAGAGCGCAGAAATCTTTACTGGAAATGAGGTCTCCAAAGGTTTATAAATAATCTTTCAGTACTATAAAATGGTGTGGGAGAGTGACAAGAGAAAGTCTTTGGAATAAAGAAGTAGAGAAGGATTTTTTTACTAAATCTTTAGAAGTAGCTCCACCTGAAAAATTGTTTTATGTTACAACAGAAAATAATTATTATGCTTATTGGCCAAAAAATTACAAAGGTGTAAAAACTACCCTACAAAGTAGAAATGCTTTTATTGGTGCTTACACAGAAAAATGGTCACAAGAGATTCTTAATCCTATTGCAAAAGAGTTAAATGCTCACACCGTAAGAAATGTTGTTTGTGAAGAGTTAGAATTAACTAAAGTTTCCCCTGCTGATGTTGCGATATGTAGGACTAATTCTATTTTTCAGAAACCAGAAGATATAATCGCTATCTTTGAAGTTAAGATGTCTATTGTATGGAATTGGGAATTATTAAAAAATTTTGAATTTTCCCTAAAATGTTTAGGAGATTATAGATCACACAAAGGTAATCCTGGATTGTTGAGATCAGACACTATGTTAAAAGCAATAGGTAAAAGCATAAGTGTAAGAATTGCCTCTTTAAAATCTGCAAAAATTCCTATTATAATTCTTGGGAATACACCAATCACAAAAAGCTATTATACAAAAGTTGATAATTTAAAAAATTATGGTATTATTCAGGGGTTCTGGTCATTAAATCCAAAACCTTTAGATAATAATGGAGAAAATATCAAATCAACAGAACAAGAAGGCTTCATGAGATTTGATTCCCATTCTGAGTTTAAGCAACACCTTTTAGATTTATTGAAAGAAGAGCGGATGTTTTTTGCAGGAATGAAAACTAAAAAAAAGCTTGGAAAACTTATCGAAATAGCAAATAAAGAAGATACTTACGAGAAAAAAGCCGAAAAATTCCTTAATTTAATGAGGTTTGGTGAGAATGGTATGTAAAAGAAATGGAACAAAGACAAGTAGTTTTGGTTCACCTGGGAGAATAAATCATGATTCCTCGAGATTTTATAACAGTCGTTTATATGAAGGTTTACCAAGAGAGAAAAAAGGAGTAAGATTTGTTGAAAATAAGATCCCTGAAGAAAATATTAACAAAATATTCTGCAAATCTAGTGAGAGAATGGAAGAATTACCAGATAACAGCGTTCATTTAATGGTAACTTCGCCACCATATAATGTCGGAAAGGAATATGACGAAAATCTTTCTTTACAAGAGTACAGAGATTTTTTAAGTAGAATTTGGAAAGAAGTTTATAGAGCTCTTGTCCCTGGTGGGCGAGTTTGTATTAATGTAGCAAACTTAGGAAGAAAACCTTACATCCCATTACATGCTTTTATTATTGAAGATATGCAAAAGATAGGATTTTTAATGAGAGGAGAAATAATTTGGAACAAAGGATCTACTGCTAGTCCTTCCACTGCATGGGGAAGCTGGTTATCCGCAAAAAATCCCGTATTAAGAGACATTCATGAATACATCCTTGTTTTTTCAAAAGATACTTTCACAAGAACTAATCATAACAATGAAAGAACAACAATGACAAAAGATGAATTTTTAGAATTAACCAAAAGTATCTGGACTTTTGGTGCTGAATCTGCTAAAAAAGTAGGTCATCCAGCACCATTCCCTGTTGAGTTACCTCTTAGATGCATAAAACTATACACTTTTGAAAATGATGTTATTCTCGATCCGTTTATGGGAAGCGGAACAACTGCTGTTGCTGCGATTTTATCAAATCGTAAGTTTGTAGGTTATGAAATTGAAGAAGAATATGTCAGATTAGCGGAGAAGAGAATAAAGGAAACAATAGATAAATTAAAGCAGAAAAAATAACTGAGATGGTAAAATGAAAGACAAAAAGAACAAAGATGAATTAAAGAAGACATTAAAAGTTATGCAGGATTATTCAGAAAATATAAAGAAGACACTTCAGAATCTAATACCTGAAATTCCAAAAATTAAAATTCCAGAATTTTATATCCCTGAGATTAGTAAGATAGAATTTCCAGATGTGATTAAAGAAAAGAATGCATGGAAAAGACATAGTGAATTAATGGAAGTTCAGAACACAATTATAACAATCCAAGAGAAGATACTAAAGGAACAAAGATCAACTTCAAAAATGACTTTTGCCATTCTAATTCTTACAATAATTGCTATTCTTGTTTCTGTTGTTTCAATTCTAAAATCGTATGGAATAATATAAATCCGAAGACAATCTCTTTTTCGAAGAAAAATACAATCCGTCCGAAGGGCAAAGGCGACTGAGCAAAAATTTCACTTAACATATGCAATTAAGAGAAGTTTTCACCGAAGGTGAAAATTTTTGGCGAATAGCGAAGCGTTAATGAGCCCGCTTAACGGCTCAGGCTGTCCCATAATTCTTAAATTTATAGTAATGTATTATAAATTTTGTGCACCCTAAATAATCTATGCCCTACATAGAAATTAAAACAATTAATGGTAGAAGATACAAATATCTCAGAGAGAGTATAAGAATAAGGGATAGAGTAATACACAAAAACATAAAATATTTAGGCCCCGCTGGGTCAAATAAAAAAAGAAAATGAGGTGTTTTCTTATGGCATATATAAAATCCCAAAAGAACCAAAACTGGTTACTCCCTCCTTCTATTAAAGAAATGATACCTAAAGATCATATCTGCTTTTTAGTTGAAGAATTTGTTGAATCTTTGAATTTCAATAATTTTGATATGTCATATGCCGGACCAGGCCATCCCGCATACCACCCAAGAATCTTGACGAAGATTATTATACAAGGAATGTTATCAAAGGAAAGATCATCAAGGAAACTTAGCAGAGCATGCAAAGAAAATATAGCCTTTATGTATCTAAGTGAAAAAGTCCAACCAGACTTTAGAACTATCTGCAGGTTTAGAAAAAATAATATGAAATTTATCAAACATGTGTTCAAGGAGACAATTAAACTTGCACAGTCTCATAACCTGGTTGATTTAAATACAATTAGCATTGATGGTACAATCATCAAAGCCAGTGCCAGCAGAAAGAAGAGTGTAAAGAAAGAGACTTTAGATAAATTAGATGAAATAATTGAAAAGATGATTGAGGAAGACATTGCACAAGATGAACAAGATAAATTAATCTATGGCGATAAAGAAGATGGATTAACAGGTATGGATAAAAGAGATATAAAGAAACTGGTAAGGAACTATTGGAAAAATAAAAGTAAAAAGAAAGTTAAAGAAAAAGTATCACAAGCTAAGCAGGAGTTAAGTAAAAATACCAAACTAAAAAGAGCCAGCCTAACAGATTCTGATTGTAGAAACATGAAGAACAAAAAACATTATTCCGAGCCTTCTTACAATGCTCAGATAAGCACAGATTCCAAAAATCAAATTATTATAGCAAATGACATATGCCAAGATAGCCATGATGCACATCAGCTAATTCCACAGATAAAAAACATAAAAGAAAATATTGGTGAGATAAATAAAGACACTAAAGTATCTGCAGATTGTGGCTATAGTTCAGGGGATAATTTTCATTATTTAGAAACTGAAGGGTTAGATGGATACATTCCCAACAGGGCACAGGCACAGGAATTAGAAGGTAAAAAAACCTCACTTAAAAGAGACGATTATGAGTATGATTGGAAAAATGATGTGATTATAATAGAAGGGAAAAAATATTATTATAGGTATTCTTACGTCAGAAAAGGTAACAACATAAAAAATTTAGTTTATAAAACTAAAGATCTAAAACTGAAAAAAACAGTCCCAAAATATTTTAGAGAAAGATTAAGAATGAAGGCAAAAATGAATACTGAAGAAGGTAAGAAAGTATATAGATCAAGGAAAACTATTGTTGAACCTGTGTTCGGTAATATCAAACAGAATCTAGGTTTTAGGGAATTTGTAACTAGAGGATTAAACTCAGTCAAAACTGAGTTTAATTTAGTGTGCATAGCACATAATTTAATGAAAGTTTGGAAACATTTGAGTGAAAATCAAGAAATAGAAAAGATAAATTATGAAAATCAGAATTTCTGGAGGAAAAAACAAGTCCAAACCAGTATTTGCATGTGAAAAATTGTTTTTTGATAAAAAGATATTTATTAAAAATTAATTGTGAGACATCCTCGGCTGTTATCTGTCCCGTTAGGGCAAAGAGCACAACAACGTGGGCACCGCAGAGTTCCCTCGAGCAACGAAAGATATATAAATGTTTGATAACTAAAAATAATTATGAAACAGTTAACAACTCCAAATAAACAGAATAAAGTTTCATTAGCTAGAGCTATTTCTTGTTGTTGTTAATTTAACTTATTGGTATTTTCATCATCTTAAATTTTCTTTTGCTTTTTAACTCTCTTAAAAACAATTTAGGAGGTGATTGAAATGAAGACAAACCAAATGAAAATGAAAGGTGACTATCGGTGCAATTGAAAAACTGATCGGTAAAACACCGATGGTTAAAGTAGATGGGATACTGGCAAAATTAGAGACTACAAACCCAACAGGAAGCATAAAAGATAGAATGGTTTGGTATATGGTAAAAAAAGCTGAAGAAAGAAAAGAGCTGAAACCAGGAATGGAAATTATTGAAGTAACCAGTGGGAATACTGGGATATCATTTGCCATGATCTCAGTCGTTAAAGGATATAAGTTTACAGCAATAATGCCCGAATCTATGAGTATAGAAAGAAGAAGGATTATGAGATTGTTTGGAGCAAAGATAATATTAACACCAAGTAAAGAAGATATGGCAGGTGCAATGAGAAAGTTTAAAAAAATAGTAAAGAAAAAGAAGAATGTGTGGTTACCCAGACAATTTGAAAATCCAGATAACATAAAAGCGCATGAATCAGGAATTGGAAGAGAGATTGGGGAAGAAACTAAAGGTAAAGTTAATGTTTTTGTGGCTGGTGTCGGCACTGGTGGAACATTGATTGGAGTTGCGAAGGCTCTAAAGAAAGAGAATCCAAACGTTAAAATAGTAGCAGTTGAGCCTGCAGAATCACCAGTACTTTCCAGGGGGAAATCGGGGTTACATAAGATACAAGGTATTGGTGAAGGGTTTATTCCGAAATTGGTTCAAGAAAACATTGATTTAATAGATGAAATAATTACAATAAGAAGTGAAGATGCTATCAATATGAGTAAAGAATTAGCTAGGAAATACGGTTTACTTGTTGGCATAAGTTCTGGAGCAAATTTCCTAGCAGCAAAGCAATTAAGAAAGAAATATCAAAAAGTTGTCACAGTATTTCCGGACCGAGGAGAAAGGTATCTTAGTTTGTTTTTAAATAAACAAAAGAACAAATAACAACGAACGAATGTGAGGAAAACGAAAAAAGTGAGTGCGGGGTTGCAGATACTCAATGAAAAGATTTTCTTAATTATCCAAATGCTATCTCAAAAGTTTAAGTTTTTTCATTAAAAAAATTGTAGTAAACTTTGTTGTTTAGAGCCATAGAAAGGCATCTCTAACTTTTTATTTTTATGAAACTCTTTTGTCAAATCATCAATAATTAAATTACCATCTAAATCAAAAAATTTTGCTTTAAAATCTTCCCCTTTGGATTTGGGGAAAAAACTTATATTCTGTTTATTTACATAATACCAAGAACTATTATAGTTTCTGGGTTTCTTTATCAACCTATCAACTAATGGATAAATTAAAGATGCATGTTCTTTTTTTAAAGGATCATCAGACAAGTAAAATAAACATTGTGAAGTCAATCCCAAAAGTAAATCTACAAATTGAATTATATTTGAAGCCTTATAAAGATTTATATCTTTCGATGAAGAATATTTTTTATGGTCTGAATCTACAAAAATAATCTCTTTATTCTCAAATTGAATTTGTCTTTGAATCTCGTCACTGAGTTTATGGAGGTTTAGATAAGGAAAATACTTGTGTTTTTCCATACTCCCTTTGTCATGATAAACATTTTTCACTAGTATTTTTGAATTGTTGAAAAATGATTTAACCCCATAATGAATAGTTGTTCTAAAAAATCTATTATATATATTCTCATGAATTTTAGAAGTCCCAAATTTTGATATATCCATCTTATCCAATTCAATAAATAACATATTAAATTTAATTGTTTGATTTATCTTGTTCTGTTCAATAAAAAATTTTATCCAATCTTTAGAGATCGTTTTTAGAGAATTGCTGGCTCTTGAACTTCTAATATCCTGATTATGTATTTCGCAATTATTAGAGTTATGCCAAGACTCTTTACAAATATGTTTCTTGGGGCAATTTTCAAAATAAGGATGCCATTTTTTATAGTTGGGATTTAAGCACCTTCTATCCAGTAAATTTTTCGCAAAATTATCTTTTAGTTTTAAAGGAAGGAATAGACAACAGATTCCTAAAATATTCCTTATTTTATTGTTAAAATCAATAGGACAAATTATCTCATCACCAAATATTTCAATTTCAACAGCCATAATCTTAAAATAAGTGTTTCATTTTATAAATCTGTGCGATAATAAATTAAAAGTGTAATTAAAAATTTTAATCAGTGGAATATTTATAAACATCTGATTTACATAATATATACCAAGCATATAATATACTAACAACAAAAATATGCATTTATCCTAAAAGGTGTTCGATATGTTCTTGACAAAAGAAGAAGAAAGGATGTTGAATGGCGAGCACGGTGAAGCAGCGCAGAAAGCCATGGAAATACTGGTTGCCCTTGGCAAGATTTACGGCGCAGAGAAAATGATACCTGTTTCGAGTGTGCAGGTGGCAGGAGTTAGTTATAAAACCATGGGTGATGCAGGCTTGGAATTTATTGAAGAGTTTGCGTGCATGGGTGCAAAGGTAAAAGTTCCAACATTCATCAATCCCGCCGGCATGGACAAGATGAGATGGAAAGAAATGGGTGTGCCTGAAGAGTTTGCACAGAAACAGATTAGATTAATGAACGCATACGAATCAATGGGGATAACACCCACTTACACATGTGCACCTTACCACATCGGAATCAGGCCTAAATTGGGCGAACATGTTGCATGGTCAGAATCAAACGCAGTATCGTTTGCAAACTCAGTATTGGGCGCACGGACCAACAGGGAAGGTGGGCCTTCTGCGCTCGCAGCAGCCATAACCGGGCGCACACCCGAATATGGATTACATCTTGATGAGAACCGTATTGCTAATGTATTGGTTAAAGTTAAAACCGATGTTTCAACACGTTTCATGTATGGTGCTCTGGGAGCGCTCGTGGGCAAAATGGTCAAAGGCAAGATTCCTGCATTTGAGGGATTGGAAAACGCAAACGATATAACTATGAAGTATTTAGGTGCTGCAATGGCAGCTTCTGGCAGTGTTGCATTGTATTACATTAAGGATGCAACTCCCGAATGGAAACTTAAAGAAGACTATGAAACAATCGAGGTGGATAACAAGATGATCAAGGAAACGATCGAAAACATGAACACCACCGAAGACACGGAGATAATTACAATTGGTTGCCCTCATGCATCTTTGGAAGAAATTGAAGAAGTTGCCAACCTAATAAAAGAAGGTGGAATGAAAAAGGTGTGGGTGTTCACTGCTAGAAAGATATATGAAAAAGCATTAGAAAAAGGGTATGTTAAAACAATAGAAAACAAAGGTGGAAAGGTGTTTGCAGACACGTGTATGGTTGTAGCCCCGTTGTATGAGATGGGGATCAGACGGACGGGTGTAAACTCTGGCAAAGCGGCTAAATATTTGCCGTCGTTCAATAAGCAAAAGATAAAGTATGATAATATTAAGAAACTTCTAAGTGAATAAAGGTGATTAGATGATTATCAAAGGCAGGGCAATATCAAAAGGTGTTGGTAAAGGTGAAGTGTTGATAACTAAGGATTCAATCTCATTTTTGGGTGGTGTTGACCCAAAGACAGGCATCATTATCGATAAGGAAAATGAAGCGTTTGGTAAATCGATTGCTGGTAAAGTATTGGTATTTCCAAGAGGTAAAGGGTCGACTGTTGGGTCGTATGTAATATTACAATTGAAAAAGAATGGTGTCGCACCGGTTGGAATGATTAATATAGAATGTGAAACGATAGTGGCTGTCGGAGCGATCATTGCAGAAATACCGATTGTTGATAAATTAGAAAAAAATCCGTTTGACATTTTAAAAAACGGTATGAATATTAAAATTAATGGAAATAAAGGTATAGTTGAATATTAATCATTTTCAAACCTTGCCAACATTAAATAAATAAGCAATGTAATCCTATAACGTTTATATGAAAAATTTGTTGGGCCTATTTTATCTATGAATTGTGTAAGCCTATAAATATAAAACGATTCTGACGAATTTAAATCTGACGAGTATGAAATCTGGCTGTGCCAATCAATATTATATTTTAAAGAATAAACAAAATCCAACAACGTCTTATATTCCTTATGATTAATCTTTTTTAGATTTTTGATATGGTAGGAAATTGCATATATCTTTGTTAAATCATAAAAATTTGAGATTAAACTTAAAATGTTAGATATGTTATGGTTTTTCTCAGTCGTTGTATATGAAATACCTGAATGCTTGGGGAGATAAGTTTCCTTTAATTCATTATAATTTTTTAATATTTTTATTATAGAAGAAAAAGTAGGATACTTTTGTTTTAACCTGCGGACTGTTCCCTTGTCAACGCCAAACTCACGCGCAGCAACTGTGGAGTGATATTCTCTTGAAAAGTGCATTTTTCTTATAATGATAGTTTGTAAATAAAGTTCAATTGCCTGTCGTATACCTTCTGAAACACATGTTCGTTTTCTATAACTGTTAAGAAACTCTTCTGGTTTTAACGAAAAGATTTGAAACCCGACTACTTTATCAATTTCTTTATGAAAAGAAGGATACAATTTTATAAGGCGTTGGTAAGTCCTAAAATCAATCCCCAACTGTGTAGTAACAGGTGTCACAGAAGCAATCTCG